>JAEYSH010000202.1 GCA_023434825.1 Methanobacteriota archaeon | reverse complement strand
TTTTATTTCATCTTTTTCAATTGGTTTTAGACATTTTTGTTCTTTTTCTTCTGATTCGGTAATATTTTCTGTTTTAAACATTTCCTAACTCCTTTTGTTATTTAGTGTGGGTAAATCTGAATTCTTATCGCCCACCGGTTTAATATAGTGGATCACAATGTGTTCAAGAAATCGGATGTTTTAAGTGATATAATCACATATAATAGAAAAGGTGGGAATTGAAATGTCAAAAAAGCCTTCATTAGATGATTTAATCATAACAGTATTGGAAAATGGACCACTATCTGGAAAAAAATTAAAAGAAAAAATCGATGATGAATTACCTTTGGGAAAAACACTTAAAGGTAGAAATACGACTTTAAATGAGTCAATTATTAGGCTTATTGATAAAAACATAATTGATTATGATGGACATCTTCCTAAATCAGAAAATGAGAGGAGACAAGCTTTTAAATCAGACTTTATAATTTTTAGTCTCGTTAAAAAGGATCATTTAGAAATTAGGAATTTAATTAATGATTTACCTGATAATGACATTAAAAAATCTAAGATGGCTAGAAAAAAGCTTAATAAGCTCTTTATTTATCGAATGAGAGAAATTGAAGATAAAAATGAGATCAAATTTAGAGATTTAAATAATGAAGAAACATTATGGATTGAGGCATTAAAGAAGTATTATAAAGATATTATGGTTCAAAATTTAAATGAACTATATTTAATTGCAGAAAATGAGAAATATTCCAAAGCAATCAAATATTATACGGAAAAATTAAAAGGAAATATTAACCAATTGTCGGATCAAAATAGTTTTCTTAAAATTAGATACTTGGCTAATGAAAATGTTACAATTCCATTAGAAAATATTGTTGAAGTTGAAACGTTTTTAAAGTTTCATTTAGTAAGTGAACCTCAAAATGAGAAAGAAAAAGAAGAATTGAAAGCTGAAAAAGGATTTTATGAATCTTCTAAGGCTACTGATAAGATATGGATTTATGAAGACTCTACTGATGAAGAATTCTTAAAGTGGAAATTGGGTTATTCTAAGCCTATAAAGTGGGATAATGGAGAGCTAGATGATCTTTTCGATGATTTAATTTTATATATTAACTCTCAAGATTCAGGACAAAATGCCCTTAAAGAAAAGTTAGCAATGGGTTTAAGTGAACATAAAAAAGCTGATAATTATTTGAATGATCTTATTTCAGAAGTTGAAATGGAATAAGATTAAATTACTTTTGATTTAGGGTTTGATAGTTGCCGGAACAGGCTTATTGTATACAGAATTTGCATAATTCATGGGAACCGAAGACAAAAATTTTATAAAAATCGAAAATCTATAGGTTAGATACATAATTATATCTATTTCCTTTAATTGCAGATTTAAAACTTCTAAATATAATATGGAACTATTTAATTCCTTTATTTGTGTTTAAAACTTTCAAAAATAACTTATTTAATATATATTTCTAGAGGCTTTTAGAGCTATTTTTTAACATTTCAAAGTCCAAATATCTTTTCTAACCATGCACTAAAAGTAACATGAACCTTGCAATTAAAACTACTAATGCTACTTGTGCTGAACCTGCTAATACTCCTGTTACAAATCTAAGAACATTATTACTTTCTCTGTAGCCCATAGCTTGTGTAATTGAGTCTATAAGCAGTGGGATCATTAAAGCAACAATCAATAGTACAGAAGGCTGGATAATGTTAAAATGGAAAATGGGAAGTGTTAAATATCCAAAAAAGATACCTGTACATCTTGCACATACTGGAAATTGCTTACCGTTGTAATGAAATGACCTTTCAGGCATTTGATGACACAATACAAATGTAAATTCTTTATCCTCCAGTTTAACCACCTATAAATAATATTGAAATTAAATTAATACTGCTTCTTGCTAATTGTACATCTGAATTAGTATCTAGTGAACTTGTAGTACTAAAATAGGCCGTATAAAATATATATGCAAAATATGCAAGAAGCAATATAACAAAAGCTAATACTGCAATTAAACATGATTGTTGTGCTTTCTGTGGCTTTTTATCATGCCAGACAAGAAAACCTATTGCTCCAGCAATTGGTGAAAAAAGGCAAATTACAATAGCTTCTCCAATGTCTAATCCTTTTTTCTTTTCTAATTCATCAACTAATGGTTTAGATATTTCTGTTTTAGGCTTTAAATTTCTGGCACATTCTTGACAGAACTGTGCATCTTTTGGGTTTTCGGTTTTGCAGTTTGGACAGATATTTGCTCCTAAGCTACTCCCGCATTTAGTACAATATTTGGCTGATTCCAGATTTTCAGTACCACAATTAGAGCATTCATTTATTTTTTCTTTTTCTGGTTCTTTAGGCTTTACTGGAGGTTTTTTAACTGAATTTGAATTATCAGATTTGTTTAAAGGTTTACCTGTCCACATGCTATATTTAATTTCTTCGTCTTTTTTTTGGGTTTCAGGGGCATTAATGCTTTCAATTTCCTTTAATTTGCCTCCACACTCACAACTATTGAAATCATCTGCTGATTCCCCTTCCTGTAACTCGTAATATCCTCCACATTTGTCGCATTTTAAATAGCTCATTTCATAGTTTCCCCCTTATGCAAATTATATATTAATTAATTATTATTAGTATTAAACTTTTAATTTTAGGATTTGTAGATTGAGAGTCTGTCTCTGAAGTAGATTTCTTTTTAGGAGGGTTGTAACTCTAAACGTTCACTAGAATATTTTCATCATATTAACGATTTTTGGCAATTTTATTACAAATGTTATGTACGGATAAATTGTAGTGAATGTCTCTCGAAGGCTTAATTATCTTAATAAAATTAATTATCCAAAATAAAGAAGTTATGGCAGTTTAATAATTAATTAACTGGTTTATAATGTTGTTTGATAAATGTCGAATATAAAAGAATATTATAAAAATTTTATATTCTATATAAATAAAATAGGAATAATAACTGTTAAAATCATTTAAAAAGATTGATTAACGGTTATTATTGAGTTTGGAATTTTTTAAATAGTTTTGTTAGTGCTATTTTAAGGCCTTTTTTACTTTTTATTGTACTATAAGTGAGTGTTTTTTCAACACCTTCTGGTACTAATCCGAATGCAATAACGATTTTCTTATCTTGGACATGGGAACCGCTTCTAAAAATTGCTTGACCATGTTCTTCATTTAGTTTGTAGGTTTTAATCTGGTTTAATTTCTCATTATCACTATATCTAAGCCGCATACCGTTTACTCTTCTTGAATTGATCCAGTCATCCTTTTTGTTTATTTGATAATTTTGAGTGATACATTGGTATTTCTGATATAATGCTCCGGGGTTGAGATTAAAAGTACCGAGTATAATTAAAACATCAACATCATCAAATTGATCAGATCCTTGATGACCTCCGAAATGACCAATTACATCCGCCTTATCGTGAAATATGGGAGTTGCAATCTTAAATGTTATAATTCCAGTCTTAAATTCTAATTTTTTAGAATGTTCAAGGGTTGAGAATACCATATCAAAGATTTCAGGTGCGTAAGTGTCTTTGTTAATGATAGGATTCATGGAGTCATCTATTTTAACTTTTACTTTATTTTTACCATTTTTATGTGTTTCAAAGAGTGTAGATTTCGAAAAAGACCTCCCATTATTGTTATAGTGTAATAAAACGCTTTTATCGTTAATTATAGGATATTCAAACGTTATGGGGTCGTGAATTTCTTTGTCATAACCATTAGTCAACATCTGGAAAATTTCTGGTTCTAAAGATGTATTTAATAAAATTAATTTACAATTATGCTTTTCTATTAATTTGAATGCATCATAAATGAATGGAATTTCGAATAAATTATTATATCCATTATTTATGCACATTTCAATATATTTAACAGTAGTATTCATATTAAATATGAATTTTAACAAGTCTGCTATCTTATGATAATCCTTAGTTACATTTCTGTACTTGATTTTGTATATAATTTCCTCAAATTCAAAAGAAATAAGCTTTGCATCATCTTTAAGAACTTCTAAGATTTCTTTATCTAAATTAAAGTCTTTTTTATCTACAAACGATTTTATATAGTTATATGGGTAATAATAATATTCTAGATCGAACTCTTCAAAAATTTCTTTATCTAATTCTGGAAGGATAGGTTCAATTTTTTTACCTTTATCTATGATTTCATCAAAAACAATTATATCTGGAGCGAAATTATCAACATAACTTGATTGTAAAAACTCTTTAGGTGCACCAACCATTTTTATATCTCTTAGCTGAAATTGGTTTATATATCCACAATTTTTCTTTACAATACAATCTTTACACAAATATCTTGAGGAAACATTATTTTTAATTAATAATTCTCTGTTATATTTGTATTTTTGTGAACAAAGTTGATCTAATCCAAACCAATGCCTGAAACTTTCACTATTGAGTTTAGCATCTACTTCATTAATCTGGTTATGCCTATCTGAAACATATAAAACCTTTAAACCTTTATCTAAGAAGTATTTCAGTGTAGTTATAGTTTTACCTATTCTATTTGGTGCATTATTAATTATAATATTTTTATCCTGCTCTAAAAACGAATCAATAGTATTTGTCCATCTTTCTTGGAATTGTTCCTGTTTATCTGATATTTTAAAACCAAAAGATACTTCTTCTCGAAGATTTAAATTATTATTAAACATCTATTACACCTCCGCAGCCTCTTAGGGCTGCATTTTTTTATATTGCTTTACAATGTTCACACCTCCGTGGCAATATTCACTATATATTAATTATTTATCCAGTTATATAAATTTAATGGTTTTATATTTACTAATAATTAGTTTTAAGTTTAATATTAAATTAAAATTAAAAAATAAGCCGTTTACTAATAATTAGTATTTTATAAATTTAAAAATTAATTTTTGAAAACGATTTCTTTATTTTATATATTGGCTAAAAAGAGTTTTAGAGGGTGCACAATAACATTAACTAGCTATTTTACTTCAAATTACCATATTACTTTTTGTAATAGTCACGCTTCTTAAAATTCATTATAACTTCATCTCTGTAGAATGAAAGCATAATTTTAACGGATTCCGTGACTAATTCACTTATTGAAATGTTATTGCCTGATTTTTGGATTTCTTCTTGGATTTCCTTTAATTCTTGTTTGTATTCCCATTCTAAGTATATGGATGTTTGTTCTTTATTCATGAAACCACCTCAATATCTTTATAATTATATAATTAATTGCTCTGCCTAAGTAGATATTGTATACGTGGCTTTAAATTTAAAATAGATAATTATTAGCAAGTTTTAATTTAAAATATTAGATGTGGGCATTGCTAATTATAATTAGTAAAATTTGGTGTTTCAAAAGTAGAATTTTCATGTAAATTTTAGGTTATGGTAAATTGAAATTAAACTCTATAATTAGTTAAACGGAGCTATTTATTATTTTTATTTGACGCATACCTTATTTTATTTTAATAGTTGAAAATATTCTATAGAATACAGAATATTAGATATATATTTTGTAAGTTTTAAAATCAATTTCCCTTGATTTATATTATTGTGATATTCTTCATTATATTGCTATATTACGAATTTCTAAAAATCATACTATTTAATAAGAATTATTAATGACTTAATGCTATCTATAACCATAGCAAATGATAAGGAGCAGTTTTAAATGATTCTTTTAATTGGGAAAGAAAATGAGGTTGAAGAGCTTATTGATGAGTCTAAATTCTCTGAATTAGGGATTTGGGAAAGAAAACATATGGAAGAATGGATTGCAGAATATCCGCAAATCTTAGGTGAAGAATTACTAACAGTAACTACGGAATATGATAAGTTTGATAAGACTGATAATCGTTTAGATATTTTGGCCATTGATAAAACAGGTAAATTAGTAATTATTGAGCTTAAAAGGGACGTAGCCGATAAATTCATTGATTTACAAGCTATTCATTACGCAGCATATTGTTCTACACTAAATATGGAACAAATTACTGATATAATGGCAGAATATCAAAAAGAATTAAAAGATAAAATAGATGATGAAATAACAGATTTTATTGATGATCCAGAATTCTCTGATTTTGATGATAAGCCTAGAATTATGCTAGTTGCTAATGATTATCGTGAAGAAACCATTGCTTCAGTTCTTTGGTTGAGAGATAGTGGTATTGACATAACATGTATAAAACTTGAACCATATAAGATTGGAGATAAAATTGCTATTAAATCAGATATTATTATTCCATTACCTGAAGCAAAGGATTATATGATGCAAGTAGAGGAAAAGAAGCAATCATCATCTAAATTTAGCCGTATACAATTGGAA
>JAEYSH010000201.1 GCA_023434825.1 Methanobacteriota archaeon | reverse complement strand
ACCATGACATCTTCTTCAGTTATATTTCTTTCCTTTGATTCCATTTAAAACCCCGTATATGTTTAATATAAATAACAGTTGATAATTTAAAATTATATCTATTAGAACTTTTCCAATACCATTATAAAAGTAAGGTTATACACATGATACTAGTTAAGTACCAAATAATTAACGAAAATGTAGGGAGTAAACCATGAATAAAGTACCTTCAACTGAATTAGAAAGCCGTATGGCACATTTTAAAACACATATGGACGTATCAAATCCAGAATGGGAAATAGCTGTTATTTTCAGTAAAATAAATCAATATTACTTTACCGGGACAATGCAAGATGGAATGCTAATTATTCCCAGAGATGGTGAAGCTACATTCTGGATACGGAGGAGCTTTGAAAGAGCGACTTATGAATCTTTATTTCCTCAAATTAAATCTATGAGGAGCTTCCGTGATGCTGTAAAAAGTATAGATAAACTTCCAGATACTGTGTATCTTGAAACTGAAGTGGTTCCACTGGCATTATACGGGCGTTTTCAAAAACATTTCCCATTTAAAGAGTTTAAACCTGTTGATACCTCTGTTTTTGCAGTTAGAGCTGTCAAAAGTGAATATGAACTCCAATTAATGAGAAAAGCAGGTAAGATCCATCAACATGTGCTTGAGGATATTGTACCAGATATGCTGGTTGAGGGAATGAGTGAAGCCGATCTGGGAGCAGAGCTATTTAAGGTCATGGTAGATGAAGGATATCAAGGAATAACCCGCTTTGGCATGTTTGATACAGAAATGGTACTTGGACACATTGGTTTTGGTGAAAGTTCGATTTATCCATCTTATTTTGACGGTGCCAGCGGGAACTATGGAATGAGTCCGGCAGTACCTTTGCTTGGAAGCCGTGAACGTAAATTAAGGAATGGAGACCTTGTATACGTAGATATTGGATGTGGAGTCGAGGGCTATAATACAGATAAGACCATGACATACATGTTTGGTAGTTCTCTTCCACAGCAAGCTATAGATATTCACAATAAGTGTGTGGATGTGCAAAATGAAATAGCTGCAATGTTAAAACCTGGATCAATCCCTTCAGAAATTTATAACCAGATAATTAACAGTTTAGATGATGATTTTTTACAAAATTTCATGGGCTTTGGTGACCGCAAGGTTAAGTTTTTAGGTCATGGAATAGGCCTACTTGTTGATGAACTGCCTGTAATTGCAAAAAGATTTGATATGCCCATTCAAGAAGGAATGACATTTGCAGTAGAGCCCAAAAATGGAATAAAAGACATTGGAATGGTGGGCATTGAAAATACATTTATAGTAACTGCAAGCGGCGGTGAAAGCATCACTGGAAATAATCCTGGTTTAATTCCAGTATTTTAATTGAAAAGAGAAAAAATCAGAATAAATGAATTCTTAATTTAAAAAATAAAATGAATTTAATCAGTACGCCTGTAGTAATGCCTTAACGTCGCTGCAACCTGTCCTTCATCAAAATTTTCCTCACCTAAACAGCAGGAAGTTGATGATCCATCTGTGCAGAAGTAAAGGTTAGGAGTTCCTGTCTCCAGATCATTTTCTGCATAAATAGAACAGTTTTTACACTGACATTCTTCTGCCCGGCCTAGATCAGAACAGTGCTCTATCCCTGAAGCGCAGTGCAGCGCAGGAAATTCCGTGGGTTCAATTAAAGAAGAACTCAATGCTCCCTCTTGGATGAGTATTAGCTTATCATGTATACACTGGCTTTTTTTCTGCACTGGACACTGGATGCAGAGGCATTTTCCTATATTTTCTGCATTAAATTCAATTTCCATAATATCTACCATTGAATTTAGTAAAAAAAATTTAAAATAATCATTCTACAGGTTTAAACAGGAATTTTCCTGCCTTACATTTAGGGCAACGCCATTTCTTAGGCAGATCCTCAAAAGATGTACCTGGCTCAATTTTGGAATGTTCGTCTCCCTTCTCTGGATCGTATATATAACCACAAACAATACATCGATATTTCATTGATTAACCCTCCTTGTGTATTTATTTGTTTTTCATTCTATAAATTTTTAGCCATAAATACAAAAAAAATAGATATTGAATCAATTAAACGGTGAATCTACTAAATCTGATAAATACATCTAAGAATTATCCAAATAGGTTTAGATAATCATAAATCTATATAAAAGGAATTTAATTAAAAAACAGATATGAGGAAAAATTTTCCTCTTAAAATTTTATTTATTGTTAATTATTTCATTAACAGCTTCACTAATTTCTTTATTCCGCATTAAGACATTAGATGCAGTTTGAATGTCTTTATTCTGCATTAATTTATTAATTTCATCTTGAACATCTTTATTCTGGATTAGATCATGTATCTGAGATCTAACATTCTTATTCTGCAGAATATCAGCAATTAGATTTTGAACATCCTTATTTTTGACTATCTCATTTATTTGCATATTATTCTGCATGAAATCGGCTTTTAAATTATTGACATCAGCAGCTATGCTTGGACTAGCATTTTGAATCTGTGTAACTGTGTTTTTAATCTCTCCATATAC
>JAEYSH010000164.1 GCA_023434825.1 Methanobacteriota archaeon | reverse complement strand
TTGGTGAAGAAATGCCTGATGAAACTGATCGTAAAATGATAGAAATCCTGAGGATACTTGCAGACCAGAATAAAGTTCTTGGTGCAAAAACAATCGCTGAAGAATTAAGGAGAAAAGGTTACAACCTTGGAGAGCGAGCAGTGCGTTATCACATGCGTATCTTGGACGAAAAAGGATTCACAGAACGTATTGGATATGCAGGTAGAGAAATTACTGAGAAAGGATTAAAAGAGCTTGAAAAAGGCCTTATATATGATCAGGTT
Source organism: Methanobacteriota archaeon (assembly GCA_023434825.1). Classification (GTDB taxonomy): domain Archaea; phylum Methanobacteriota; class Methanobacteria; order Methanobacteriales; family Methanobacteriaceae; genus Methanobacterium_D. Next base: position 4,262 of record JAEYSH010000164.1, on the reverse strand, counting down.
GATTTTGCTTTTTCTAAATTTGAAGGAATGATTTATCAAACTTCTCTAAATCCAAAGAGCGGTAAAGGGAACGTAATTGTTAACACATCCAGCATTACTGACGATAAGAAAGTCATGGACATAATTAAAGAAGTATTTGGGAAAAATATTGCAGTTAGTCCTTATGTTAAAATTTCTGAAATGAAATCAGAAAACGAATCCAGCCAAAAAGAAATTAGACTAGACACCGTTTGCGGTACAACAATAGATGGAATGCTTTTAAGTCAGGGAATACCCGTCATTCCACAATACGGAGGTCTTGTAAAAGTTGAAGATTATATACCAATAAGATTTACAGAACTTATCGCCTATAAAAAGACATCTATGACTCCTCTTGAAGCTTTTACAGCAAAAAAAATGACTTCAGTATTAAATGTAGCCCGGGAAGGTAATGGGATGATACCTGCAAATTTCCGGATGATACCTGCCGCAGCAAGGGAAAATGCAGTTGAATTATTTGAAATGAACCATAAAATAGGTATCTCTGGTCTTTTAAAAATTGGTGAAAGTGGAGAATCCGTTTTAGGCGTTCCTGTAGAAGAGGATATGGTAGGAATTGCCATAACTGGAGGAATAGCTCCTCTTTGTGCTGCAAAAGAAGCAGGATGCAATGTTAATATCAAATTAGCTGAAAACATAATGGAATTTAATGATCTCTCCAAGTTAACTTCTACAAAACCTGTTTTAAAAACAACAGGGCCTGAAACGAGCGAAAAAGTCAAATTTTTACTTTCAAAAGCATGGAACCTTATATATAACGTAGATTTAGATTTAGATTCTCAAACAGGTAACGTTATAGTAAACGTATCCTATGTAAACAATCAAGACCTGGACGATGCCCTTGAAATCATTGATGACATCTTTAAATCTAAACCTGAATACTGTACAAGTAAGTTTTATAAAATTTTACCTCATTCTGATGGAGATAAAACAGGGATTGCAACAGTTTGCAGTTTCACAGTTGATGGAATACTGACTAAAAATGATATATTAACAACACCAAGATATGGCGGAATTCTTGAAATAGAAGAAAAAGGTCCCCGTTTTGTTGAGTTAACAGCATATAGTGGATCCTCACTTGATCCTCATGAAATTTACATTTCAAAAGAGATGACATCAGTTTTAGATACTCTAAATGGTAATGGAAGAATTCTTGCAAGCTTAAGAGAAATTCCATATCTTGCACGTCCAGATGCAGTTGAAATAATAGAAAAAGTCAGAAAATCTGGTTTTTCAGTATTGAAGATTGGGGAGCCAAGTGAATTAGTATACAATGCCAAAATAGAAAGATATCATGTTGGAATTGTTACTCCGGGTGGTTTAAACCCAATTGCAGCCATTATGGAAGAAGGAATCCCAGTTGAAGTTAAAGCTGTTGAAACTTTAATGAAACTGGAAGAAATGGAAGAATTTTAATCTTAACAAAAAATTTATTTATTTTAATTTTCATTTAATATAAGGTGTAATTAAATGCATATCGATAAAGTAACTTTCAAACCAATTGGAACTATTCATTCTCCATTTAAAGACCTTGAAGGGATGCCCATACAGCCTATAGGAGCAAAAGGTGTAAAAGGAGAGATATATCTAAACGAAGAATTCAAAGAAGGTCTTAAAGACCTAGAGGGATTTTCCCACATAATTCTAATTTATCACCTTCACTTATCAGATGGATTTCAAATGCATGTAAAACCATTTTTAGATAATGTTGAAAGAGGCGTATTTGCAACAAGAGCACCTAAAAGACCCAATGCAATAGGTATGTCTGTAGTTTGCCTTGAAAAAGTAGAAGGGTCAAAAATATTTATATCCAATGTAGATATTCTTGATGGGACTCCACTTTTAGATATAAAGCCATATATCCCTAATTTTGATAAATGTAAAGGTGAAGAAGTAAAAATTGGATGGTTTGAAGATAAGCATGAAGAAGCTAAGGACAAAAAGTCAGATGGGCGCTTTGTAGATTAAAAACTAAAATTATCTTCCTCTTTCCCATATTTCAATTTCTTTTAAACCATGATCATATTCTCTCTGTTTTATTTGTCTTTTATCAAGTAGAGATTTGAATTCTTGAGTTAGTGTCTCAGGATTAACTTCTTTTCCTTGCTCTTTCAGGTTAGCAACTGCTGTTCGAAATTGTGGAAATTCAGTAGTTAAATCAGTTAAATTAGATTTTCTTTTTCTTTCATTATTTTCAAGTTCCACACTAATTATATCTAAAATAACGGACTTAGAAAGCGGTTTCTTTGAAGGTAACGTCTTAACTGTGGCATTTTTAATATTATTGTTAATTGAATTTCTAAAAGTATCAAAATCAAGAGAATAACTATCCCTTGAGTCTTTTTCGGTTTTATTTACAACATGACTCAAACTATCAACGAAATTATAGAGCCGCCCACCCCTTTCACCATAAATAGTACCATTTTCTGGATAATATGATGGAGTAAAGCCACAAATCCATTTTACCCCCGTATCATGATCTGTTATTATCACGTAAAACTCATTTACTTCTTTTTTTTGTATTTCTCTACTTTTCATTTCTCCAATGTAAATTTCTCCGGAGATTTCTTCTTGAGGAACCAGTTCATTTAAATATTTTATCTCATACTTTTCTGTTCTGCCTTTTTCTTTTATCCCTAAATCCAACATAAACATCACCGACTAATATCTATGTTGTAACCTTCTATTATGATTTTTGTGAAAATTTTTATTATTATTAATGAAATAATTGTATAAATGTAATATGATAATTACTATAATTCACAGATTATTCATATAGGGTTAAACAAAACTTTATTACATCCTTTAAGGAGCTAATAACTTTATAATATCTCTTTTTATGAAAAAGAGATAATATAAGGTTTAATAATATTTGAAAACTATATTTACACAGATATACTGATAAAATAGATCATTTACAGGCAGTAGAAATTAGTAACATTTATAGAACTATCTTAATATAATATGACAATTGAGAATGGTTATTAAACTAACTTTAAATTGATATATAACTTTAAAAATTAGATATTACTCAAAGGGATTACAATGGTCAATGAAGAAAAGCAGGCAAAATATAAATTAGATATTGAATTAAACATTAATGATAAAAGCGTATTTTTAAACAATAAAAAATCAAAACTCCTTCAATGTATAGACGCCTATGGATCCATTGTAAAAGCTTCAAAAGAAGCAGGTATTCCCTATAGAACCGCCCTAAAAAATATTGAGATTATAGAAAAAGAGCTGGATTCACCTGTTGTTATAACCCACAGAGGCGGAAAAGGCGGAGGCGGAAGTAGCGAACTTACAGACGTAGGTAAAGAAATTTTACACGAATTTATGAAGCTTAATATCGTATTTAAAAGGCACACTGATTTAAACGAAATAGAAGGGCATATTAAATCAATAGATGAAAAAAATAAGATTATGAATATAAGTATAGGCGAAAAAAACGTGCAAATACCTTTAGATCATAAATTTAAAGTTGAAGAAAAGGTAACCTTACTCATAAGTCCTGAAGACATTTTTGTTACTTTAAAAACGCCGGAGTCAAGCGTCAGAAATGTTTTAAAAGTAAAAATCATAGGAATGGAACTAAAAAACGAAATGGTCAGAGTAACAGTTGATTTAAATGGTTCTAAAATTTATGCTGACATCACCGAGTATTCAAGGGAAAATTTAGGGTTAGAACTTAACATGGATATTTTTATTGGCTTTAAAGCCGCTTCGATAACTATAATAAAATAAAAAGAAATAATATATTAAAATTAATTGAAATATAAATAAGCTGATATAAAGTTTGAATTTAAAGACCCCACTAAATTTTAATTATAATTAAGCTTAAAAGGTAATAATATGAGAATTGAAGTGGACAAAGAAAAATGCATCGGATGCGGAAAATGTAAAGAGGCCTGTCCGAAAGGCCCTAGAATTTGGAAAATAGAAAATAAAAAAGCCAGTGCCCCTGATTTAACCTACTGCCACGTGTGCATTAACTGCGCTTCAGTTTGTCCACAAGACGCCATACATGTAATAAGAGACGCTGAAGAACAGGAAGAAGCTAAAAAGAAAGATTCATGAGCATTTAAATTGATAATTTCATTTTAAATTACGTTTCATATCAGTTAGAATTTTTCTAACTATCATATTACTGACTACATCTGTTAACATCCGGGATATTTTAACGTCTTCATCAAGAGGACCGGCCATCATCTCCTTATATC
>JAEYSH010000005.1 GCA_023434825.1 Methanobacteriota archaeon | reverse complement strand
GTCCTGGCCAGGTCTGGATGTTACTTTAACTCTTCCAGCACTGGTTTCAACAACAGCGCCTTTTGTAATTATATTCCTACGAACAAAGTGAGTGTTAGCACTATTTTCAACAACGCTTAAAATTTCTGCAGATTCAACCTTGTTGGTTTCAGGGTTAACTACATTAATTTTACTTTCATTAGTGAGCCTTACTTTATCGTTACCGCCTTTAGTACGGATTTTTTTAATTTTTCTGTCACCAATTTTGGTTTCGGCTGCTCCTTTACCTAATTCAGATTTTCTTTTATTTTTATTGAGCTTAGCGCGTCCTCCAGTTGGTTTTCTTAATGATTCTCCTTGCCAAATTGCCATTTTTTCACCTCTAATGTTTATATATAATTTTATCAGATTATTGAGAATATACTTAAATAAAATCCTATGTATAAGACAATTTAAAATATTAATTCTCAAAAAAGCACTATTTTAGTATAGTTAGTTATTATATTAACTTTAAAACGTTTTATTATAAATATTCTTTGTATATATACTAAAATATCTTTGTGAATAATATGTTAAATATTTAAAGTGTCAGATTTTACTTAAGATTAAAATAGTAAGTATAATCATATTTAAATGATTTAAACTATCATTTAATTTAACTACTAATAATCTTTTTATGAATATATGTTTAAAAATTTGAAATGTTATTTCACTAAAAAATATATCCTTGACTAGTTAATATATAACAAGCCATATATATTTTATTATGCTTATTCATTATAAATGAATTTGGATTTTAAAGAAATATGAAGTTTAATATATCCAAAAAATGTTTTATTAATAATTCAATTTAAAATTAATCTAAAAAAGGAATATATAAACAACAAAAACAATGGGTGAACTTATGAAAATCAGCATGGCACACGGCGCTGGCGGAGAAATGATGCAGAGTCTAATATCAGATATTATACTCAATAACATTAAAAATAAGAACGTAAACGGTGGAATTGGACTTGGAGAACTTGATGACGGGGCTACAATTCCCTTTGGAGATTATGAAATTGTAATCAGTACAGATAGTCACACAATTGATCCAATATTCTTCCCTGGAGGAGATATTGGTAGAATATCAATTACAGGAACAGTAAATGATGTAGCTGTAATGGGTGCTAAGCCACTTGCAATTGCAAATGCAATGGTCATAAGCGAAGGCTTTACAAGTGATGACTTTGAAAAGATTATAAAATCCATGGATGAAGCGTGTACGGAAGCAGGAGTGGCTCTTGTAACTGGCGATACAAAGGTAATGGAACATGGTAAACTTGATAAAATCGTAGTTTCTACAACTGGAATAGGTATTGCTAAAAAAGGTCAGGTTACAAGTGATGCCGGCCTTAAAGTTGGAAATAAAATTATTTTATCTGGTAGTGTTGGAGATCATGGAATTGCACTTATGTCCTTCCGTGAAGGATTTGGATTTGAAACTGATTTAAAATCAGATGTTGCACCTGTAGTTGAAATGACTGAAAAAGCACTGGAAATTGGCGGCGTAACAGCAATGAAGGATCCAACAAGAGGCGGAATTGCAAACGCACTCAATGAACTTGCATCAAAATCAGGCGTTGGAATGATGATCTACGAGGACAAAATCCCAGTTAAAGAACAGGTTCATGCAGCATCAGAAATGCTCGGAATCGATCCATTTGAAGTAGCTAACGAAGGAAAAGTTGTAATGGGTGTTGAAGCAGAAAAAGCAGAAGAAATTCTTGAAGCGTTAAGAAAAACCAAGTATGGTAAAGATGCACAGATAATCGGTGAAGTTACAGAAGATGAACATGTAATTATGGAAACTTCTCTCGGTGGAAAAAGGATTCTTGAAGCTCCAATTGCAGATCCAGTACCTAGAGTCTGTTAGATTATAGAATAATCATACATTAATAAAATATTTATATTTTAAAAATAAGATAAGATATAAAAATATTAAAGAGGTAGAAAATGGAGAAATTGTGGGGGAAAAGATTTACAGCATTATTAATTGATATTATAGCTGTAACTCTGGTAACATGGATTATAAGTGCGCTTATTTATCCTTTAATTGCAATGGCTGGCATATTTAGTATTTTAAATTACTGGCTTATTTTAACAATTATCCTGATTATGGGATATTTTACCTATCTTGAAGGTAAATACAGTACTACTTTGGGAAAACAAGTAATAAAACTCAAGGTTATAACCGATGAAGGCAAAATGGATTACAAAAAAGCCTGTTTAAGGAATATATCTAAAATTTTGTGGATACCTCTAATTTTAGATGTTATTGTTGCATCTGCTGCTAAAATTTCTAAGATTCGATATCTGGATAAAATTGCAAGTACCAATGTTGTTAGTAACGAAATTATAGATAAAGGGGAAAGAAAAAGCTCAGATAAATCAGAAATTACCTCATAGTTAATAAAGAAGGAATAATTATGGAACTAGTTTTAATTGGACTATTTTTAATTGCTGCCGGTTGGATTATTCAATTATATTCTATAATTAAAGGTAATAAAGACATAAATGTAAATTTCCTAATTTTATATTTAATTGGAGCAATTCTTTTATTTATAAATGATTTACTGGCTGGAAGTTTAATTACAGGATTATTGAACGTTATTTCTGCAATAATTCCACTAATTATTGTATTTTTGCTTATAAAGAAAAATTAATTTATAATAATGAGATATTTAATTTAAATATCTAATTTTTAAAAAGCGTGAAAAACATGTTTATGGGTGCATCAACAAAACAGGGCTATGATATAGCTTCAAAAAGTAGGGAAATAGTAAGGTCATTAATTGGTGATAAAATAAAGGATCTATCCGAAGAAGAAAAATCAATTGTTGAAAGGATAGTTCATTCCACTGCAGACCCGGAATATGCAGATATTACAAAAATATCACCGGAATTTATTAAAGAAAGTTTAAAAGCCATTAAAAATCAAAAAGATATCTTAACAGATATAAATATGGTTAAAGCAGGGATAAATAAATATAATGGTCATATTGATTGTTATATTAGCCATGAAGAAGCAATTGATCTTGCAAAAAAAGAACAGATAACACGTGCAGCAGCTGCAGTTCGTGTTGCACATAAAAATGACTTTGATGGGATTATTGTAATAGGAAATGCCCCAACAGCTCTATTTGAGGCAATTAGTCTGGTTGAAAATGAAGATATGAAAGTAAGATCTATAATTGGAGTTCCTGTAGGTTTTGTTGGAGCAGCAGAATCAAAAGAGGCGCTTAAAAATACTGATATTCCTAATATTATAACTGCAGGACCTAAAGGAGGAACTCCTGTCGCTGTGGCAGTTGCTAATTCACTAATTGGACTTTCAAAGGAAAAATAATACATTTATTAATTTATATTTCTATAAAACCAAATATACAATTGATGATCTTAAATTTTAAACTTATAATTTATTAATTTAATCTTTAGGAGTTTTACAATGAAATCAGAGCAATTATTTAATGAAGCCAAAAACTATCTTCCTGGAGGAGTTGATTCTCCAGTAAGAGCCTATAAACCATATCCTTTCTTTGCAAAACATGGAAAAGGTTCAAAAATATTTGATGTCGACGGAAATGCATATATAGATTACTGTCTAGCATATGGTCCTTTAGTTTTGGGACATGCTAATTATAAAATCACACAGGAAGTTAAAAAGCAATTGGAACTGGGAACGGCCTTCGGGGTTCCTTCAGAAAAGGAGATTGAACTTGCAAAGCTTGTAATAAAAAAAGTTCCATGTGCTGAAATGGTTAGATTTGTTAATTCTGGTACTGAAGCAACAATGAGTGCAATAAGGCTTGCTAGGGCTGCAACAGGTAAAAAGAAGATTATTAAATTTGAAGGTTCTTATCATGGAGCTCATGATTATGTATTGGTAAGATCAGGTTCAGGGGCAGTAGGATTACCGGATTCACCAGGAGTTCCAGAAGAAACAACAAAAAACACTGTTTTAGTCCCTTTCAATGATATTGATGCTTTAACAAATTTGATTGAAAAAGAAGGAGAAGATATTGCTGCTATAATTGTTGAACCTGTAATGGGTAATATTGGATGTATTTCTCCTAAAGAAGGATATCTCAAATTTTTAAGACATATTACTGCTAATAATAATATTATTTTAATCTTCGATGAAGTAATCACTGGTTTTAGACTTGCAGAAGGTGGTGCGCAAGAATATTATGGTGTTACTCCAGATTTAGTTACTCTTGGAAAAATTTTAGGTGGAGGATTTCCTATGGGTGCTTTAGCCGGTAAAAAGGAATTAATGGAGATGATTGCACCTTTAGGAAGTGTTTATCAGGCAGGTACATTTAATGGTAACCCTATATCTGTTACAGCAGGCCTTACAATGTTAAAACAACTTGATAGTCATTTTTACAGAGAACTGGATAAAAAAGGCAGTAAAATGAGAAATGGATTGCTGGATTTAGTTGCATATAATGGATTTGACTTTAAAGTAGCAGGATTAGGCTCTATGTTCCAGATATACTTTACAGATAAAGAGGTTTTTGATTATACCAGTGCTAAGTCTGCAGATACTGAAAAATTCAATATTTATTTTCAGGAATTGCTTAAAAATGGTGTTTTTATTCCACCATCACAGTTTGAGTGTTGTTTTATTTCATTAATGCATGATGATGAGGAAATAGAAAAAACCCTTGAAAATGTAGATTTAGCATTAAAAAGAATTAAATAAGCATTATTTTTTTTATTTAATTTTTTTATGCATAAAACAATTTTATTATATTAAATAAATTCCAACAATAACTAAAATTACTATTATTAATATTATAATTGCAATTTTGCCGTAAGATGATTTTAGGGGGCTATTTGAAGATTCAGATTTTCTTTTATCATAAACTTTAGAAAATAAAATATTTTCCTGTTCCCTCATAGTATCAATCATCATTTGCTGATTCATAGGGTTGTTTTCAGTCTCATGGCTTTCAATAAGATTCCATAATGCCATTTCGTTATCATTAATTTCCAGGATTTTCTCTGTTTTAATAGTATTTAAGAGCATTTCTTGCTCCTTAACATTATTATGTAACTTTTCAATGATTCTAGCACGTTTTATGTTATCCTGTTTTATTTTATTAGTGATTTCCTTTTCTTTTTGATAGTTTTTAAGATCTTTTTGGAGATTATAATGATTTGTCGTAGAATTTGGGCTTTCTAAAATTTCTGGAATTTCTATATTCGGATAGTATTCTAAGGTATTTCCACATTCACATTCTTCAAAATCTTCAAAAAATTCATCATCTTTAAGTTTATAATAGCCCTTACAGCTATTACACACAAGATATCCATTATTTCTATTTTCAATTTTAATTTCCCTTAATTCGCTTCCTTTTTCCACAAAAATACCACCATATTTATTGTTTTTAAGGTCGTATTAACAGGGAAATATTAATAAAATCGTAATATAAAATATATTTAGCATTATTATTTCCCTTTATGCCCCTTTTATTTTGTTGATATTTAGTTAGTTATTACACATATAAGTAAGTTTCTTATTAATATTAAATTGGCTTAAATTTCGTTAATTCATTTTATTTTTTTTAAGATAAATTAATAAATAATATCTTTAAATAAATTCTAAAATTAAAGATTCAGCGTAACTAATTTATAATAATAAACTGGATAAAACATTAATTTATATCTAAATTAAAATAAAGAGAGTTTAAATGAGAATTGTTTTATTATAAATGTTATTCATAATTTAAATATAGAATAAAATTAGATTTGATATCATGAAAATTGCAGCGGGTCTTGGAGAAAATAAAAATATAATCGAAGCAGCTAAAGTAGTTGACTTTGAAGTTATTTTAGTAAATTCTGGCGATGAATTAATTGATCTTCTTCTAAATAAAGAAGTAGATGCTGCAATAAGAGGTTCTTTAAGTGCTTCAGACATTATGGCTATTTTAAAAGAAAAATATGGTCATAAAATATATAGAGCTTCTTTTTTAGAATCATCTGGATTTAAATTCCTCTTTGCTCCAGTTGGAATTGATGAAGGAGATAATTTGGATGATAAAAAAGCAATCCTTGAGTTAGGTGCTGAATTTTTACAAAAAATTGGAATTAAACCTAAAATTGGAATTCTTTCAGGTGGAAGAGCTCAGGATTTAGGAAGAAGTGAAAAAATCGATAGTTCTATTGGTGAAGGAACAAAATTAACAGATATCATAAAAGATAAATATTTAGTAAAACATTACTTTATATTAATAGAAGATGCAATAAAGGATAAAGCAAACTTCATTTTAGCACCAGATGGTATTTCTGGAAACTTGATATTTAGAACTCTCATTTTTTTGGGTTCAGGAAAAAGTCATGGTGCTGTAACACTTGGAATAGACGAAATTTTCTTGGATACATCAAGATCACAAAGTGTAGAAGGATACAGAAGAGCTTTAGAGTTTTCTTATTATCTAGCAAGACTAAAGAGTAGGAGTGAAAATGGAACCACTAAAACCAATTTATAAAGTTTATGAATGGTATATTTCGAGGAATCTAAAGGCGGAAAATATGCCGAAACACATCGCTATAATAATGGATGGTAATAGACGTTATTCAAAATTAATGGGGAATAAACAAGTTATTGAGGGTCATAAAAGAGGAGTAGATACTCTTGAAAAAGTTTTAGACTGGGCAATTGAACTTGGAATAGAAATAGTAACAGCATATGCATTTTCAACAGAAAATTTTAACAGGAATCCAGAAGAAGTGAAAGGTTTAATGAAGCTTTTCCAGAAAAATTTTGAAGGAATAGCCAATAATCCAAAGATCCATAAAAATAAAGTTAGGGTTAAGGCTGTAGGTAATCTGGATTTACTGCCAGAAAATGTAAGAGAAGCAATTTTGATTGCAGAAGAATCAACTGCTGCTTATGATAAACGACTTGTTAACATTGCTATTGGCTATGATGGACGTTTAGAAATAATTGACGCTATTAAAAAGATATCAACTGAACTTAAAGAAGGAAAAATAAATCTTGAAGATATAAATGAGGATTTAGTTAATAAAAACCTCTATACAGCTGGTTTAGAAGATCCAAATCTAATAATCCGGACAAGCGGTGAAGAAAGATTGAGCGGTTTCCTCCTATGGCAATCTTCATATTCTGAACTTTATTTCTGCGATAGTTTATGGCCAGAACTTAGAAAAGTAGACTTTTTAAGAGCATTACGTTCATATCAAGAAAGAGATAGACGATTTGGGATTTAATCCTATTTTTATTTTAATTTACTTAGCTTAGAGGTAATTAGATGATTGATTCACACTGTCATGTTGATTTTAAGGAGTTTAATAAAAATAGAGAAGAAGTAATTGGAAGAGCTAAGAAAAAATTAAACGCCATTGTAAATTCTGGAGCTACATTGGGCGGAAATAGACGTACTTTAAAGTTAGTGGAAGACTATAAAGGATTTTTATATGGAACTCTAGGATTTCATCCAGAAAGTGCATCTAAAGCAGATTCCTCAATAATTGAACAAGCTTTCAGGGAAATTAATGAAAATATTGATAATGCCGTAGCTCTTGGAGAAACTGGACTTGATTTTTACCATATTGAAGATACAGATAAAAGAAACAGGCAGATAAAGGTTTTTAAGTCATTTATAGAACTTGCTAACCAGTATGAAATGCCTTTGGTGATTCATGCAAGGGATGCAGAATCAAAGTCTTTTGAGATTTTAAGGAAATATTCTAAGGATATAGATGTTATATTTCACTGTTACGGCGGTGATCTTGAAACATTAAATAAAGTTATAGAAGAAAGTTATTATATTTCGTATTCAACTATAATTTGCTATTCTGATTACCATAAAGAACTTGTTGAGCAAACACCTATTGAGAATATACTCACTGAAACAGATAGTCCTTATTTATCACCTTTTAAGGGTCAAAAAAATGAACCTGCATATGTAGAAGAAACAGTTAAAAAAATTGCAGAGATTAAATCGTTATCTCCCTCAAAGGTTGATAAAAAAACAGAGAGAAATGTAAAAAAGGTTTTTAAAATATAAAAATTATATTTTTATTTATTTTCATTATCAAGCTCTTCAAATACTTCTTTAGCTGCATATATACCATTCAACCCTACAAATCGAAGATTTGTGGCCACAAAATTGAAAATTTTGTTGGCTTTTCAAAAAAGGTTGATCAAAAATTAATAATCATTCTTCTTCGTTATCAATTTCTTCAAATACTTCTTTAGCTGCATAAATCCCGTTTAAAGCTGCTGGAAAACCCGCATAAACAGCCATTTGAATTAAAACTTCAACAATTTCTTCCCGGGTGCAGCCAACGTTTAAAGCACCTTTTATATGACTTTTAAGTTGTAATGGTGCAGTCCCAAGAGCAGTAATTGCTCCTACTGTTACAAGTTCTCTGGTTTTTAAATCTAAACCTGGACGAGTATAAATGTCTCCATAAGGAAATTCAGCTACAAATCGTGCTAAATCTGGAGCAATATCGTCTAAAGTATCTGCTAATTGTTTATAAGAGTTTGGGTTCATTATTTTTAGCATTTCCATTCCTTTTTGGTAACGATCTTCATTCATTTAGTTTTTCTCCTTCTAAATTAAAAATGATATATTATAATTAACTGGATTCAATATTAAAGTTAATGAAAACAATATTTTTTTAAATTTTTCAGTATAGAATATTCTCTTGGAATGAAATTTATTAATAAAAATTTAAAAATTTAGTAAAATTTCATTTGTGTTATTTTTTAGATTCAGATATTTTTACTTCGTTTAACTAACCTATAACGAAGTAACAATTATTTGTTTTTCTATAGAGTTTCTTTTTACAAATTTATGTAAAAATAAATTGTTAAAATAGACTAAAAATCAATAGCGCAGTATATATCAAACGATATAAAAATATTAATTTCTACAATTTAGTAATTTAACGCCTAAAATCAAAATATTTAAAATAAACTTTGAATGAATTATTATGTAGAAAGGTGAAACGATGAAAAATAATATTTTGTGTATATTAGCAATTGTAATAATGTTTGGGTTTAGTATTCAGACTGTAATGGCAGCGCCAACGGATACCGTACAAGATATAACTGATCAATCTCAGCAAGCTCTTGATAATGCATCTAAAGTAGCTAATCAAACTGCTCAAGAAGTACAACAAACTTTAGATCCGATTCAAAGCATCTTAAATAGCATCAATTCAATTATACAGTCAATTCAACAAATATTCAATGCATTTGGTGGAGGACAATAATTATTTTAACATTATTCTTTTTATTTATTGTTAAATGAAATTTAACCTGAGTGATAATTTGAAACCTTATGTCATATTAAACGCAGCAATGACTCTGGATGGAAAGATAGCTACTAAAACGGGCAGTTCCGAAATTTCAGGCAAAGATGATTTAGTCCGGGTCCATAAACTCCGAAAGGAAATGGATGCCATAATGGTTGGCATAAATACACTCCTTGTAGATGATCCAAGACTTACAGTGCATAAAATTGATGCAAATCCTGAAGATAATCCTGTAAGGATCATAGTTGATAGTAATGCAAGAACTCCATTGAATTTTAGAGTCCTTAATAAGGATGCTCCTACAATAATTGCAGTAACTGAAAATGCAGATGCAGGGAAGATAAAAGAATTAGAAAAGAAAGTTGTAGTTTTAAAATGTGGTAATGAAAGGGTTGATCTTAAATTTTTGATGAACGAGCTTTCTAAAAAAGGTATAAATAGTTTGATGCTTGAAGGGGGATCAACGCTGAACTATTCAATGCTTGAAAATGATTTAGTTGATGAAGTTAGGGTATGTGTGGCTCCTATGATTGCGGGAGGAGTTAAATCAAAGACACTTGTTGATGGTGAAGGTATTGGCCAGATGAATGATGCAATCAAATTAGAATTAATCAAAAATTATACATTAGGTCACGATTTGATACTGGAATATAAAGTAATTCATTAAAAATTAATATATCCTAAGTTATATTATTAAATAATTAAATAAAGCCGCTAGTGATATAAATGGTGAATATGGAAGATTATGACGAAAAATACCATAGATCAAGGTTTTACTGGTTGTGGCGTACTATAGTTCTATGGGTTGGTTCTTCTTTAGGTTTCATAATTATAGCAAGTGTTAATGTTGGGTTATACATAGATGCTTGGGAAACTGCTTTTATAGCTGCTGCAGTTGTGGGTATTTTAAATTCTCTATTTTGGCCACTTTTATCACGTGTTTTACTTCCATTTATGGTTCTTACTGTTGGAATAGGAGCTTTAATAGTTAATGGTTTTTTAATATGGATAGCCAGTGACTTTGTTCCGGGAATAACAATTGAAGGAGCAGCACTTATCTTAACTCCATTAGCAATGACTGCAATTTCTACTTTATTAAATTCTCTTGCTACTCTTGATGATGATGCAATGTGGTATAGGGGTATAAGAGATTCAGTTAAGAAAGTGGACAAAAATAAGGTTACAGATAAACCGGGAATTATTTTCATGGAAATTGATGGTCTTGCCGAAAATATTCTCAATGAAGCAATGGAAAAAGGATACATGCCCACTCTTAAAAGATGGATTGATGAAGGCAGTCATAAAGTTACTGGATGGGAAACAGATCTCTCAAGCCAGACTGGTGCAAGCCAGGCAGGCATTTTACATGGAAATAACGAAGATATAGTGGCTTTTAGATGGGTCGAAAAGGAAAATAACAATAAATTAATGGTTTCAACTGGTTTAAGCGATGCACCCATAGTTGAAAAACGTGTTTCTAATGGTAACGGTCTTCTTTCAATTAATGGTGCAAGCCGTTCTAATCTATTTTCAGGGGATGCTGAAGATGTCATGTTCACTTTCAGTCAATTAAAGAATATAGGAAGATTTTACAGCGGCGCATGGCGTTATGTATTTTCCAATCCATCTAATTTTAGTAGAATTATATGCTTATTTTTCTGGGACGCTATTTTAGATTATATTTCACAGCTAACACACAGATTAAAAAATATTAAGCCACGAATAAGGCGCGGCATCACTTATCCATTTGTAAGGGCTGGTGCTAATGTATTTTTACGTGAAATAACAACTTTAGCTTTAATTGGTGATGTTTTAAAGGGTCATGTCGATGTTTCATATGTCACTTATCTTGGGTATGATGAAATTGCCCATCACTCAGGCGTAAGAGATAATGATGCATTTTCAGCTCTAAGAAGCCTTGATAAGCAGTTTCATAGGGTAGAAATGGCAACTCATTTAGGTTATCGCCCCTATCATCTGGTAATACATTCAGATCATGGCCAAACAAATGGTGCAACATTTAAGCAGCGTTATGGAAAAACACTGGAAGATCTTGTTAAGGAGCTTTTACCTGCTGATGCCCAAATATATGCTGATATGTCTCCCACTACTGGAGATCACTTTGGGGCTGCTTTTACAGCGCCGAGGGATATAATTAAGGATTATTTTGATGAAAAGACGGAAGATGTTAATGAATATATACAAAAATACAATGTAAATTTAAAGCCTAAAAAAATCGAT
The DNA here is from genome assembly GCA_023434825.1 of Methanobacteriota archaeon. Lineage (GTDB taxonomy): Archaea > Methanobacteriota > Methanobacteria > Methanobacteriales > Methanobacteriaceae > Methanobacterium_D. The sequence goes on along the minus strand of JAEYSH010000005.1, from coordinate 5,478 downwards.
GAAAAAGATGCAAATGTTATTGTATTGGCTTCTGGGAATTTAGGTATGGTTTATTTAACAGATCATACAGAAAGACTTAGTTTTGAGATAATAAGCCTTATATATCCTGATTTAATACCAGGATTAGCCAAACATGAAGGAATTGGATTTATTCTTGTTAATTCTGATGTACATGGCCCCTTGGTAATTGGTAATAATGGAACATACTATTTAGATGATGATAGAATTGAGGGAGAAAATCCTCTTTCTAATTTTGGTGAAAATGCTGCTGAACATATTAAAAGAACTAATGGTTTCAAATATACTCCAGATATACTTGTAATGAGTTTATATGACTCTAATAAGAATGAAGTAGCAGCTTTTGAAGAATTAGTAGGCAGTCATGGTGGTATAGGTGGGGAACAATCTTATCCTTTCATATTGCACCCTAAAGAATGGGATCTTGGAGATAATCTTATAGGTGCAGAAAATGTTTATAATACTTTTAAATCTGAAATAAAAAAAATGGGATTATAAAGTATTGAAACCACTTATTTTTTCAATAAGAGCAGATAAATTCCAAGAATCAGTAAAACAACTGCTATTATCCAAATTAAGTAGGCAAAGAACCAGTTTGCAACAAACCAGACTATCATTATCAATATTGCAACTATAATATAAGCTATTCCCAATATTTTGTCATTCATTAGATTATAACCCCCTAATTTTTTATTATTTATATTTATTTTTATTATTATATTTTTATATTATTGTAAAATTAGATAATTAAAAGAAAATTATTTTAAAAAATAATTTTTCGAGTTTAATAAGCTTATGCAATTATTTTAGCCAGATAACCTCTAATAAAGCTTTTAATTAAAAATAATAAGTGTCTAATACTTAGTTATATATAATTTAACATGGAGGAAATTTGATGAAAATTGTAGCACATAGAGGTGCATCTTATTTTGAGCCTGAAAATACATTAAGAGCTTATAAAAGAGCAGTAGAAATGGGTGCAGATTTTGTTGAAGTTGATGTCCGTTTAACTAAAGATAAAGAGCTTATAATAATGCATGATGCAGATGTTAAGAGAACTACCAATGGAAAAGGGTTAATAAAAGATTTAACGCTTAAAGAAATTAAAGAATTAGATGCATCTCATGTTGAAAAGGTTCCAACTCTTAAAGAAGTATTAGAGTTTACTAAAAATAAAGTTGGTCTTGTTGTGGAGATTAAAGAACCCGGAACAGAAAATCTTATAATGGCTGAAATTGAAAAAATTAACCTCAAAAACGTTATTTTAACATCATTTTACCATAAAGCTGTGAAAAATATCAGTAAATCTAATTTAATTGATAAAGGAATAATTTTTGTTGGAGAACCGGTTAATATTGGTCAGTTGGCTCGTGATGCAGGTGCTAATGTAATTTTTCCAAGTTACAGATACATGACCGAAAAATTGGTTAAAGATGCAAAAAAAGAGGGTTTAACTGTATATCCTTGGGCAATTGATGATCCTCAGATATTTAAAAAATTCGCTAAAATGGGTGTCGATGGAATTGTGACTAACAAATTGATTAAAAGATAAAAAAATAATTAAAGTATATCTTTTTTCCTTAAGATTTCAACAGGATTATCTCTTAAAATAGATGAGATTTCTTCTTCAGGTATTCCAGCACCTAATGCTATTTTTTCTGCTTTTTCGTAAGTTATAATATCATCCGGTGAATGTGTATCTGTATCTAAAACGAGATTTGCTCCGACTTCAAGTGTTACTTTAGCTACATGGCCATTTGAAAGACTGTGCCCTTTTCTTGCACTTATTTCAATTGCAACATTATTTTCTTTAGCTATTTCAGCTTCTTCATGTGTTATAAGACCTGGATGCGCTAATATATCCACTTCAGGGCAATTTACTGCACTCCAATTTGTTCCTTCTACTACTGGTTCAACAAGTGTTTCTCCGTGGACAACTACAATTTCTGCTCCCAATTTTCTTGCTTTACTTGCAAGCTTTCCAATAATTTCTGATGGTGCATGGGTAATTTCTGCTCCAGGAATAACAGTTATGTCCCAGTTATCTTTTATATCTAAAACTACATCTCTGATTTTCCTAACGCAGTCAATATTAGATGCATCAACATGATCAGTAATTGCTATTGCTTCATGGTTTAGTACACTTGCTCTCCTTGCAATTTCAGAAGGTAAAAGCTCCCCATCACTGAATATACTGTGCATATGAAGATCAATTCTTTTATTTATAAAAAATCCCTCCTATAATTATCAAAAGAATATAATTTATACATTAATAGAAATTTGAAATTCTAATTATTAATCTTTATTATTATGGATATAAAGTTATATAAAAAGAAAATTATCAATTAATTATTAAGTATGATTTCTTTAGAATTTAGTGAATTAGGGTATAGTGACTATATTAAGCCAGAATTGTTTAATGCATTCTAGTTTATGTTCTAACTTGTCTAAATTCAAAGGTTTAACAATATAACAATTAGCATGATTTTTATAAGCTTTTTTAATTTCAATAGGATCATTAGAAGTTCCAAAAATAATAACTGGGACTTTATTTAAATTATCATCAGCTTTAATTATCTTTAAAACTTCCATTCCTTCGATTTTAGGTAAGTTCATGTCTAAAATAATAATATCTGGAATGGAAACATTTTTATATGCTCCTTTTTGGTTTAAATATTCTAATGCCTGCGCACCATCAGCAACACAATCAATTTTGAAATTACTTTTATCATCCTTAAAATAATCGATAATTAGATGTGTATCAGCAGGATTATCTTCAACCAGCAAAACGTTAACTGAATTTAAAACCACAATAATCACTCTTTTTGGAATGAAAATATTATAATGATTTAATTAGCTATATAACCTCTTTAAAATTTTTTCAATTAATAGGCTTTTTATAAATAAAATTATGGATTTATCACATCTTTTTTTACCATTAAGCATATTTATTGTATGTAAATAGATTTCTATGATTTTTAAATTTTAATACATGATAAACGATAACTGAATTTTCCCTAAATTTAATAATACTTATTTAAATTTCGTCTTCTGAAAAAATCATGATTTTTAATATTATATAATATAATTATAGTGTGTAATAACACTTATATATAATTTTAGATAAAATTGTTATTTTTTATTTGAATTTTTAATTTGGAATTTAAGTTTATTTTAAAAATTAAAAATGGAAAATTAATTATTTTTCTAATTCTAAATAATATTGAATATAAATATTTTTGAATAGATTTAGAAATTTATTAGATTATATAAATTTGAGATTATATTTATAAAAGTGAATTTTCAGATTTTAAGCTGCAAAATAAAGATAAAATATAATTAATTAAATATTTCTTAGTTGTTAAAGGTGTAAAAATGGATTGTTCTGTATTTGTTCCATCACATATAACTGGTTTTTTTGAAATAGTTCATAATAATGATCCTCGTAAAAAAGGTTCCAGAGGAGCGGGAGTTGTTATGGATAAAGGGGTCATAACCAAAACAAAAATAATTGATGGAGAAGGAATAAAAATTAAAATTAATGGTAAATATGATTATAAAAACGCTACAATAACTGAAAAAACAATTGAAATAATTAAAAGGAATTTTAATTTAGATAACAAAAAAATAATAGTTAACCATGATGTTCAGGTACCTATTGGGGCTGGTTTTGGAACTTCTGCCTCTTTTGCACTTGGAGCCGCTTTTTGTATATCCAAAACTCTTAAATTACCATTAACATATAATGAAGCAGCTCAAATTGCCCATATGGCTGAACTTGAAATGAAAAGCGGATTAGGTGATGTTATTGGAGCATTAACTGGTGGAATTGCTTTAAGACTTAAGGAGGGAGCTCCAGGTATTGGAATAACTGATAAATTACTGTTAGATCCAGATGAGGACTTTTATGTAATTTCTAAATATTTTGGAGAAATAAATACTGCAGATATTATTGAAGATCCTGTTTATAAAGAAAGAATAAACTCAATTGGAAGAGATTTGCTTCAAAGACTTATTAAAGAACCAAACCCCGAAAATTTAATGAAATTATCAAAAAAATTCGCTCTTGAAACTAAGTTAATGGGTGAGGATGTTTTGGACTGTATAAATATACTTGAAGAAGAAACAATAGGTGCATCTATGGCTATGCTTGGAAATACGGCTTTTGCTATTTCTAAAACTCCAGATACAAGTCTTGATAACGTTATTATATCGAAAATAAATTATGGTGGTTTAAAATTTTTACAATAAACCCTGATTAAGAGAATATACGCTTTAATTGATTATAAAGACATTTTAGGGGCTAAAAAATTTATACAAATTAAGAGGCAAGAAAAATGCATCATTTGATATCCAAATTAGTGATTTACAAAAATATCCCCAAAGATAGCATCTTGTTTAGATTATCTAATATCTGCCAGCATTTTGAGGCAGGCGGTTATGTGATGGAAGATATGATTTCAGATATTTATATTGAAATCAATCGTTTGCTTGATATTTCAACGCGTTATGGGTTTGATAAAAATCTGTGGCACAATTATCTGGCTTTCATTTTATCCATGACTGAAAACCCATTTACACTTGTTTCTGAAAAAGTTGGAGCTAATGAAGGTACCGTAAATAAATTTGCCCGAAATGACTTCTGTATTTTCAAAAAATTGTTTGATTATGACTTTTCAAGGATAGAAAAGGAACTGGATATCGACTGCTTTACAATTATCACAAATTATAATGCCGTCGTGAAAAGTGAACAGATTTTTAACAAGGACGTAAGTGAAAAGGTTCAACAACTCAGTCATGCTGTTGAAAAGGCTAAATATGACACAGAACTATATCAAATCATCACAGGTTTTTACAAAACATATGGTGTTGGAAAATTGGGACTGAATAAAGCTTTCCGTATTTCAACTGATGATAAATCTGGAATCCTTTGTCCTATTACGACGACCAGTGATATGCTGCTGGATGATTTAGTTGGTTATGAATCCCAAAAGAAAGAACTGGTACAGAATACAGAAGCGTTTGTTGAAGGGCGCAGGGCAAATAATGTTTTACTCTATGGTGATGCAGGCACTGGCAAATCTGCAAGCATAAAGGCAATATTAAATCAGTATTACAACCGTGGTCTCCGTATGATCGAGGTCTACAAACATGAATTCAAGGAACTGCCAAAGGTCATTGACGCAATAAAAAACAGAAACTATCGTTTTATCATTTATATGGATGACTTGTCATTTGAAGAATTTGAAATCGATTATAAATATTTGAAGGCAGTTATGGAGGGCGGCCTGGAGGCAAAACCTGAAAACGTACTAATCTATGCAACATCGAACAGGCGTCATTTGATTCGTGAAACATGGAGTGATCGTTCGGATATGTCAGAGGACGAACTGCATCATTCAGATACAGTGAATGAAAAACTATCCCTGGCGGCACGGTTTGGCGTGACAATTGGTTATT
>JAEYSH010000205.1 GCA_023434825.1 Methanobacteriota archaeon | reverse complement strand
TGAAATAGATAAAAAAGAAGAATTCAATACACTTTTAGAAGAAGGTAAAATTCAACAGGTACCTTCAGGTACCACAGCCGATCACTTTATTTTAAAGATAGCATATGAAGAAAATGCAAAAATACTTTCTAACGACATATTTAGAGAGTATAATGATGAATTTAAGGATATTGCAAGTAAAAGAATTCCTTATAATATCAAAGAGGGTCAGATAATAATTGGAACATCTTCAAGACCTAAAAAAATTAAGAATATTCTTCAAAAAATATGCAACCAGTCCCTTAATGAATTTGAAAAAAAAGGATTTGATCCTTACAAAGTTAAAAAGACCAAAAAATTAAGTGGTATTGCTGTTGCAAAAGAAGCAATAGACAGGATTACTAAAAGTAAAGAAGAAGGAATTGACTCTAAAATGGAAGATCTATTGATGAAAATTCCTTTATTTGATAAAGTAATGAGTATGGTCGAAGATGCCGAAAAAACAAGTGATTTTATAATTTTTGTTTTAGTTAGTCCAAGGGATTATAAAGACGCGGTTAGATATGCCGGAAATATAGCAGTAACTGTTGGAGATAGATTAAAATTAGATCATGCCCCTCTGGTAGCTATAAGAAATGATTTATTTACAAAGCCAGGATCTTTTGAGCTTAATATCCTTTATTCTGACGAAGTAGGCGAAGAGTCAAAGTATAATGTTAATATAACTATTAATGATCATGATTACGCCTTTGTTAAGAAAAACTCCAGAAATATAGCCAGTACAATTGCTGCAAGAATAGGAACATGGAAATTCCCAATTGTAGCTGTTAAGCCCAGTATGTTAATGGAAAAACCTGGGGAATTTGAAATAGTTTTAGAAAAAGCTGAAACCTAATTAATCATCTTCTATACAAGGAGGACAATTATAAATGGTCATGGATTATCTAATGAGAGGGCTCTTTGGGTTTTTTGTAAAATCTAAAGTGCTAAGCATAGGTACTAAATATTACCCCACTAATGACAAAGAACGTGAATACGTTGAAATGATCAATTTCACCAAGACAATGCTTTTAGAAGTTGATCGAGCACATATAACAACTCAAAATATTTTTCATAATCTGGTAAAAGAAGTAGGAACTGAAAATATTCCTGAAGGTAGAAAATTCTTAGAAATAAAGCCAGCTGAAAATAAAGTAGATGAATATGCTCTTTTAAGCAACATAATCATGGGAAGCGACCGATATCTTTATGTTGAGGTATTTAATAGAGACCCAATTATTAAAGAATTTACCAGCATAATTAAAAAAGAAAGGGGTACAATTATTGAGGAAAGCCGTACAGAAATTGTAGCTAAGCTGCTTTCTAAAAACGATGCTATAAGGGTAGCAATTGAAATAATCAGGCTTGGATTAGAAAAAGAAATCCATGTTAGGGCTGCTGTTGGAATGACTGGAGCGGCTTCTATTGAAAGGGCAATTAATTTAAACAAACAAATAGGTGAAAATGCTGGTGTTGGATTTACTAAACTTGGGGGCGAATATGCAATAGTATTTTCAGCAAAGATGAAAAAACCCGCCGGTACACCTGCAGTTTATGATAATTATTTATTTATAGATATAATTGATTCTACAAAGTTTATAGATGAAAATGGCCGTGACAAACTTGTAGAAATAATGACTGATATTAAAAATTTTATTGAAAACGAGTGCAATGGTAAAATCGAAGGGTATAGGGAAGGTGGTGACGATTTAGTTGCTAATTTACCTACAAAAGATGCGGCACTTCGAGCGGGAATTGACTCTGCCTGGCATGCCTTAAATCATGGTGCTAGATTAAGAGCAGGTATTGGTAAAAGCCGTAGGGAATCCGGAGAAAGGGCCCAAATGGCTGATGAAATCAAAGTTTGGAATAATAGTCCGGTAATGGTCTTTGATATCGCAGATGGAACATATGCATATTATATACCTTCTGAATTTACTAAAGCAGTCCTTGATTTTTTAATGAATGGAAAAGCAAAAGCAATTTTAATATTTATCTTTGTCTTTGTGGCTACATTTGTTGGATGGAGTTCGGGGCATTGGGAATTTGGCGTGATTTCAATATTTTTAGCCCTTTTGTATGCAGTGGCAACTTAATTAAATAGAATATAATGTCTATATATTATATTGGTCAAATCGGCATATTTATTAATAAAAAAGCATAAAGATAAAATTAGGATAATATCATAAAGCCAAAAACTGCAATTGCTTCAGTTTTTGGTTATACATATTTAATTATAGTGCTTACTAACGGTTTATATTATAATATTATAAAATATATGCATAATATGAACTTTGAAATGTTAATTAATTTATAAAATTATTCATAATAATAAAAAATTAGAGTGGTACTATGAGACCAGAAACCGAAGCAAAAGCTATTATTGCGTTGATTATATCTTTAGTTGCATTTGGGTGTGGATCAGGAGCAGGAATTGTAATGGGTTTATCTCAAAATGATTTATCTAATACAACGAAAGTAAATAATACTCAAGAACTACCTCAAGTCCAAACTACCAAAAATGTAAATCCTAATACTGAAACACCAGCAACAAATCAGGATAACTCTAATTCAGAGTCAGTATACATAGATAATAATCAGATAAACAGTAACAGCACTAACAACAACAATAATGACTCAAATAAAACTAAATAAATCAACATTTTTTAATTTATTTTAAATTTATTTTACTTGGAGATATTTTTATGGAAATTATAGAAGGCGGAATTTGCGCCGTGGATGGTGTTTTAGCATCAGGATCAAGAGAAGGGAAATACGGGCTAACAGTAATAGTTAGTAAAGAAAACAATGCTTCCGCAGTATTTACATCTAATAAAGTAGTTGCAGCACCAGTTATTTATACTAATGAAATAATTAAAAATGGTAAACTTTCAGCAATTGTAGCTAATAGTGGGAATGCTAATTGTTTCACTGGTGAAGAAGGACTTAAAAATGCAAAATTAATGGCAAAAACTGTTGCAGATAAACTGAATATTGAATCTTATGATGTAGCTGTAGCTTCAACAGGTATTATTGGTAGGCAAATGCCCATGGACATAATTAATCCATTAATTGAAGAATCAATTAAAACTCTTGAAAGCTCCCCTGAAGCTTCTTTTGAGGCAGCAGAAGCTATAATGACTACTGATACTTATGCAAAAGAGATAGCTGTGCAAACTCAACTAAATAGCGGTGAATTAGTTAAAATAGGTGGTATAACTAAAGGATCAGGTATGATAGCTCCAAATATGGGAACTATGTTATGTTTTATAACATCGGACATTAATGCTTCATCTGATGAACTGAATAAAGCATTAAAGATTGCTGTTGATAAATCATTTAATATGGTTGTCGTTGATGGTGATGAAAGTACCAATGATACTGTTATACTCATGTCCAGTGGGAAATCTGGAAAAATAGATGGTAAGTTCCAGGAAGCATTGAACTTTGTTTGCATAGAACTTGCTAAAATGATGGCTAAAGACGGTGAAGGTGCTACTAAATATATGGAAGTTACTGTTAACGGTGCAGTTTCTAAAGAAGATGCTATAAATTCATCTAAAGCAGTAGTTGGCTCATCACTTGTTAAATCTGCGTTATTTGGTGCAGATCCTAACTGGGGACGGATTGTTGCTGCAGTTGGATATTCCGGTGCAATGATGGATGAAAATAAAGTTGATATAACATTTGAATCCGAGGAATGTTCAGTTGAGATTGTAAAAAAAAGTTCAATTATTGCTGAAGAGAACTCAGATGAACTTAAAATTGCCGAAAAAATAATGAAAGAAGATGAAATTAATGTAATCATCGATTTAAATCTTGGAGAATACTCCGCTACAGCTTTTGGTTGTGATTTAACCTATGATTATGTAAAGATTAATTCTGAGTATTCTACTTAACATTATTAAAATTATTTTCTTCATTTTTTTAATTTAATTAATCTTAAATTTTGAAATTTTTAAATTCAACATATAAATTTTTAAACTTGATTAATGTACATTAATAAAGAGTTTAATTTAATCATAATTTATTAAATATACACGTGATCCCTATGGAAACAGTAAATATTTTAATCGAGGCGCTGCCTTATATCAAGAAATTTCATAATAAAAAGATTCTAATTAAGTATGGCGGACATGCAATGATAGATGAAGGTGCCATGGAATCTACAGCAAGAGATACAGTCCTTTTAAAGTATGTAGGCATGGAACCAATTGTAGTTCATGGAGGAGGGCCTGAAATCTCCAGATCAATGGCTAAGATTGGTAAAGAACCAAAATTCATTGAAGGTTTAAGAATAACAGATAAAGAAACAATGGATATTGTTAAAATGGTTCTAGTAGGTAAAATAAACACAGAAATAGTGTCTAAAATATGCTTACACGGTGGAAAAGGCGTTGGACTTTCTGGAAAAGATAGCCGACTTATTGAAGCAGATAAAAAAGCACCACAAGTAATAGTTAATAATGATACTGGTGAAGAGACAATGGTTGATTTAGGACTTGTAGGTGAAATCAAAAATATTAATCCCGAAATTATCCATGATTTAACTTTAAAAGATTATATCCCTATAATATCTCCAATTGGTGTTGATAATCAGGGAGAAGCATTAAATTTGAATGCTGATACCGTAGCGGGAGATATAGGTTCTAAGGTGGAAGCAGAAAAGTTGATTATATTAACTGATGTTCCGGGAATACTTGAAGATCCTAAAGATCCAGATTCACTTCTTAGAAAAATTAAAGCAGATGAAATAGGAGATTTAATTAAAAATGGTATCATAACTGAAGGAATGCTTCCTAAAACTCTTACCTGTGTAAAAGCCATTGAAGATGGCGTTTCATCCGCCCATATCATTGATGGAAGAATAAAGCATTCTATATTGCTGGAAATATTTACTAAAAAAGGGATCGGTACAATGATTACAAAATAATTTCCTTTTTACTCTTATTTTATTTGTAATATAGTGAAATCTTTTTTAAATAGTAATTATATATTTATTAGCTAAGATAAAAAAGGGTCAGGTGACGATTATATGATTGATGTAGCTATAATTGGAGCAAGTGGTTATACTGGAGGAGAACTACTGCGATTTTTAAAAAATCACAAAGAAGTGAATATAATCGCTGCAACATCAAGACAGTACAATGGAATTAACGTATCCAAAGTTCATCCTCATTTAAGAGGAGAAGAACTTCGGTTTAAAGATGTTGCACCGGAAAATATTGATGCTGATTTAGTTTTTACTGCAACACCCCATGGAGCATCCATGGATATTGTTCCAGATTTAATTGAAAGGGATATTAAAGTTGTAGATTTAAGTGGGGACTACCGCTTTGATGATATAACTATTTATGAAAAATGGTATGGTTTAGAGCATTCCGCTCCTCTTGATGCTACCTATGGGCTTCCTGAAGTTTACCGTGAGGAAATAAAAAATGCTAAACTTGTAGCTAATCCTGGATGTTTTCCTACAGGTGCAATTTTGGCAACATTACCTCTTGCAAAAGATAATCTTGTTGAAAATGTAATTGTTGATTCAAAAACAGGTGTTAGTGGCGCTGGAATAAAACCTACAGATGTAACTCATTTCCCAAACTGTAGTGATAATATAATTCCTTATGCAGTAACAACCCACCGGCACATGCCAGAAATTCAACAGGAAGTATCTAAGTTAGGTAACGTTAAAGTTTCATTTACTCCCCATTTAGTACCAGTCATTAGAGGAATTTTAACTACAGTACACACGTTTTTAAAAGAAGATGTAACTTCTAAACAAATTAAAGATTCTTATAATGAATTTTATAACACTGAACCATTTGTAAGAATTTTAGATCTAGATGAAATACCAAGATTAAGTGCTGTTCGTGGATCCAACTATTGTGACATTGGATGTTTCCAGATAGACCCTAATGGAAGAATTGTTGTTGTATCTGCAATTGATAATTTGGTTAAAGGAGCATCTGGTCAGGCTGTTCAAAATATGAACTTAATGTTTGGATTTGATGAAAAAGAATCAATAGACGTTACAGGATTGCATCCTTAATATTTTAAAATTCATAAATTATTTTTTTATAAAATAAAAGTTTATATAATATGTTGAATAACGTTTTAGACTAAAATACAATATCTATAAAAGGGATAGATATTATTAATAAATTTGGTGTATTCATAATGAAAACATTAGTTCTATATTATTCCAGAACAGGTAAAACTGCTGAAACTGCAAAAACTCTAGCAATTAAATTAGGATCAGATTTAATAGAAGTTACTGATTCAAAATCTAGAAATAGTCCATTAGGCTATATTAGTGCATCTATGGATGCATTTAGAGAAAACAAGACTAAAACAAGTCCTTCATCAGTTGATCTTAGTTCTTATGGTCTAATCTATATTGGATCTCCAGTATGGGCTGGAAAACCATCGCCAGCTATAATTTCCATAATAGATAAATGTAATTTTCAAAATAAAGATGTAATATTATTTGTCACATTTGGGGGATCTGGAGGGAAAAAAACCATTGAACGAATGCGAGAAAAAATAGAAATGAGAGGGGGCAGAATGATAAACTCCTTTTCGATAAAAACTGCTGGTAAATCAACACATGAAATCAGTAAAGAAACCAAAAAATTAATTGAGGAAATGGATTTAAAAATTTATGAATCTTAGGTGATTTAATGGAAATTGAAAAGATTATGGAATCTTATAAGCCACTAATTGCAATTCCAGTAATCATTACCATAATTGCGCTGGTCATAATTGCTGTTAATGGTTTTAATTTAGGGATTGATTTGAAGGGAGGTACTATAACAACCTTAAACCTTGAGAAACCTATTGATCAATCTCAACTTGAAAGCTTAATTAAAGGGGGGCTTAACACTTCAGAAGTGCAGATAAATTCATTTGATGGTAAAACAGCTACCGTAACAATTGGAGGAGCTGCTGATGTTATAACATTCTCTAATTTAATGAACGGAACTGCGTCAATAACTAGTTTTAGAGCTATAGCTCCTGTTTTAAGCGCACAGGCATTAAATCAAGTATATTGGGCACTTGCAATAGCATTTATATTCATGTCAATTACGGTGTTTATAATATTCCGGAATTTGGTGCCTTCATTAGCGGTTATTCTTGCATGTCTGTCTGATATAATAATAGCAGCTGGTGGAATGTCTCTATTTGGTATTCCGTTATCAGTAGCATCTGTAGGTGCTTTATTACTGCTTATTGGTTATAGTGTGGATACTGATATTTTGCTAACAACACGTGTTCTTAAGCGTAGAGAAGGTACAGTTACAGAAAGGGCGTTAGAAGCTATGGGCACTGGTTTAGCTATGGCTGCAGCCGCTATAGGTGCTATGGTTGCTCTTTTTATTGTCACAGAATTTTTCATCCCTTCAGCAATAACATTGTCCCAAATAGCCGCAGTATTAATTATAGGACTTATCGCTGATGTTCTTGCAACATGGCTTATGAATCTTGGAATACTCAGATGGTACATGGAGCGTGGTCACAGATGAGTGATATAGTTGACTTTTTGAAAGATTATCGAGTAATTATACTTATAGTTCTAGTAATTGCCAGCTTAGCTGCGATTTCGACATTTGGTATAACTCAAGGGCTTGATCTAAGAGGTGGATCTATAATTCAAATCCATTTAGAAAAACCTGTAGATCAAGACACAATGAATGTAGTAACTAATGTTCTGGATAAGCGTCTGAATGCTTTTGGTGTTAAAGATGTTAAAGTCCGTGCAAGTGGAAATCAAGATGTAATTGTAGAAATAGCTGGTGTTAAACCTGATGAAGTAGCAAATATAGTTGGAACTCCAGGTAAATTTGAGGCTAAAATAAATAATAAAACTGCGTTAACTGGTTCAGATATTACAACTGTAAGTCCATATCAGGTTACAGGAACACAGTGGAGCGTTCCATTTAAAGTATCAGTAGATGGTGCAAATAGATTTGCGCAGGTTGCTAAAGGGCAAGCTGGAGCACCAGTAGACATGTATCTTGACGATGAACTCGTTTCTTCGCCACAATTAAGTGAAGGACTTGCTAATGGTGTACCTTCAACCGACGTAGAAGTATCTGGTGGAGAGAATACACGTCAGGAAGCAGAAACTCAAGCTAAATCCATTCAAACAATTCTACAATCTGGTGCTTTGCCAGTAAAAGTTCAAATTGTGGGCATAAGTAGTGTATCTGCAGAACTTGGAAGCCAGTTCCAAACTGGTGCCTTAATTGCAGGAATATTAGCTCTAATTGTGGTTTCTATTATAGTATTCATTAGATATAGAAGCCCAATACTTGTAATTCCAATTATTTTTACAAGTATAGCTGAATTAATCCTGATTTTAGGCGCTGCATCTGTAATTAAATGGAACATTGATTTAGCTGCTATTGCTGGTATTCTGGCTGCAATAGGTACTGGTGTAGACGATCAGATTATAATAACTGATGAAGTTCTAAAAGGAAAAGAAGATACAAAAAAAGGCAGAAGGAGAAGAAGGGCAGGGCTTCAGACAAAAATAAAAGGAGCATTCTTCATTATATATGCTGCTGCTGCTACTTTAATTGCAGCCATGCTTCCTTTAGCTTATATTGGATTATCTAGAGGAGCTACAGGGATTGGAATACTCTCTGGTTTTGCATTTACTACAATTCTAGGTGTTTTAATTGGAATATTTATAACAAGACCTGTTTATGCAAAATTTGTAGAAAAATTCCTTGTAAAAGATTAAGATGGAAATATCCATCTATTTTATTATTTTTTAAAAAATTATAATTGAATAAAAAATATATTTAATTTATGATTGAATTATTGATTTTAATACTTCTATTCTTGTTTTTGGCGTTTTTATCTGAAATAGCAGGAACTATAGCAG
>JAEYSH010000182.1 GCA_023434825.1 Methanobacteriota archaeon | reverse complement strand
TCTTTTCCTTCTAAAGAATCTAATCTCTTCTCAATATGTTCAAATTTTTTGTTAGCATGGCCACGATATTCATTAAAACGGCGTTCTAAATCATCAATGTCTCTTGCAACTTTACTGTATTTCTTTTCAAGCTGGCTAACATCTGATTTTGTGGCTAATTCCCAGTCTTCAATAAGCTGATCACTTTGTTCATGTAAAAACTCATCAATTCGTCCAGAAAATACATCAGTATTTATGGGTACTCCTTTTACTTTTCCTTTTAAGCTTTCACCCATTCCAGACACCATCTCAGATACTCCAGACATTCTGCTCTCTCTTTCAACGTTACTGCTGCTGTATTGTTGGGAAATTCCCTCAGAAACACGGTTACCCACATCTGAAACGCCTTTGCCCATATTAGAAACGCTTGATTTAACTGAATCTAAGCCGGCATTTCCAGTTTTATTCATTTCCTGAAGGTAATAGTATAAAAGTACAATAATTGCACCGGCTAAAACTAAAATTGCGAATAATTCCAATGGTCCCATGAATTATTTCCCCTTTGTGGTGTTATCTAATTTTTTGTCAATATCTGTTTCTTTTTTTTCCAGGTCTTTCATTAGTTTTTGAAGTTTACCATATTCTGCTTTTGCTTCAAGGAGTGCGACTCTTTCGCTTATTTCTCCATGTAAATATCCTACTTTATGCATTATTTCTGAAGTGCTTTGCCTTATGTTTGCAAGTTGTTCCTGCTGTTCTGCAGGCATTGGAAGAACGTTTTCCATCATTCTTTTTGCTTCTAGGTCTTTTTCAACCAGGGATATTTTTTTTAGTTCTACTTGTTTTTCTACTAGAGCCACATTATTTTGTGTTTCTCTGACTTTTTTCCATTGTGTAACAACGATTATGATTACAACCGCCGCTAAAACTGCCAGTATTATCCAAACAATATTATCCGCAATCATCGTAGCAGCATCAGCCATACATTTCACCTTTTGTTATTTTTTAAGATTTTTTAAATTATTTTAAAGTGGCTATTAATTATTCTATATATTATATTAAATTTTAAGATATATAAAACTGTATAATCTCTAATCATTGATGGCCCTTAATTAAGGCAATTTAAAAAAATAATTAATGAAATCCTTGCATAATTAATTTTTTCTGTTAGAAATGATAAACTCATCTTTATCAAATTCATTATCAAGTCTTTTTTCTAGCCAATCCCCATCACTTTGGTATGATTGCTGTTTTACATTTCCAAATTCTCTTCTTAAACTTGAAACTCTCTGTTCCACCTTTTCGGATGTTTGTTTTTTCTTTCGATATACTGAAACTACAACTAAAATGATAATAATTGCTATAACTATAATTAAAATCCCAAATATATCCCCAAAAGGTAAAAAAGCTGGAAAAAAACCTAATAAATAATTCCAACAATTATCTGAATCATTTTCTATTTAAAATCCCCCTATCCTGTTTGAAAGATTTCTTTATTCTATTAATTGTTCAATTATATTAATATACTAATTTATAATACCCATATCATATTTTAAAGTATTATTTAATGGTCAACAACATAAAAATTAGATTAATTAAGAGAAGTCTATCTTATTAATTAATTATATCATAATAGAAAACCTAAAATTAAACAACAGAATGAATATAGAATTAAATCATTAGAAGTTAAAATTAATTGAGTTAATAAAAAATAAAAAGATTATAAGTGATTATATGATTGAAAAATATAAAAAAGCTGGAGAAATAGTATCTAAAGTTAGAAAAGATGCAGTTAATCACGTTAAAGAAGATATGAAATATTTAGAACTTGCAGAATTTGTGGAAAATGAAATTATAAATCTTGGAGGCCAAATAGCATTTCCATGTAATGTATCAGTGAATGAAGTAACTGCACATTATACGCCCCCTGCAAATGATGAAAAAACTTTTAAATCTGGAGATTTAGTTAAAATTGACTTAGGTGCACATGTAGATGGTTACATTGCAGATACAGCCATAAGTGTACTTATTGGAGAAGATATTCCCGAAGATGAGTTTGAAAAACATCAAAACATGATTTTGGCTTCCCAGGAAGGTCTTGAAAACGCGTTGAGTACTGTTAAAGCGGGGGTTGAAATTGGAAAAGTGGGGGAAGAGATTGAAAAAGCCATAAAAGAAAGAGGATTCAATTCTGTATCTAACCTCACAGGGCACAGCATGGATCAATGGATACTTCATTCAGGACTTTCTGTACCCAATATTAAGGAAAATAATCCTCATAAATTAGAAGAAGGAGATGTTCTTGCCATAGAGCCCTTCGCAACAGATGGCATCGGAAGAGTCACCGACATGAATGAGGTTTATATATTCCGATATTTGCGAGACCGGCCTTTAAGATTAGTTCATGCAAAAAGAGCTTTAAAAATAATTAAGGAAGATTATAAAATTTTACCATTTGCACAAAGGTGGCTTCAAGGTAGATTCAGTGAACATCATTTAAATAACGCCATGAGAATGCTCATATCATCAAGGGCAGTTTATCCATACCACGTACTTCGTGAAAAAAGTAATGCTTTAGTTGCTCAATCAGAACATACAGTAATTGTAGAAAGTGATGGTTGTCTTGTTATTACTGAATAACACCCTTTTGGATAGATTATGATTTATTTTCTAATCCATAAAAATTCATTTTTTTATATTCAAAATTAATTTTAATCACTAAAATTGCCTTCATAATCATTACTGCTGGATTCAGAATCAATTTCAAATGAAAATTC
Organism: Methanobacteriota archaeon; assembly: GCA_023434825.1. Classification (GTDB taxonomy): domain Archaea; phylum Methanobacteriota; class Methanobacteria; order Methanobacteriales; family Methanobacteriaceae; genus Methanobacterium_D. The sequence continues at coordinate 3,555 of JAEYSH010000182.1, read as the reverse complement.
ATCGAATGAATCGAAATTATCTAAAAGCGATATATCCAAAAAATCAAAGCTCTTTAGGTTGTCATCATCATCCATATATTCTGTGGGCACAGTATACAAGTAATAATTGTAATAGTCACTAGTTTTAGATTCTGGTTTGATAAATGAAAGCATTTTATTAAATTTTTTAATATCCTCAATATCATAGATATTGAGTAAGAGAATATGAGATCCAAGGACAGATAAATACGCTTTTGCATGTCCTAAATCTTCCATAATCCATCTTTTCAGTAGTCCAGCTTCATTAAGAAGTTTTAATATAGCTGATTTTACTTGATTCCCTTCATCAGTTAAAACATAGGCATTATAAGGCACTAATGCAAGAAGCATCTTTCTTTGCCTTCTAAAATATCCTTTAGCAATTAATGGTTCCCTTATATTCATATTTTTATATTCTAGAGGACTTATCTGTTTAAATAAAATTTTAGCAAATTCATTTAATTCTAATTCATTATTACCCACAATTTTCATTAATAATTCTTCATGGGGCTTGAATATTAAGTTAATTGATTCATTTTTACTCATGATGATGGATTTTTCTTTATTTAAAAATTCAGAATTATTCTCCAGATTCACTTTTAGAGCTTTTCTTAAAAGAAGGTCAATTAACGTTAGCTTAATAAGTTCATTTCCATTACATTCTGGAGAAATTATCATTAAGGACTCTGCAGGAGTTAAATTTAGAGATTCCATTTAAATAAACTCCAATAAATTTATAATATCTATTTAATGAAATTAGGAGATATATGACATATTTAAGTCAAAATTTTACATTTTAAGCTTTTATCTGATTTAAAGTATAAATCCTATTAATCATTACTAAAACTAATAGTATTTGATTCATTCCAGTATTTCAATGCTGTTTCCATGTCCCCAGTTTCTTTATAAACCTGGCCAATATTATACAAAGCTTCAGCAGCATTTGCTTTATTTCCATCATTCATGGAATATTCATATGCTTTGTTAAAATAAAACAACGCCCGTTCCATATTACCTCTGCGCATGCTTAAGGTTCCCTTAAGTAAAAAATTTGAAATCCGATTTTTTCTTTCATTTGACCTTATACGGTAATATAATAAGATAATTCCACCATAAGCAAGTAGCATGGCCCCTAAAAGTATTATTATGTCCATTTTAATCAACGAATGTATTTATAAAGATTGTTATTGAAATTAAATAATTAAAAAAATAAAAATTTAGTAGGATAAATCCTACTATACCTTCAAACTTAGTAGTTTGCAAGTGGGTCTTCTTTTTCGCTACTTGCTTTGTATGGGACAGGTAATCCCATTGCTATCCTGTCATCAATTGTTTTTTGATTCTTGGTTTTCTTATCGGTAGCGAGTTTTTCAAGTAGACCTAAACCTGGTTTTACATTGTCCATAGCTTTGGTTTCAATTAAACCTGCATCAACAGCAAGTTTGAATACACTTTCACCAGCATCAGTTCTGGTGAGTACTGTGGACCATCCATCAGGTGAACCTACAGAACCGGTGGATACATCTGCTAATTCAGCAACGTAGTCAAGACAGATATTACATCCGTTTTGTTCATATCCGTGGGTTTCTTTAAGTGGTATACTTAAAGTGTCATCTGCGGTGTGTACCCAGAATTTACCTTTTCCTATATCCATTTTTTCTACTAGTTCAGGGCTAACTCCCATTTTCTCTGAGATGAATGTTCTCAAGGATTCGAATGGGAAGTTTTCCATACAGTAGATACCTATTAAGAGTGCAATTTTATCTGCAACAAATCTTACACCAAATGGATATGACTGCATTTTTCTTATACCCATGGTTTGGCATGGAATAGCGACAGTTCCGATCTTTTCAAGACCGTATTGTCTTGCAGCTTCTTTTAATGTCCAAACGTTTGGTGAAAGTGTGTATTTAGTACCTGCAGCAGCTAAAAGTTCATCTGATGTCATAGCGACCTGTGGAACTGGTTTCCACATGTCTTCACCAGGTCCAGCTACTACTGCACCGTCAATGAGTTTTTCATCAAGCGCGTAGGATAGGAGTGCTGTTACTATTCCTCCGTCTTGTGAAATCTTCTGGATCTGTTTATCGGTTGCTCTTGCAGAAAGTGCTTCTTTATATGTTCCTAATACCATTTTCAAGCCTCCTATAATCCGGTATCCTTTTTAATTCTATCCATTGGCCACCAGCTTCTTGGACACTGGATGTAACAGATACCACATTTTACACATCTGTCACCGTTGACTTCTGGTCTTCCACCAGTCATTCCTACAGCACGTGTTGGGCATGACATTGCACAAGTTCCACATCCAATACATAGTGCCTGGTTAACGACTTTAAGTTGAAGATCGCATCCACATGCTTCTGTGTAACCTACTAAGTCCATCATTGGCTGTAGGTAATCCATATCACCGTTTAAAACTGCTACTACTGTTTTAGCAATTATTTCTGGTGATGGTGGGCATCCTGGTATTGAACAATCAACTTTCACTAAATCTGCTATTGGTACAAAAGATTCGTGAGATGGTTGTGCTTGTTGTCCACCTCTAGAATATCTGGTGAAACATCCTGTTGCAGCACATGAACCAAATGCTACTACTAATCCTGCCCTTTCACGTGCTTCTTTAAGTTCTTTAATACTGTGTTCATCTTGTAGACAAACTGATCCTTCTACTAATACTAAATCCATTTCTGGCATGCGCTCTGTAGCGTTTGGATTATTTTCATTACCCCACCATGCATCTACCAGTGTTTGTCCGTATACAATATCCACCATTTCGGTGAGTAAAGGTGCTAAAATTTCGTAGTTTTCACTTAACGACATAACATCTCCGGTACATCCGCTTAAGTGGACATAACCTATTTTTGGTTTCGGTTTTTCTTCAGCCACTTTTTCAACCTCCTCTTCTGAAGCTATTGGCTTCGCCTCTTCTGGCTTTTTAGCCGGCTTAGCTTCCAATCCTAAAAATTGTTTAATTCGGGCTAACATACGCTAAACCCCTATTTCTTTTAAAATGATTTCAATGGCCTTGGGAACTGCTTCCTCCACACTTTGCGTTAAACCCATTATTACATCTGGGGCAGAGATAGATTCTGGCTGGCATCCAATTACGAAAACTTCGCATTGCTTACTTAGCTCATGCAATGGCTCTTCAACAGACCATGAATGAGCGTCGTCGTATCGTCCTCTTGGAAGCTCTGTTACCTCGAATCTGCGTACTGATCCAGGTTCTGCACCTGAATTAACCACATCTACAACTATCAACTTCTTCCATGATTCATGGGGAAGTGAAAATATGAAATGCGGCGCACTTGTCCCTCCGTCTATAAGCATAGTGTTTTCTGGAAGTTCATGATCCTTGAAGTATTCTTGTAAGGCCTCAATTACCGCAGGCCCAAATCCATCATCTTCAAAAAGGACATTTCCACAGCCGACTACTAAAATCTCCGCGTCGTATGGCATCTTTATTCCCTATAATCTGACCATTTCGTTTTTAATGACGCTCTTGTCTTCATCATCGATTACTATCATATGAGT
>JAEYSH010000049.1 GCA_023434825.1 Methanobacteriota archaeon | reverse complement strand
AATTACTGAACGTAAAAAAATGGAAAAAGAACTGGCAGATAGTGAAAAAAGATATAGATATATTGTTGAAAAAGCTACTGCTGGAATGTTTATTTTAGATAAAAATGGCATAATTAAATATTTAAATGGACATATGGCCCATATGTTGAGCTACTCTAAAAATGAAATGTTAGAAAGGCATATAAAAAGCTTTGTAGACGAAGAAGAAGAATTTTACAGATTTAGAAAATCGTCTGAAATTCAAATAGAAAAGTATGACTGGTTTAAACTATTAGACCGGCAAGGTAATGTTTTTTGGTCAAATTTGACTGTCACACCTATTTTTAATTCTAAAAATATATATAACGGACTACTTGGAATTGTAACAGATATTAATATGCAGAAAGGGTTAGAAGAAACCTTTTTAGAAAGAGAAGAAATTTTCACCGATATTATCCATGATATGATGGAAATGCTTAATAACATTGCAAAGGATAAAAAAAGATCAAAAAACAATGAAGAACTGCATAAAAATTCAGAAAATAATTAATAATTAATTTTATATGTATTTTTTAACATAAAATTAAATGATATAAATGTTAGATTAAAAGGTTATTTTTATGGTAGAATCAGATTTTGAAATTATTAGTGATCCTTTATTTAAAAATTTTATAGAACGTAGAAAACTCTCTAAATCTACGGAAACTGTATATGTTGGAAGAATAAAATCTTTTTGCGAGTTTTTAGGAAAAAACCCATCTGAATTAATTAAAGACGCTCAAAAAGGCAGGAAAATAAATAGATATTTCAATGAATATATAGAAAGTCTGAAAGAAAATGGTAAATCATCAAATACCATTGTTAACAGAGTAGATACAGTTAAAGCGTTTTATAATGAGTATGATATTGATACAAAGAGTATAAATCAAATAATATCCCCGCAACAGTTTGAAAAAGCTTCTGGAAAAATTATATCACAGGAACAGATAAAAGAAGCTCTTGAATTAAGTAATTTGAGGGATAAAGCTATTATTTTACTTCACATTTCTTCAGGCATGGAAGCTACAGAATTAAGAAGTTTAACTTATGGAGATTTTATAAACTCACTTGAAAAATACATAGATTTAGATGATGGAGACCTATTTGATATTAATAAAATAGCAGATGAACTTTTTAAAACAGATATAATGGTTGGAACATGGAAAATAAAAAAGCATAGAACACAAAGATCTTATGTCACTTTTAACACTTCAGAATCGATCAAAGCTATTTTAAGTTATTTAATTGATAGAGAAAGGAAAAATAAACCTGTTAAATCATTAAAAGATCCACTTTTTGTTAATTCTCAAAATCAAGCACTTAATGTCTCTGCTCATGGCTCTATTTTTAAACGTGTGAATAATAGAGCTAATTTTGGATACTTAACTAAAAAAAGAAGGTTTTTTTCTTCAACAATGCTTAGAAAATATTTTAAAGATAAATTGAATGAGTCTGGAATAGATGAATCCACAATAAACGCTATTTTAGGCCAAAAATTAGATCCAAACATCAATTACCATTCAGATTTAGAAATTGAACATCTTAAAAATATTTATTTAAATGTTTCAGATAATTTATCCATTGAAAAGATGGTTATAGATAATGTAACCAGCGAAGAATATCAAAATCTTGTTAAAAAGCTCAATAAAAAAGATAAAGAGCTAGAAGAGATTAAAAAGCAATTGAACTACATAAAAAATATCATTAATTAACTTTTAAGATTAAGATCAATTTAATTATTTATAAACACTTAAAGAGGATTATATGATTACTCAAAAAATGATTGAAAATACTATTTGCAACTTATTCAAGGAAGCAGTTATTAAGCTTCCAGATGATGTCAAAAATGCCCTTGAAGATGCATATAAAAATGAAGATCACAATCTAGCACGTCTAAATCTTAAAGCTATACTTGAAAATATTGAAGCTGCAGAAAAACTTGGAGTTCCAATGTGCCAGGATACAGGTCTCCCTATAGTTTTTGTAAAATTAGGTAACGTTGAAGTTGAAAATCTAATGGAAGGAATTAAAAAGGGAGTTGCTAAAGCCACTGATGAGATTCCATTAAGACCAAATGTTGTAAATCCAATAACCAGAAAAAATTCAGGCGATAATACTGGTAATCTTATACCTCAAGTGGATATTGAGCTTGTTGGTGATGAAATTCTTCAATTAACAGTTTTTCCTAAAGGAATTGGCTCTGAAAATAATAACGCACTTAAAATGGCCTTACCTGGAGAAGGAATTGAAGGAATTAAAAAATTCGTTCTGGATACTGTAATTGCTGCTGGAGGAAAACCGTGTCCCCCAATTATTGTAGGTGTTGGAATCGGCGGATCTTCGGATTTATCTATGAAAATTGCAAAAAAAGCATTACTTGGTAAATTAGGCCAGAGAAACCCTGATAAAATTCTTGCACAACTTGAAGAAGAAATTTTAAAAGAAATTAATGAAACTGGAATAGGGCCTATGGGACTTGGTGGAAAAACCACTGCTCTTGACGTTAAAATTTTAACTGCAGATACACATACAGCAGGATTACCTATTGGAGTTTGCATTCAATGCTGGGCAGCAAGACAAGCTACTGCTGTTTTGAAACCTTAATTAAATAATTTTTGAATTAGAAGAAAGATTTTATTATCTTTCTTCATCTCTAATATAAGGCTGGTCTCTACCTGATCCTCTTCTACCTTCTCCTCTGCTTAAATCTCTTTTTTCAACATATTCACCGCTTCTACTTCTTTCATGGCCCTGTTCTTCAATTCTATCTTCCCTGCTGGCAGTCCTACCTTCTGATTCCCTTCTTAATATAACTCTTTCTCCAACTGTTTCTACCATATTAAAAGGTATTCTTCTTTCGTTTCCCCTACCTATGAGTTTTCCTTCTCCAATAATAAGTGCATCTATCTTTTGAGATTCAAAATCAACTTCAATGTCATCTACTTCACCTATTTTGTGTCCAGTACCATCTAAAACGTCCCTTCCAACTAATTCATCTCTAATTTTCAATTAAATCACCCCATAATCTTATTAATAGCCATAAAAAATAATTCAATGGCATTCTAACGAATTTTATTCATACAATTTTTAATAAATTAAATTGTGTTATTACTATAAATTAATTTAGTAATATATTTTCTGGAGGTAAAAAAAAATAAATTACATATAATTTTAAAGAATGAAAATAAAAATATACGAGTTAATTTAAATAAAAAAAATAGATTAAGAGTTAAATTATTGATTAAACTCTATGGTTTTTCACAGGTCATCATGAAGATTGTCCTATCTCCAATACTCACTGCACGATCTGCAGTTCTCTCCAGGAATCTGGCAACGAATAAAAGATATACCATATAAGATATAGCATCTTTATCCTGGAACATAGCTTTGGTAATATTAGTGAGCGACTGATCAAATAAATCGTCCACCTTATCGTCATCCAGTCTAAGTTCCCTTGCCATGTTCATGTTCTGGTCTAAAAATGAATATAGTCCTTTACTTACCATCATCTGAACAATATTAGACATGTGAGTAAGGTCTTCTTTTGGCCTTTGAGGGATTTCCTGACCTTCCAGATCATTTGCAACCTGAGCTATGTTAACAGCCAGACTTACCATTCTTTTTAAATGACTACCAACCTTTATACATGCTTCAATAAATCTTAAATCTTTAGCTACCGGCTGTTCTGCTGCTATTATCCCCATACATCTTCTTTCTAATTCAAAATTCATTATATCAATGTTTTCGCCGGCTTCATTTACAAACTTCAATTTTTCTTCATCAAAATCATTTAAAATTTCCATTGCTTTTTTTTGTGCCTTAAGGGTTAATTGACCCATTTCTTCTACTTCTTCTTTAAGTTCCCTTAACCTTTTTCTAAACTGCACCCTCGGATATCTTTTCATTCTTCCACCTTACACAATAATAATTTATAATTTAATATAATTGAATTTTTTTATTTTATTATCCAAATCTACCAGTTATGTAATCTTCAGTACGTTTATCTTCAGGTTCAATGAATAGCTTATCTGTAAGACCGCTTTCAACAATCTCACCGTTTAAGAAGAACGCAGTATACTTAGATACCCTTGTAGCTTGTTGCATATTATGTGTAACAATAATTATAGTGTAATCGTTCTTTAGCTTATGAACCAGGTCTTCTACCTTTACTGTTGAAATAGGATCAAGTGCAGAAGCAGGTTCATCCATTAATATAACTTCAGGATTTACTGCTATTGTTCTTGCAATACATAATCTCTGCTGCTGACCTCCAGAAAGTCCCATAGCAGACATATCCAGTTTATCTTTGACTTCATCCCATAGTGCAGCAGATTTTAGGCTTTCTTCTACTTTTTCAGTTATTACATCTTTATCAGAGATCCCATGAACTTTTAAACCATATGCTACATTGTCAAAAATTGATTTAGGAAATGGATTAGGCTTTTGAAATACCATTCCGACCTTTTTTCTTAAATCTACAACATCAATTTTTGGATCATAAATATCTCTACCATCCAAAAGTACGTTCCCATCATGCCTGAAAGTATCAATTAAATCATTCATACGGTTTAAAGTTCGTATAAATGTTGATTTTCCACATCCAGATGGCCCAATAAGTGAAGTAACTGTATTTTTACGAATATTAAGGTTAATATCCTTCAGAATATGTGATTCACCAAAGTAAACATTTAAATTTTCTACTTCAATTCTATAATCCATTCTATCTCCCCATCATCTTTTTAGAGTATCTGTCTACCAGTGTGTTTGTGACTACAGTAATTATAAGAACTAAAAGAACCAGAACGGCCGCAGTACCGTACGCATTATCCAGAGATATTCCTTCTGTTGCTATAATATAAAGGTGCAAAGGAAGAGGTCTTGCCGGATCAAAGATGGATAATGGAACTGTTAATGCTGCCCCTACAGCGAATAAAATAGCAGCAGCTTCTGAAATCGCTCTTGCAAGCCCTAAAATAACTCCTGTTGTAATTCCCGGAATTCCAGCCGGTAATACAACTCTATAAATGGTTTGCCATTTTGTAGCACCTATAGCAAGGCTTCCTTCCCTATATGATTTAGGTACAGCTTCCAGTGAAACTTCAGACACTTGAAGTATAGTTGGAAGAGCCATAAGGGCCAATATAAGACCACCTGAAAGCACACACCAACCCAAACCTAAATATATAACAAAAAATGCCAACCCAAACAATCCAAATACAATAGAAGGGATGGATGCTAATGTTTCCGCTCCAAATCGTATTAATTTAACAATTGTTCCTTCTCCAGCATATTCAGAAAGGTAAATTGCCGCACCAACGCCCAGCGGTGTTGCAACCAGAATTGCTATAAATGTTACATATATGCTTGACACAATAAATGGGAATATACCTCCAGATCTGCCAGAATCTACTGGATCACTAAATATGAAACTTAAATTCATTACTGGTAATCCCTTATAGAGAATATAACCAATGATCACAAGTAATATTATTATTGTGACTATCCCTGATGCCCAGAATAATCCTTTCATTATTTTTTGAGCCATTTTGGGAGATACTATTCTGTTAAAATTCATTATAAGTACCCCCCACCAATAACAACCTTCTTTTTGTAGTGATAATAGTTAGCTATTAACAGAAGAATTATTATCATGATGAATAGGACGATTCCAGTTGCAAATAATGCATTATAATGAAGTCCTGTTGCATAACCCATTTCAAGGGCTATATTAGATGTTAATGCCCTTACAGGGTCAAAAATTGAGTTTGGAATTTGTGCAACATTTCCTGCAACCATAATAACTGCTAAAGTTTCTCCTACTGCTCTACCCATCCCTAATATAATGGCCGTGATTATTCCAGGAATTGCTGCAGGGAATAATACGTTTTTTATGGTTTGCCAGTGAGTTGCCCCTAAAGCAAGGGAAGCTTCCTTATATTCATGTGGAACAGACTTTAAGGCATCTTCCGAGATACTAATAATAGTTGGAAGAATCATTACAGTTAGAATTATTGATGCTGTAAACATGCTGAAACCAGTTCCACCAAACTGTTCTCTCATAAATGGAACTAGAATTATAAGACCAAAAAATCCATAAACAACTGAAGGGATTCCTGCTAAAGTCTCAATAACTGGTTTTAGTATCTTTCTCATAGTTTTTGGTGCTATTTCAGCTAAGAAAATAGCGCAAAGTAATGATAAAGGCACTGCAAATAGCAGTGAAAGTAAAGTTATTCCTATCGAACCTATGATCATGGTGAAAACACCAAATTGATCATCCGATGGAGACCAGTCCATTCCAAATATGAAATTTAAGAATCCATAACTTTCCATTGCTGGAAATCCTTCTCTGAAGATGAATCCTATAATTAAAAGGATAACAATGATTGATAAGATGGCTGTTATAAACAGCCCCTTCTCCACTAAAAATTCTTCATATTTCGTCATTTTGCACCTCTATTTGATCTGAAATAAGGTTAGTTTGAGTAAGGGCCCAGCCCTCCATAAACATCATTTTACGGGTACTACCTTCTGTGATTTAACAATTGCTTGACCTTCCGGACTTAAAGTGAAGTCAATAAATTCTTTTACAGTACCATTTGGCTCACCTTTTACAATGAAGATAAATGGTGTTTGCAAAGTATAAGTACCATCAAAGACTGTTTCTTCTGAAGGTCCAACTCCATCAATTTTCAATGCTTTAACATCATTACTCATACTTATTAAAGAAACAAATCCTACTGCGCCGGGATCTTGTCTAACTGCCTGTTTAACAGCTTCAGTAGAGCTTTGAACTATTGCATCATTCCTGATTTTGGTTCCTTTACCCATTATTAAATTTTCAAATGCAGATCTTGTACCAGAACCTGATTCTCTTGCTATTACGTGAATTTCTAAGTTTTGGCCACCTACATCTTTCCAGTTTGTAATTTTACCGCTGAAAATATCTCGGGTTTGGTTTTTATTTAAACCGGTTACATTATTTTGATTATTTACGGCAATAACTATGCCTTCTTTTCCTATAATATATTCATTAAGTCCAGCTTTTTCTTTACTTGTTAATTCTCTTGAGCTGGTACCGATTTGTGTTATACCTTGAGAAACACTACTTATACCAAGGCTAGATCCCCCACCCTGAACATTTATCCTGACATTTGGATGAGTTTCTTCAAATTTATTAGCTAATTTTTCTGCTACAGGTTGTACAGACGTAGAACCTGCTATTTGTATTCTTTCATATTGAGTTGAAGGTATGAATATTAAATAAGCAATAATTATGACTATGGCAATTAATATTCCAAGCTTGTATTTTAAATCCATTCTTAATCACCTTGACTTATACTCTTTTCTTTTGGAGTATTTAAAATTAAAGTGATTAAGAAAATTGATAAAGATGATTAATTTTAATTTTAAACCGTTATTAATTGAAATAAATTAAAAAAGTGGTTTAAAACCACTTATTGGGTAGGTCCTACAGGAACTGCTCCTGCTTCTTTTACTATTGATTGACCTTCAGGGCTCATTACCCAGTCGATGAACTTTTTAACTTCACCAGTAGGATCTCCTTTGGTTAAGAAGATAAAAGGTCTGGTTATTTTGTAAGATCCATCACTGACAGTTTGTTCTGAAGGACTTACTCCATTTATTTTTACTGCTTTAACATCGCCATTTAAAGCATCTAAGGATATATAACCTATAGCATTCGGGTTTCCTTTTACTGCTTGAACAATAGCTTCAGTTGAACTCTGTACAACTGCTGTTTTTAATATAGGAGTACCATTTTTACCACCCATTACCATGCTCTGGAATCCATCTCTGGTACCGGAACCATCTTCTCTTGTAATAACGTTAATTGCACCGCCGGATGCACCTGATACTTTGGTCCATTCAGTTACATTTCCTGAAAATATGTCTTTTGTCTGGTTTATTGTTAAATCACTTATAGAATTAGCGTTGTTTACTACAACAACGATACCATCTTTAGCAATTTGTGTTTGTACTAAACCTTGTGAATCATTTTCTTTTGGTTTTGAGGATGCTGTACCTATTTGAGCTGTACCCTGTTGTGCACTTTTAATACCTACAGATGTTCCTCCACCCTGTACATTTATCTTAACATTTGGATTTTTTGCCATGTAAGCTTGAGCAAGCTTTTCAGCTACTGGTTGAACAGATGTAGAACCAGCAATGTTTATTGTGTTCTGGTTTGAGCCTCCAGCGAGAACCATGTAGGCTCCAACTATCACTATCAATGCGACTATTATTCCTATAATATATTTCGAGTCCATTTCAATTCACCTCATCCTATACTAATTATATACCTATATTTAAATATTCCTATTTGTGTATTTATTTACACTATAAGTGAACAAAATATAAAAGCAATTATTATATAATTCCTATAATAAGAACATTTTAGCACCAATAGAGATATTTAGTATTTAAATTTAGAAAAAATCTTAAGATATATATAAATGGATCTTCATAATTTATATTAACAATTAGGGGGTTAAATATGGCTGATGATTCATATGAAAGGGCAAAAAGAAGAGTTAAGGCTGTTAAAGGATTTTACAACCATCTGATCATATACATTGCAGTTAACGCACTTTTAATAATTATAAATGTTGTTACAAGTCCCGGAGTTTGGTGGTTCTACTGGGCAACAATTTTTTGGGGATTTGCTGTATTAATGCATGGAATATCTATATTTACAAATAGGGGAGCATTTTCTAAAGAATGGGAAGAACGCAAAATCAAAGAGTATATGGAAAAAGAAAAAGAATGATTTTTAAATCATTCCATAATTTATTCATTTTTTAATTATATTTAGTGATTTTCTCCTGAAACGTTCAGGAGTAGTAGTTCGGGGTATATTCTCATAATATTCCCTTGAAATATCAATCATTTCAACAGAAATATCACCAATTCTTTCAAATGCCTTAACTACACGTGATAATGAAAGATAATATGTGGAACGCTCAGTATCTTCAAAAGAAGCTTCTGCCATTTGAGTAGCTATACAATTTAAAGCCTTTTTTTGCAGTACATGAATTCTTTCCTCGTGATTAAGAACTTTATCCCTTAAATCAAGTCTTTCATCTAAAAATATTTTTACGGAATATTCTACCATCGCTTTAGATGTTTCATACATCTCCTGTATGTATTTAAACATTTCAGGATCAACTTCATAAGATTCTTTTAAAGTAAAATTAGCAAACTGGCATGAATGATCTCCAATTCGTTCTAAATCGTAGGCCACTTCACTAAAAGCACTGCTTTTACTAAATTCTGGTGTCGGATTCATGGATATTGCCATATCCACAGATGTCCTTATTTTTTCATGCATGTTATTAGTTATATAATCCATTTTGAGTGCTTCATTGGCCAGTTCATCATCATAAGCTGAAAGAGCTTTAAAAGATGTTTCAAGTTGATTACAAACATGAGTTGACATTCCCTTAAGTAATTCTACTATTTTTAATGTTGCATGCTCAACTGGTACCTTCTCTTCTCCATAAATTTCTAAAAATTCATCGAACTTTTTGGGTTCTATTACATAAGCCCTTTTTACAATACCTTCACTAATAAGTGGTTGAAGTAATTTGGTAACATACCTACGAGTAATTCCCAATCTTTCAGCTATTTCATCCTGTGTTGAAGGATTTTCATAACGAATTACATCTAGTATTGTTTTTAATGTAGTATTCTTTGTTTTCTTTGCCATGATATCCCATTAACTTTTTTCTTCAATTCCTTCACGGTTAATTGTCACTGATTCCTGAACTATGGATATAATAACATATAATAATGCCGCTACAACCCCTAAAGAAATTATAAATCCAAATTGTGTAAACAGAGGAGTATATAACTCTACAAGAGCGGAATTCGTATCCAGTAATCCTTTTAATAAGATGACTACACCCACAGATAGCACTATATAACCATAAGAGTTTTTTATGTTATTTGATATTATAGGATATGCTCCCATAATAATAAGCCCAATTCCAATTGACCTGAACAGATTCCAATCAGTTGCATTTTCCAGAAAATAAAATATTTGCTCTGTTTTCCAGTATACTCCAGCAAATATATAGATAATTTCAATTAACAAGATAATAATTAGTGGAATTGCATAAAATATTCTTGTTTCTATTTTTCTCGTATTGACATTCTCAATGGGTTCCTTTATGAAATGAGACATAAACTGATAGAGCATTGATCCTAAAACTGCTCCAATAACTGTTCCTGCTATTCCCATTTTTGAAGTTGTAAACGCGACAATTCCGGCCATTACACCAGCCATCATCACATCTAACATCTTTGACATAAAATCACTTATACCTTCTTTTTTTTCTAGTTCTAACGTAAATACCTTAAATAAACAGTATTTACTTTCAATTTTTATTTTTTATTTTTCTTTCTTATAAAGATTGTTCCCAATTAAAGAAATAAATTTCTTATAATGCACAATTTGAAAGTTACAAAATCAAAAATTAAATTTCAATTCATATTGTATTTGTATTATTATTTAAATAGATGATCCCTTAAATGAAATTAAAAAGTAATTATTTTAAACGCTTCATTGAAGACATTTTATTTATTTCTAATTTAAATTGTTTCCAAACTGATAATATATCCCTAAATAAATAAAAAACCTTTAAAAATCTAAAATTAATGAAAAGAAGTTATATTTATTCAATTAAAATTAAATAAAAAATAAATTCTCTCTATAACACATTCACAGAATTATGTTTATATGAACAGATCATATATTCTTCTTCTTCAACTCTAACTGAGTAATTAGCTAGTTCCCGTTTATTACCAGATTCAGTATTAATTAGATTTACTATAATTTGATCATCATCAATTAAGAGTTGATTGTGAGAAGGATATGTATGTCCTCTTAATTTTTTTGTTGTTGCAGTTCCAGAATTTAAGGTAACCATTTTTTCTATCATCCAGACATTAGGGACATGTTTATGTCCGTTTAAGATAAAATCGACACCATATTCACTAAATACTCGGAGTAAATCACCAGAATCTAAAAGAATATTTCTTTCTCTTCCAGTTTGAGGAATTGGGAGTAGATGATGGTGAAATGTTACAATTTTACATAGATCACATGGTACTTTATCCAGCTCAGTCTTCAGCCAATCTAACTGGTCTACTCCAATTTGACCATCGTTTATGTCGGGTTCTGAAGAATCAAGCCCGATAATAGCAAATCCTCCAGCTTTATCTAAATGTACAAATTTCCGCTCTCCAATTAGTTTTTCAAAGTGAATTAATCCTACATTCCTTGCATCATGATTTCCAGGAATTACATGAGTTTGAGTAATAGCTCGGAGTTCATCAATGAAGACAGATGCATCTTCATATTCATGAGCATAACCTTCAGTAGTCATATCTCCAGCAGCAATAATAAGATCAGGATTTTCATCCTCTAGCTGGCTTAATAAATTATTTTTTAAGTCATTTGAAAAGTTTTTTTCACCAAAATGTATATCAGATATCTGTGCAATCTTTTTTACCATTAGTTGTCACCACATATGGATAGGTCTAATATTAAATAAACTTAACGAATAGAAAAATTATCTTATGTTTATAGTTTAATTAATGAAATTATTTAAAAATAAAATTGAAGAGCCCTAGGTGGGATTCGAACCCACGATCTATGCCTTACCAAGGCATCGCTCTACCGGCTAAGCCACTAGGGCAAATAATTGAGTTTAATTAATTAAAAATTGTAATATATACAATAATTATTATCCTTCCGCAGCGAACAAAACAGAATGTTTTGTGAGCTAGGATTTTTTTGATCAATCCTTTTTTTTCTCCGAAAAAAGGTTGAGGTTAAGTGCAGGGGATGGGATTCGAACCCACGAAGGCCTACGCCAGAGGATCTTAAGTCCACCCCCTTTGGCCGCTCGGGCACCCCTGCATAACATAAAAGTTATATGATGTACTATATTAAGTTAACGGTTAAACTTTCTAATTCAGATTTTATTTCATAAAATTAGATTTAACTGTAATATAAGAACTCATACATAATGCGAGTACATTATAGTTATAATAAACTATTATTTAAGCTTTTTTAATTGGAAGTAAAAATTCAATGAATTATAATTAAGCTTATTAAATCGATTTTAATAATATAATTAGTTTATTACCTTTATCATCTCAAACCAACAACATATATATTTAAATTATTTAAATAAATATTATTATAATATAATATTTTTCCCTATTTTCCGCTTAACCGGTGAAATAATGAAATTTCAGAATGATAAATGTGGATACTGTGGTGCATGCGTAAGTGTGTGCCCCACTAGCTCATTAGAACTTAAAGAAAATATCACAATTTTAAATCAAGAAAAATGTGACGAATGTGGAAGATGTGAAATTATATGTCCCCTAGGAGCTTTTAAAGGAGAAAAATCATGAAATATGATGTTATAGTTGTTGGAGGACGTATAGCCGGTTCAGTTTCCTCACTTTTTGCATCTAAAAATGATTTGAATGTTTTAATGGTTGAAAAAAGGCAAGAAATTGGAGTGCCGCTCCAATGTGCAGAAGCCACAACTGAAAAAACATTTAAAATATTAGGAATAAAACCTTCTGATAAATATATCCGAACCCCAATATATGGTGCCGATCTCCATTCTCCAGATGGTAATTCTTTCCGTATGGAAGGAGATAATGAAAAAGGGTATATTTTAGATAGAAAAGTATTTGATAAAAGCCTTGCCATTGAATCTGCCAATGCAGGTACAGATGTTATGGTCAAAACAACTGTAAAAGATTTAATTATACGAAATGGTAAGGTTTGTGGCGTTATTACAAAACATCTTGGAGAAACAATGGAAATTGAGGCTGATCTTGTTATTGCTGCAGATGGAATAGAATCAAATGTAGCCCGAATGGCTGGCCTTAATTCAAACTGGAGCACCAATGACATTTGTTCTTGTGTTCAATACAAAATGACTGGAATTCCTACTGATCCTAATTATATGCAGTTTTATTTTGGAAATGAAGTTGCCCCTGGAGGCTATTTATGGGTTTTCCCCAATGATAATGGCGTTACCAGTATTGGAATTGGAGTTAGAAGCTCTAAAAAGACAGCTTATGATTATTTAAATAATTTCGTTTCAAATTACAACGGAAAAATAATTGAAATCAATGTTGGAGGAGTTCCGGTATCTGGCAGTATTAAAAAAACATATGCGGACGGATTAATGGTTGTTGGAGATTCTGCAGGCCATGTTAATCCTATAACTGGAGGCGGAATAGATTTAACCGCAGCATGTGCCAAAATAGCAGGTTCAGTTGCTGCAGAAGCTATTGAAAATAATGACACCTCAGCGAAATTCCTGAAAAGGTATGAAGACATGTGGAAAGCCGAAATAGGCGAACATTTAAAACGTTCACTTAAATACAGAAAAGTTTTCGATAAATTAAATGATAAAGAATTAAATGTCCTTGCAAGATTCATGAAGGGAAGGGATCTTGATAACGTCACTCCTAGATCTCTTCTTGTTCTTCTTAAAGAGTCTCCGAGCTTATTCAGACTCCTAAAAGAAGTTATATAAAAAAAAATATGAATTTCCACTTAATAATGATTTCCAAAATAGGGATTATATGTCTATGAGTGATATTAAGCCAAATATAGATGAAATGGAAGAAAATGGTGATCTTGACGGTCTTATAAAAGCTTTAAAATTTAATGATTGCATCACCAGAAAAGAAGCAGTAATTGCTCTTAAAAAAGTAGCTGACATTAGATCTCTTTTTCCACTCATTGATGCTCTTAAATATGAAGAATGGCATGATAAATATGCAGTTATGGGTTCAGTAAGAGAAAATGCTGCTGAAGCATTGGGATTATTAAGAGATAGAAGAGCAGTAGAACCTCTAATTAATGCTTTAAATGATAGTGATGAAGAGGTAAGATGGAAAGCTGCATGGGCTCTTGGTAATATAGGCGATAAAAAAGCCATTAAGCCACTCATTTATGCATTAAATGATGATCGCTGGTCAGTGAGGAGATTTGCAGTCACAGCACTTGGAAAAATAGGCGATAAATCTGCAGTAGGGAGCTTAATTAATGCATTAAATGATCCAGACTGGCATGTCAGAAAATATGCTGCCAATTCATTAGGTAAAATTGGAGATGAAAGAGCCATTAAACCGCTGGTTAATGCTTTAAGCGATCCTGATAGTGATGTTCGATGGAAAGCAATAGTTGCCCTTGGCAAGATGAAAAATGCTGCAGTTGAACCACTTATTAAAGCATTTGAAAGCGATGATTGGAGAATTAGAGGGAGAGCTGCAGAGGCATTAGGAAATATAAAAGATTTAAGGGCATTTGAACCTCTAATTAATGCACTTGTGGGTAAAACAAAAGATAATAACAAATATGTGCGGGGGAGAGTAGCAGAAGCTCTTGGCAAAATAGGTGACGAAAGAGCAGTAGAACCGTTGCTTGTTGCTATGGAAGATCCTTATATTTATGTCAGAATTAAAGCAGAAGAAGCCTTAGGTAAAATTGATACAGCCAAATGGACTAAAAACTTTGATAATGGCGAAATTTCCTTTGACTATCCAAGTACATGGGAAATTATTCCAATTAATGATAAGAAAAAAATTATAAAAGGAAATTCAACAACAGGAATTGCGTTCTCTGTAAATAAAAATACTGATCTGGGCGATTTAACGTCAAAAGAATTTGCGGATATAATAAAAGATGTTTTTACAATTCAGAATAATGAAATCACTATGGAAGAAGAATTTACTGTTGATGATGTTGATGTTTACATAATCAGTGGCGAAAATAATTTTTCAAATCCCATTACAAAAATTTTAATTGCAGCTTTTAAAATAGAAAATTATTTATATTATTTATGGTTTGCAGGCGGCGAAGAGGCTTTTGAAATAGATGAAGAGGATATTGAACTAATAGTTGATAGCTTTAAGATATATATCTAGTTATTTCTTGTGGAGGAGTGTTAAAAATTAGTAAAATCTACATTTCCATTTACAGTCAAGATGAACTATATTTTGCAGTTGCAGTTAAAAATAAAAAAATTATAAGAACATGTTTGCCTCAATCAAGCGAAGAAGAAGCACTAAATGAAATTACAAAGGATTTTGATGATTATATTTTATCTGATGAATATGTCTCATTAGCTCAATCTGTAAGTGAACTATATTTTGGTAAATCGATTGTTTTTGAAAGTGATACACTAAATCTTGATTTTAACGGTTTTCAGAAAAAAGTTCTCCTTGAAGTTATGAAAATACCATATGGAGAAGTTAAAACATATAAACAGATTTCAGAAGCAATTAATTCAAAAGCTTACAGGGCAGTTGGAACTGCAATTGGTAAAAATCCAATGCCTCTAATTATTCCATGTCATAGAGTTGTAAGATCTGATTTTAAAGTGGGCGGATTCTATGGTGGAACAAAAATGAAAAAAGAAATCTTAAAAAATGAAGGAATTAAAATAAAAAATGATAAAATTCTTAAATAAATAAAATGTGTGCCAGATAGGATTAAATCTTATTCTGACAAGATTTTAATGTTTCTTCAAGAATTTCAGCAAAGTCAACATCTTTTTTAAGATCTTCAAGTTCTTTAATTGAAAATACTTTTAAAACATTGTCTTTACATGCTTCTACACATGCCGGGAGAATTCCATCAGTTTCCATGCACAAAGTACATTTTTGAGCTGTTTTTTTCTCTTCGTCGATAGTTATGATTCCTATTGGACATGCAATCATACAGAGCCTACAAAGAATGCATGCATCTTCATCAACCTTTAGAGCACCATTTTCTTCTCTTATAGCTCCAGTTGGGCATATTCTAGCACATGGAGCTTTATCAGGGTGACAATGCATGCAAAAAATTGGAATTGAGCTGCTTTTTTTGGCTCTTGCGGTTCCATGTTCCTTTTCACATGCTGTAATGCAGTCTTTGCATTCTGAGCACATTCTTGGGTCTATGACCATCAGTGTTTTCATAGTTTATCCCTCTTAGTTACATTTTATCTTTAAGGAAATCTGAAAGTGCTGATGAATCCCTCGGACCTACAACAACTTCCCATCCAGTGTCATCTTCGATTTCACCACTTGTAGGTGCTCCAAGACCTGGAATTACCATTTTTCTGGTTTTAACTTTATCTTCAATTCCGCATTCTTTAATCAAATCTGCAACTGCTTTACCATTAAACTGTCCACCAGCTACAGCTACATCTACTGCTCTTCCTTCAGTATCAAGCACTAAAAGATAACCGTTTGCTTTTCCAGATTTTAAATCTCCTTCAACGGTATAATAGGTAAGAGCAAAGTTAGTAGTTAAAGCTACAGGTGAATCTTCATTAACTTCACCAAATTCGTAAACTCCTGCGTCAACTGCCTGAGGTTTCCTTGGATCTGTGAATACACTCTGTCTTAATGTTAAAACAGGTATTAACTCCCATATTTCAGTTCCATGGATTATCATTATGTCCGCATATTTGTTAATGAGTGTTGCTGCTATTGTAGCTTCTTTAATTGCAGTATTAACTTCATCTCCCTCACCATTCATCCATGTAAGTGCTGGAAGTCCCATAATTGGGAATCTGAAGTCATTATCACGTTCTTCTACTGCAAGTCTTCTTATC
>JAEYSH010000033.1 GCA_023434825.1 Methanobacteriota archaeon | reverse complement strand
ATCCAAGGTACAAGCTCTTTATAACTTGTAGGGGAATGATTGGGAGCAACATTATCATTTACATGTGATAACTTGTCTCTTATAACTCGATCAACTTGGGTAACAACTTTAGCATCTTCAGGAACTTTGATGTAAGATGTTCCTACAACAACATAAGATGCACTTGCTGGAGATACTTCTAAATCTCCTAAATGGTCGTTATTAGAGGAATATACTATAGAATTAACTGAACTGGGTGAAAATGAATAAAAAAGTCCTGCAACTACTAAACAAATCATTACTGTACCAATTAATCCTAATTTTGTTTTATTTATACTTGAAGCTTTTTTGGAGCCTTCATCATTATTAGATCTAGATAAATTGTAATAATTAAGTTCTTCAAGAGTTTCTATATATTTTAACTCACCACCGCACTGGCAATGAGCAAAATCCTCTGGAGATTCCCCTTCTTTAATTTCATAGTATCCATTACATTTTTTACAGACTAAGTATGGCATAATAATCTAAATTTATTATGTAATGGACTTTATTAATATATTTTACTGTTTCCATGATTTTTAATCATGCAATTCTTAAATTAAGGCTAATAATATGTATTTAAGCTGTTTAAACAATTAAATTTAATTTAAAATAAATAAATTTAGTTAATAATCAAAAATAAAGAATAATTAGACTATTTTCAATTAATTTATATTTCAAAAGTCATTAGAATATTTAAAATTAGATATATTTCCTATTTATCAGATTATTTTAAAATAAAGAATATTTCCAAAGCTATCATAAGCTATTATGCTTTCTATGTTATAAGGTTCAGCAATAATCATGTGAAAAATTCCCTTTTTAGAAAAAAACTGTAAATCTGCATCTGATGGACTTGCACTGTAACCGGGATGGCTGTGGACTGATCCGACTGAATTAGTGGTTAGCGGCTGCATAAATACTTGCATTACTGCCCCTTCATTTGAAGTTTCAGCGGGCAAAAAAATTAATCCGGTAATATGAAGTATATTTTCTTCAATTTTACCTTCTAAAAGTGCCATAAATTCGTTTGGATAAGCTTCTTTAGCTATATTCATTATTTCTTCAATTACTTCCCTATCAATATGTACTTCTTCAATTTCCTGTTTATAAGTGCCTAGAAACTTTCCTAATATGCTGTTGAGGTTCATTTTATCGAGTTCGAGAATTTATAACATTTCTATAATATGTAGTGAAAATTAGATGTATTATATTTAATGTGAAATTAAATTTTTGAAAAATTCTTCATCGAAAATAGGCAGATCAGAATCAACATAAATCCTTTTTCTCATACTTTGAACTTTTTTCTTTTCTATAGGGTTATATCCTTCAACTATAACCTCTTTTTTATAGATTCCAATACCTCTACGTTGCCATGAAGGAACTTCAGTGAGATTTATACCTCTTTCAAATAATATGTCATGTAGACTGCTACTTTTTTTGTTTTTTAGAATATACATCGCTTCTTTTTTGTTATATTCTTTTCTGAGGGTCCAGTATGCATATCCATTAATGCAGTTTCTCCATGCTTCATTTTGACGTTCTTTGAAGTATTCAAGTACTAATTCTTCAGATAGTGGAATTACTCTTGAATCAAATGAAATTGGCCTTTGAAGTGGCATGTTGTTATCTAGGGCATTTTTTGTAAAACTACCTGACATAAAACTTGCAAAAACAGAATTCAACTTTTCAATTCGGCCCCCGAAAGGTATATCTGAAAGTAAAATGTTTATTTCATCAGAAAAAGTGTAAACAAAGCTAGGATTAAACTCTTTAAAGAAGTCATTGCAGGTTTCAATCATAGTTTTCGCGAAATTTTTATCGAATGGTTTTTTGAAATTTAGATCTCGGGATAACCTTGAAAACTTCCTTCCATCAATTCTTATAACGATTTTAGACCCGCATGGTATTTTTAGGGTTGAAAAAATTTCACATTCTTTCATAGTAATCAATAATATGTTTTTATCATTAATTTATTTCTTTTTAAATGAAAATTATGAGGTAAATAAAATAATTTTTAAAAATAAGGAATTTAAAATGAGTATTAAGTTCCAACTACTATATTTTCATTTAAGCTTTTTAAAAGCTTTATTGCAGAATATGCAGCTAAAACACTTGTTTTAGGGTTCATGGAGCATCGAACATTTTTGGTGATGGTAGTAAATTCCCCTGAATCTCCAATAACATGAACTTCATGCATGTTTCTGTCTACTGAGGGATCAGCTATTATTTTAACTTTAACATCTTTGCCGCAAGCAAGGCTTAAAGCCGCAGCTACATTAATATTCGTTGGAAATTCTTTAACTGCATCAGATGCTTTCCCTTCATAAAGTATGGTTTCCCCTTCTGCACTTATACCTAGAGATCTAGGAGGTTTCCGGGTAATAAGTGAAGCTTCTTTTATTTTACCTATAGACGCTGCTTTAATTCCGTCTAAACCTACAATTGCTCCTGAAGGAGCATAAAGTTTGGCTCCCGTAGATTCTGCTATCTTTTCAAGATTTGATTTAAGTTCAAAATCCATTAATGCCCCTATACTCATTATAAGGACATTTACACCGTGTTTTAGGATTAAAGGGACAATTTCAGACACTGATTGTGGAGAAGCGGCTTCAATTACCAGATCAACTTTATCCAGCATATCCTCTATCTCAAGTACAACAGTACCATCTACCTGAAGCGCTAAATTTTCAGCCCTTTCAATGTCTCTATCATAAAAATATTTTAAATCTACACCCAATTTGCCTTCAACTGCAAAATTGGTCATTATATTGGCTATAGCGCCGCATCCTATAATCCCAACTTTCATAAAGTTCACTGTGTTTGTGGAACTGGTGCAGGTGCAGTTGATACTTCTGGACTGATTAAAATAATGTCACCAACAGCCTGAACTCGGTCATAAGGTATGTCTATGGTGCCTTCTTCTTTCAAAGGCCTTATTTCATCAGCTTCTGGAACAAAGCGCATGCTGGTTTTAATAACATCTCTAATTCCGACGCTTCTTTTATCTGGAGCCATTGCTCTTGCTTTAAGGAGTGATACTCTTCCTTTTTTAATATTTAATATGACATCCTGGACTCTTCCAATATATTTTCCCCGAGTTGTGTACACATCTAAATTGTATAGGCTGGATAAATCGACCATTTTTTACCACCACATGTTTTAAAATTTTTTTTATAAATATTAATAACTAAATAAGATTTAAATCCTTTATCTACTTAAATATTTCGAAATTTAGCTCAATATTTTAATGATCTCCTAAAACAAAAATTTATAACAAATTCAAATTAAATTATCTTTAAAATAGAATTTAAAATTAGAATCAACAATTTGATTTCATGATTTAATTCCAATTAATTTAACGGTGATTCAATGTGGGATACAAGTAAAGATTACAGATTATTGGTAGCGGAAAAGTCAGTAGATCTCTTTTTAAGAACATTAGAAGGTGCAAATTTAAAGGGTAGATGGAATAAAAGGCAGGTTGTAGATAATGCTAAAGATATGGTCCCGGAGTTCCAATCATTATACTATTCATATCTTGAACCTGCAGATTTAGCTCAAGCTCCACAAATAGCTTCAATTAAACAAAAAGCAGAAGTTATAATCGAAAATTTAGGTGGAGAAAACTGGTATAAACATTTTTTAGATTTAGTAAGTAAAGATGAAAAAAGCAAATTAGAAGAATCCATTGCTAAAATGAGGTTCTTTTTAAACACTATAATGGATATTGATAAAAGATTAGCTCTTGGACCAATAGATGATCCCATAGTGGCGATAGATATCAAAGTAGGTGAAATTGTAAGTGTTGGGGGACATCCAAGTGCAGAC
>JAEYSH010000016.1 GCA_023434825.1 Methanobacteriota archaeon | reverse complement strand
TGTTGAATGATAAGAGCCGTATGAAAGGAGACTTTCACGTACGGTTCTGTGAGAAGTTTGAGGTGCAAGTCCTCTTACTTACTCGACTGAGAGGACGGCGGTTAGTCACCGCCTCCTACTCGATTCTTGCAGTCTTTAGTTAGTGTAATAATTTTTGAAGTACATAGTGTAGGATATAAACCTATTTTAAAGAATAGATTTATAATTATAGAAATAAATAGCAAATTCTGGAACTCAATCTGTATAATTTTGGCACATGGGTAGAAAATACAATAAATTAAGTATAAACTGATATAGTATAGTGAATACATTCTTATTAAAAATTAAACGTTAATATAAAATAATTAAATGATAATAAGGCGAAGTTTATGTGGGAGATGATAATATGCTAATAATTATTTTGTTGTCAGTGATTATTTTTATAACTCTTTTTCTGATTATCGAAAAAAAAATAAAATTAAAAAGAATTAATAATATAAAGGATGAGATAAATAAGTCTTTTGGTAAAAAAACTGAAGATCAGTATTTAGAAATAGAATTGATTGAGAGATATTGGAAAATTAAATCATCAAATATAAAAGAAATTGATCGTATTGACGATGTTACTTGGTATGATCTGGAAATGGATCAAGTTTATTCTAAAATAAATAATTGTAAATCATTTGCAGGAGAACAAATCTTATATTCTAATTTACATGATACTAAAATTAATGATAGAGATTATCCAGGATTAGAAACTAAAATTAATTATTTTGAATCTGAATTAGAAGAAAGAAATGAAATATGGTATATAATTTCCAGAATAGGAAAGAATCGTGATAGTTATTATCTGCCAGATTATATAAAAAATTTAGAAGCATTTAGAGTATCTAATATAGAATATTTTCACTTTATGAGAATACTTTTACTATTTTCTTTTATACCGGCTATAGCAAATTTAAATTACATTTTTCTTTTATTTCCATTTTTTGTAGCTTTAATTAATATTGTTATATATTCTTTTCAAAAAAGTAAATATGAATCTTATCTTAATATGCTTAGCAGTATACTTAAAATTTTGATTGCATCTAAACGTATTGTAGATCAACCAGTTCTTAAATACGATAGTATATTTAAAGATTTAGGTTACAATTTAGATAAATTTCGTCCACTGTTAATTAAGATTAGTAAATTGCAGCATCGATCTCCATCTAATTTATCTGGTGATGCTATGACATTATTAGAATCAATGACTTTTGGTATTACTTTATGGGATATAATTCAATATGATAAAATAATTTGCCAATTAATAGGATATCAGAAAGAATTAATAGAATTATATATAGTAATTGGTGAAATAGATTCAGCAATCTCAGTTGCATCTTTTAGAAAAACACTTCCATTCTATTGTACACCGATATTTTGCCAAAATAATAATATTAAAGCAGAAGATATTTATCATCCTTTAGTAAATCATCCAGTTTATAATTCTATATTAATAAAAAAAGGATGTATCATTACAGGATCAAATGCCTCAGGTAAATCTACATTTATAAAAGCTTTGGCAATTAATGCACTATTAGCACAAAACATTTATACATGTCTTGCAAAAAACTTTATAATACCCTATTCTGCAATAATTACCTCAATGGCTGTTCGGGATGAGGTTTCGACAGCAGAAAGTTACTATATTAAAGAGATTAAATATATAAGAAGAATCATTGACGCATTGAATGAAAAGAAAATAGTTTTCTGTATTATTGACGAAATTTTACGGGGGACAAATACCGAAGAGCGAATTGCTGCATCTGTTGCAGTATTGAAATATTTATATGAAAATAATTGTATTACAGTAGTTGCTACTCATGATATAGAATTAACGGAAATTTTGGGGAATTATTTTGAAAACTTTCATTTTACGGAACATATATGTGATAAAAAAATATTGTTTGAATATAAGATTCATCAAGGTCCCGCTATTTCACGTAATGCCATTAAATTATTAGAGTACATGGAATTTCCAGAAGAAATAACACAAGAAGCAGCGAGATTACTCCTAAGTGAAAACAAAATTATTTAAGTGTGTTTACCATAATTGAACACTCGTTTGCAGTTTCGGAAGTGGGGTCAGATACTGGAGCAACTGTGTATTTACTTTGAAGGCCGGATTATCCAACAGAATCTGGATTAACCGGAATGACAAAGAACAGACTGCTAAAAAATTCTTGACAGCCTGTTCTCCATGCACATTTTCAATTGTTCCGCCTCGCTACACCGGGAAAGCAGATCAAATAACTGAGTGTTACTCTGCCGATAATAAAATATCACTGAATTTTTTAATTCTCCCGGTCTCTAACTTTATTTTATGATTTGGAAGCCATTTTATAAATTTCCAGAACATCCTGCCAGTACAGCTTTTTCAGTCCGCCTAGTGGGTGCTCTGTGCCGTAAGCTTCTCCGGTTGATTTTTTCGCCATCAGCTCTAAATTGGTGCTGTCAATACCCAGTTCCTCAAGTGTCGTGGGAAGACCCATTCTCACAAAGAACTGGGACAGGCGGTTGATTCCTTCCAGTACGATGGAGTCAGGATCCCGAAAGCTTCCTTCC
>JAEYSH010000212.1 GCA_023434825.1 Methanobacteriota archaeon | reverse complement strand
AGCAATGCTTCTTATTATTAGAGCTTCAGATTGAGTACCAACCGCATCACTCATATAAACTAGAACTGGAATAAACGCAGCTAAAGCTAATACTTTACTTAAAACTTCTTCAAATCCACTTATAACTGATGCTGCGACTGTACCTCCCAGAACGCCTAAAACCAGCCAGGGGAGCCTGGATTTGATCATGACACCCGCAGTAGATTTAATTGTAGTGTATTCATCACCGACTCTAGGAGAAATACCACCTGAGCTAAAAATTTCTTTTTTATATTCATGATTAAAAATATTCAATATATTATCATACGGAACTATTCCCAATAGGTGATTTTCGTTATCTACTACTGGTAGAGCTTTTAATCCATTACTAAGAGCAAGATATACAATTTTTCTTGGACTTGTATCAGGATAAACAGTGATTACATCTTTATCCATTATATCCCCAATTATTAAATCATCTTCAGAATAAAAAACAGTTTTTATTGAAATAACTCCTTTGAGGAATCTTTTTTTATCAGTAACATATATATAATCAATAGAATCAAATTTATGAGCTCTTTTAGATAATAAATTTTTTACAGTTTCAATATTATCTTCAACATGGACAATGGGTATTTTTTCAGTTATGTTTATTAAATAATTCTGTTTTTTAGTTTCTACATCCATAATAAAGCTCCTTGATAAGTAATATACAATTTTTCTAATCAGTTATATTGTTTTTATATCTTTAAAATTTATGACCCTAAATTTAATTATAAAGACTATTATATTAAAATACATGACCAAAATGGAATTAATAAAGGAATTCTTTAAAAAAGATAAATTTGCTGAATATACAGGTATAGAACTCCTTGAAGCTGAAGATGGACATGCAAAAACAAGAATGAAGATTAATGAAAACCACTTAAATTGAATTGGCACGGTTCATGGTGGAGCTATATTTACATTAGCTGATTTTACGTTTGCTGTTGCTGCTAATTCCTATGGAAACGTTACAGTTGCTATAAATGCCAATATATCTTTTATGAAAGCTGCAAATAGTGGTTATTTGTTTGCAGAAGCTAAAGAAATCTCTAAAAATCCCAAAATTTCAACATATACAATTAATATTACAGATTCTGAAGGAGAATTACTAGCAATATTCCAGGGAATGGCTTACACAAAAAGAGAAAAAATTGAATTGTAAAAATTATTTTTTTTATTTTAGATTATAAAATTAAATATAAAAAGTACTATTGGCCAGAATAAAAATTCAGAATCAGCAAATAAATGGGCTGTAGATTCCAATTCACTATCTGATGCTGAATTAGCTTTATTAAGGTAATAATAACTATAGAAAATAAATACTAATAAATAAACTGCAGAAAATCCAATTAAATTAAAGTATACTCCCAAAACTACGGGAATAAATGCTATTATATTTATACTCTTAAGCAATTTTATTGTTGATTTTTTTCCCATTATTACAGGAATTGTTTTTAAACCTTCAGCTTTATCATTCTCTATATCTTTTAAATCAAAGAAAATAATGTTTATTATACATTTTAAAAATATTAAAGTAAATATTATAATAAATGAAACATTAAATGGTAAGGAATAATAAAATAGGGGGAAGAATGCACCTCCAGATGCCCATATCATTGCAGTATACATATTTTTAAATGCAGGAATTTTTTTAGTTATACCTTTAAGCAGAAAATTATATAGTATTCCTCCTAATACTATCAATGATATAAATAATATAAGATTAAAGTTTGAATATAAAGCCAAAAGAGAAATTAAAAGTATAAAATAAAAACCTAAAAGATATGGATAATTTTTAGCTTTCTTCTTTAAATAAATAGCTCTTTCAGAGTTATTTTTAGCATCTTTATCAATGTCTTTATAATAATCATAACTATATACGATTAAAGGAAGTAAATAAGAGATAAAAAGCAGAGGAATGTCTATATTAATATTTAAAATTAAACATGTAGTTATTATTAAACAGGGACTGCATAGAGAAACCAGATATCCACCATAGGCAATTTCTTCTTTTAAATTATTTAGAATATCTCCATTAGTCCTATCTTCTATTTGGTTAATATTCATATTTTCCACCTCTTTTTATGTTAAAAATAATTTATTTAACTAAATCCGAATAGTAAAATATATTTAAAGATTTAATTTAATAATAGAAGTTTTTAACTATTAATATAGATTTATTAGATATTTTATTCGATATTTTCAAATATTAAGCTCTTTAATATTTTTTACAAATAATCACATTCAATTAATTTGATCATTTACTTCTTAATTTCGGTAAATTTAATAAATAGTATGAATATACAAAAATATTAATTATTTGGATAAATGAACAAAATTTGATACTTATTAACATTTATGTGAAATATGATTATTTTATTGCACAAATAAATAACAATAATTAATAATATGACACTAAATGCTATAATATTATTTTAAAAACATTTATAGGAACAATATATGAATTTCTATGCGCTAATATCATTAATTGCCTTTATGATTTGCTTTTTTTTGGGTAATTTTATTTATCATAAAAATCCAAAAAGTCATTTAAATATTATGATTGCATTATTGTGCATTCTTGTAGGATTCCTTGCTTTTACTGAATTTGAATATAGACAAGCAGAATCGATTCAAACTGCTTATTTCTGGCTGAAGATTAGCTCCTTATGGCCTTTAGTTCCTTCATTTTTACTCCATATTTCCTTAATATTTACTAAATCAACTATTTTAAAAAATAAACTAAGCTACGTTTTAATTTATCTTCCAGCAGTCATCATAATTACATTGTCTTTAACAACAAATTTAATGATAGCTTATGTTTTCAAAGAATATTGGGGTTGGTATTTTGCTACACCCGCAGGTGCTACTTTATTTAACATAATGGCAATATGGACTATTTCTGCAGGAATACTATCGGGACTACTTTGTTTTGCTTATTATTTAAAATCCAGAGACTTAAAGAAAAAACAAGCTAAATATGTCTTTGCAGGATTATATATTCCACTATTTATTAGTTTAGTTAGCGATTTAATACTTCCCAGTGCATCCATAAGAGTTCCTGAAATGACCATGACAATGTCTACAATAGGAATAAGTTTTATAAGTTATGGTATCTGGAAATATAGATTTCCTGCTCTTACAGCTGCGGTTGCTGCAGATGAAATTGTAGCTACAATGACAAACTTTTTACTATTATTAGATATCGATAAGAAGATTATTAATGTAAATCAAGCAGCCAGGGATCTTTTAGGCTATAAAGATCAAGAAATCATTGGTAAATCCATTGATATTATATTTCCAGATGAAAAAGATAAAAAAGACCTATTCGATACCGCAGAACAGGAA
>JAEYSH010000188.1 GCA_023434825.1 Methanobacteriota archaeon | reverse complement strand
AAAAAACTGTCCTTGGATATTCGGATATTTCCTTGATCATTGCAGAAAGTGTTGTATTGTGTTTACAAACAATTTCAAGCATTCTAACAGCAGCAAAAATAGCATCAAAGCATCTTTGAAACTCTGGAAATACATACATTCCCGAATCGTCACCACCAAATACTGCTTCATTCTTCACAATTTCTTCTAAAACATTATCCAGAGGAGCTCTAATAAGCTTACCTCCATTATCTTCTACTATTTCATCCAGTGACATTGATGAAGTAATAGAGGTTACAATTGTTCCTCCGGGGTTTTCAATTAAAGATTCCCTTGCAAGTAAAGCCATTATTGTTTGATCCCGTATAACATTTCCTTTTTCATCAATGAAAACCACTCTATCGCCGTCATTATCCATCGCAATTCCCATGTCTGCCCCTACTGCATTAACAATGCTTGAAACCATGGAAATACTTTCTGGTGTTGGTTCTGCAAATTTCTGGGCGCTGATATTTGTGGGTTGACATCCAAAAAGAATTGCCTCTGAACCAAGTCTGCTTAAAATTTCAGGTAAAAATGGAACTACTGTACCATTGACACAGTCTAAAACAACTTTTGGAGACATACTATTTATTAAATCTCTTTCAGTGCTTTCTAAAACTGCATTTAAGTATTTATCAACATAATCATGCACATATGAAAGTCTACCAATCTTATCATATGCAACTCTTTCAGCATGCCTTTGTGTAAGTGGTATTTCATGGTTACTAAATATTCTTATATCAATTTCTTCAGATTTCATATGAGAAGCTGTTATTGTAACCATAACATCTGCATTATAAAGATCTGCACCGTAATGTACAGTAGGTATCGGTGCAACTCCAAAATCAACAACATTAATTCCTGATGCAAGTATACCTGCAGTAATTGATCTTTTTATCATCTGTGAAGAATCATTAATGTCTCTTCCAACTATAACCTTTTTTCCATGCCCCATGTAGTTACCAATAATATTACCGAGATTTGATGCAAATTCATTGGTAATTTCAGAATTTACAACTCCTCGGATTTCCTGAATGTATAAAGACATTTTTATTCTCCTAAAATAATTTAAAAATAAAAAATGGTTACTTAAAAATAAGTAACAATTTAAACTTATTTCGCCTCCATTTTGTAGTCAGAATCAATTATTGAACCTGGTTGAATTTTCATATTATTCATTATAGAACGTGAAGATCTAATTATACTGTTTTTACCTATTTCTACTAGACTTCCTGCTACAACTCCAGATTCTAGGACTGTATTTCTATCAATAAGGCATTTTGTATCTATTATACATTCTTTCAGGTATGAATTTTCTTCTATAATACTATCAGATAAAATTATTGCTCCATCAATTTTTACATCCTTCCCTATAGAAACGTTATCTCCAATGACACTTCCTTTTGAAATTTTACATCCCTTTTCAATGGTGGAATTGTTTCCAATTACTACAGGCCCTTCTATTCGTGCCCTTTTATCTACAGAAACATTTTCTCCTACCCAAATGTTACCTATTTTACCTATACTTTCTTCTATTTTAGATTTATAGAAATTCTGTTCCATTTTTTGGTCCAGTATATCATAGGTTGCCCTCATAAATGTTTCAGGCCTTCCTACATCGTTCCAGTAACCGTTAAAAACATAACCGTAAATTCCACCATCATCTTTTATAACGTCAGGGAATATATCATTTGAAAAATCAACCTGTTCTTTCCCGTTATATCCGTCAAAGTAATCAAATATTTCTGGTTCGAATATATAAATTCCAGTATTTGCCACGTTGCTGAAAACTTCCTCATGCGATGGTTTTTCTAAATATTCTGTAATTTTATTTTCTTTATCCATGACTGCAATACCAAAATGGGATGGATCTTCCACTTCAGTTAAAACCATAGTTGCTAAGGCTCCCTTTTCTTTATGAAACTTTAAAACATCTTTAAAATCAACATCAGTTAAAACATCGCCACTTACAACCATAAATGTATCGTCTATGTACTTTTCAGCTTTTTTTACGCTTCCTCCAGTTCCAAGAGGCCATTTTTCAACTGAATATCTAATATCAACATCAAAATTCGAACCGTCTTTAAAATAATTCTTAATATTAGTTGACATGTAATTTAAAGTCATTATTACGTCATTAAATCCATATTTTTTTAACCTATCCACAGTATACTCTATTATTGGCTTATTAACCAGAGGAATCATAGGTTTTGGTCTAACTAAAGTTAAAGGTCTTAATCTCGTCCCTTTTCCGCCTGCCATCATTATCGTTTTTATAATATCACCTTTTTTTGACTTTATTAATTTTAGAAGTATTATTATTATTTAATCTTAAATACTTAAATATTTATGGTAAAAAGAATTAAAAGGCAAATACCCTTTTTTTAACTTTAAGGGCTAATATAATCCATTATTTACTAATATTATTTAGATTATAAAAAAAGGGTTCAATAAATTTAATTTATGAATTTATGGCCAATTTAGGAAAATTAAGTAAAAATCAGGTTAAAATAATGAAATTAACATGATAAAAAAAGATATAACACTTATTTAAAGCAACAAACCCCATAGGAACTGTTAAATCGATTTGTAGATTTAAAAAAATCTTCCGAAATAAATAAAAAAAACTCTGTTAATTTAAAAATGTCTTTATTTAAGCAAAATAGATATGATTAGAGCTCAAATGATTCTAAATTATCCATCATTTTTTTCTCCACTGCTGCTATTGTCCTGTTGTATATGTATTCTTCTTTTAAATTAGAAGAAAACTTTTTAAGTGCATATTCATCGTATTTAAATTTAACACCTTCATAAATAGTATCTACAAGAATAAGTCCTTCTGGAGACATAGGAGCCACTGCAGCAGGAATTGATGGATCTAATAGTTTTTTAACTTCATCAACTTCCATTTCATTTGAACCAACCGTGAGAAGCACAGCTGCAATTTTTCTAACCATATTCCATAAAAAGCTTTCACCAAAAACGTCTATTATTAATATATTCTTTTGTAGATATGCATCTACACTTTCTAGGGTTCTAATTGGGTTTCTTTCGCTTCTTTTTGAAAAATTAGAAAAATCGTGAGTTCCTTCAATCAATTTTGATGCCAGTTCTATTTTATTCATATCCAGTGGAGAACTAACTGTAAAAATATATTTATAATGCCTTAACTTAGCATATCTTGGCTTAAATCCAAATCGAACCCCTGCTACTGCCAGTATTCGTATGTTTTTAGGTAATAAATCATTAATCTGGTTTATATTAACATCTTGCTCAGTTCTAAAAGAAATAACATTTCCAAGGGCGTGTACACCGCGATCTGTTCTACCAGCTATTGCATATCCACAATCTTTTAAGTCATCGATTAATCCTGCTTCTCTTAAAGCTTTTATTAATTCTCCTTCAACAGTTTTATGGTTTGGTTGTCTTTGAAATCCATGAAAATCTGTTCCTATGTAAGCTACTTTCAAAGCTACTTTTCTCATTGTTTCACCAAAAATAGTTATTCTCAAGATGTCTTTAAATATAATAAAAAGCCTTTTTAATCAATAAATTAATTAAATGAAAAAATAAATGATATTTTATCTTTTGATTCCGACTCGGGGATAAAATGATTCGCAAATATTTGGATATTTCCTTTTCATTTCCATTTCTAATTTTTCTATTATTTCTTCTTCCAGTTCTTTTGATTTTTCGGCAGATACTTTAAAAGCATTATTACTGAGTGATGCATTAAAAGTTTCTTCTCCAAGCTTTAGTACGAAATCAACATTTTTTTGATGTTCTATATTATTTAAAACATCATCCAATATTTCATCATTGAATTTAAGGAATTTATTTTCCTCTGCTGTATATTTATTGCCGTCTGTTGTTATTTTTTCAATTAAAAATGGTGCGCACCCTTCGGTTCTTGCGCCTTTTCTGTTTGTCCAAAAGAGTACAGTTAAAAGCTTCCTTTTTGAATCCATATTTCCAGTTATTTCCATTGATTTCATATTTTAAACCCCCAATCATTCAATTTATTGAATTTTTCAAAAAATGACTTTTTTAATATATATGGAAATAAAATGATAAAAATATATTTGATTAATCCATCTTTTATTCTTTTTAATAAAATAATTTAAAAAACATTTAAAATTTTAACATTTATTGATTTGATGGATATATCTACATTAAACTATTTTTGATTATGAAAAAATCAGTTATTGCAAAAAAAATAAATACTTAATGTTACAATATAATATCTGACAAAAAATTAAGAGGTATGAATTAAATGGGATTATTCAGAAGGCAAAATGAACATAATAGCGATGAAAATGATAACTTCTATAATACCTTGATAGACAGAATAAACCATTGTAAAGTGGAAGATTTAGAGTCTTTACTTCAAAAAATTGAATTAGAAATTGAAAAACGCGGCGGAAAGGATAGATATCTTTTATCTGCTAAAACTATGGTTACAAGTAAAATTGCATTAAAAAACAGCAATTAATATTATTTTACCGTTTGGTTAACTTTAGTAAAATATTATGAAAAAACTTGGTAACGTTAAAAATATAATTAGTCAATTACAGGTTTATTTCTGTTTAAATGAATTTAAATCAATAATTAGCTAAATATAGTTAATTATCCATTTTTTTTAAATCAAACTTTTTCTAAATAATTAAAAAAAGTTTTTAATTTTAATCATGTATTCCCCAAATTTCAAAAAAATTGATTTGAATCTCCCTTAAAATACCATTTTAATTAAATAAATATTTATTAAATAATATTAATATATATAATAAGTATTATGATACTCAGGACATTTATTATTCTGCTTGTTGAAGACAATCCTGCAGATATTCGTTTAGTTGAAGAAGCTTTCAAAGAATCAGATATAAATACTGAACTAAGCGTAGTTAAAGATGGGGTTGAAGCTATGGAATTTTTAAAACATGGCGAAAACTATAAAGAAGCCCCTGTGCCTGATTTAATCTTACTTGACTTAAACTTACCCAGAAAAGATGGTAGAGAAGTTTTAAAAGAAATTAAAAGTGATAAAGATTTAAAACATATCCCTGTAGTTATTTTAACCACATCAAGCACTGAAG
>JAEYSH010000154.1 GCA_023434825.1 Methanobacteriota archaeon | reverse complement strand
TAACTATACTCATGCCTCAAAAAGATTATAAAATAATAATGGAAGAAAATAAACAAAAACGGGAAGAACAGCAGAATAAACTTCATTTTAATATTAGAAGTATTAAAGACAGAAAAAGGGTCGAAATGGAATATTTAGATGCTGTAAAAAGACAAATTGGGTACTGGAAAGGCCAGATGGAGGTTATAGATCCCGAAAAAGATGAAAATAGGTATAATGAATTAAAAAAGAATATTGAAAGTGAAAAAACACATATTAAACAGATTGAAGATGAGCTAAATAGAATAAATGAAGAAATTAGAAATTT
Organism: Methanobacteriota archaeon; assembly: GCA_023434825.1. Lineage (GTDB taxonomy): Archaea > Methanobacteriota > Methanobacteria > Methanobacteriales > Methanobacteriaceae > Methanobacterium_D. The sequence continues at coordinate 20,002 of JAEYSH010000154.1, read as the reverse complement.
TCAAAAATAAAAATTATTCTAATAATGATCAGGCTCTAAATGAATTTTTTTAATAAATTGAGAATCAAATATGTCTTCTTCTCTTAAATTTCTATTCATATAGCCTAAATTTTGCAGAACAGGGATAAATCTAAGTGTAGATTCAATATATTCATTTGGTATGCTTGCACAATATCTGGGCGATAAGTTATAAGTTCTAAGTATAAAATCTTTATTCACTACATCTACTTCTTTAAGAACTATTTCTGCTGCACTTTCAGGGGTCTCCCTTATTAAATTAGAAGCATTTTCGTGAGCTTTAAGAAAATCAATTATAAATTCAGGGGATTCTTCAATTAAATCCTCTTGAACAACTATTCCATAGCTTGGATTCCACGGCCAGAGTTTATTTGGTGGAATAACAATATTTGAATCAATTCTACTTGAAATGGCTGTTGCAAGAGAAGGAGTTCCCACACCTGCAGCAATTTCTCCTTCTTCTATTGCATCGGGGATAAAATCAGCCCAGGGGAAGTTTTTTATTTCTATGTCCAAATTTTCGGTTATGTCACGAATAATAACATCGTGAATACATTCTTTAGTAGGAGTTCCGATAGATTTGCCTTCAAACTGTTCTAAAACTTTATTTATATCTCCTAATTCTCCATATGATTTGAAAGAGTTGGGTGCTACCATTACAGTCCCTTCAACATGTCCTCCAGCTACGCATTTAATTTTGATTCCTTTTTCAATTCCAATCATAACTGGTGGAAGACCTATATATCCTAAATCAATATCTTCTGATTCAAATGCTTCCATCATTGCAGGGCCAGTTGCAAATAAAGACCATTCTAAATCATATTTTTCTAAATGTTCAGAAAAACCACTTTTTAAGATAAATGATGTATGATATATTGTTGAAAGGTAACCAATACGAATTTTAATAACTCCTTTAACTTATTATAACAATTGTTATATTCAGTATGAAATAAAAAAATAAGGCTTTTATCCCCCTGCGATGGTTTGGAAAATTACAATCTCATCATTGTCTTTAACTTCCGCATCGAGACCGCCACTAGCCTGGAAATCTTCACCATTAAGAAGAATCTTCATGTAATCTCTTAAATCACCATTTTTATCGAATAATGCATCTTTAAATTCATTACCATATTTTTCTGTTAAAACATTGATTAACTCTGAAACATTTCCATTATGTTCAATATCTATTGATCTTTCTCCTGTAATATCTCTAACACGTGCTAAAAATTTAATTTCAACCATAATATAACTCCTAATTCATTTAATTTAAAAAAACTTGAATTTAATGAAACTTCAATCAATTTTTTATTTTTATTATCTTTTATAACTATAGTTATATTATGTTATAAATCTTTTCGTTATAACAATTTTAGATTAATAAGTTTTAAAATGGAAATTATTTGCATAAATGTTATATATTAACGATTGTTATAAATATAAACGGTGATTTAGATGGTAATGACTCAAGAAATGATGGATGCAGTTGAAAAAGATAATGTTGTCTTTCTTGCAACTGCAGACACTGAAGGAAAACCTAATGTAGTACCTATTGGATTTGCAAGGCCAATAGATGAAAAAACGATCCTGCTTGTTGATAACTACATGAAGAAAACTCGTGAAAACCTTGAAAATAATCCAAAGGCAAGTTTGGTGCCAAGGGACGCTACAACGTGCCCTTACCAGTTTAAAGGTTCTGTTGAAATTCATACTTCTGGTAAAGAGTTTGATGAAGCTGCAGACTGGGCAAAAAGTGTAATGAGCGAACTTCCAGCAAAAGCAGCAATTTTATTAAAGGTTGAAGAGATTTATTCAGTTAAACCCGGCCCTGATGCAGGATCAAAAGTAGATTAATTTTTAAATTTCTTTTATAATTCTTTTTTGAGTTAATTAAATAATAGCAAAAATATGTTATTAATAAAAATTATAAAAAATTAGGTAATGAAATTTAGGAAAGCATATATAGGGCTATTAGTAATTATTCTTTTTATCGCAGGATATGTCTATACGATGAGTTTATCTGGAGATATTAAACCTGTTGGAAGAATAGGATTTGTAAAATTTAGTAATCCTGATATGTATCCTGGAAATCCTCATTCAGTTGATGTTGCAAGATACACGGAAGAGATGGGTTCAAAAACGGCTTTAGTTGTTCATTATGGTGGCAGTTCAAATTACAGCACCTATAATGAAGGAAATATTACTATCATACAGCTTGGTTTTATAAGTCCAAAGGGCGCTACAACTGATATAGATTGGATGGAAGTCCTTGATTTTGCATTATGGGGAATTCCAGATGGTAAATGGAGATTTAAAGCAAATGGAAAGGAATTTAGCACTCTTGATGAAGCATTAGACTATGTGATGAATATTTCACAAAAGAAGGGACAAAAAGGACCTATTCCAATGTTTTATCATGGAACAGCAAGGGGTGGAAACACTTTGCTTTCTCAAGGATGTGGATTCCCGCTTTTTTATGATATATCTAGGGAAAAATACGGGCCGATAGCAGCATATTACTTTTTTATAAAGGGCGCAATTTTTCCATTTTTTAATCTCCCCACATGGAGATATGAGTTAGAACACGCATCTGAACTTGAAGAATTGTACCGGAATGGAAAATTAGATAGAGTCCAAAAGGATTAGATAAAATAAACTTGATAATAAAAGAAAAAAATAGATTTAAGTTTTAGTTACCTTGATCTTGATTGCATCTCAGGGTTCCCATCTTTACAGTGATATACTGTGTTAAAGTCATAATCTGATGAAACTGTGCATTCTTGACAGTTACAACCTTGCATATTTTCAAAACATCTTATTTCGTCTCCTACAGAACAAAATACTCCTAATTTTCCAGTTTGCATGCATTCATTATATGTAGGGCACGCATTGCAGATGCATTTAATCATGGTTTCTTCATCTCTTGGTACTTTTGCCATAAATATCACCTCCCGGTTGTAGCACATACTTATGTAATAAATGTTATAAATAATTTATTACTAATATTAAATCTAAATATTATGATTTTCACAGTAAAATAAAGAGGTTTTACTATGCCACATAAAGTAGCAATCGCAAGTAGCGATGGAAAATTTGTAAATCAACATTTTGGAAGGGCAAATCAATTTTTAATTGTAGAAATTAAAGATGATGGTAGTTATGAATTTTTGGAACTCAGGGAAAATACTCCTTCATGTAATCCTGCTGGTGAAAGTATAACTAAAGACACTATAGAATTAATTTCTGATGTGGAAGGCGTACTTGTAAGTCAAGTTGGCCCTGGAGCTGCTGATAAACTTATAGCTCATGGAATTCAGCCTATAATCATACCTATGTTAATAGATGATGCTATCAAAAAGGTATATGAATTGATTCAGGCAGAATCTGAAGACTAATCATTAAATTTTTTATTTTTTTGAAATATAACGATCGTTAATTTTATATAGTAAATTCAATTTAAAGAGAATTATAACTATAGTTATAATTGGCATCCTCAGCAAGCAGTCTTTATAAAATTGTAATATAACTATAGTTATATATTACATAAAAAACAATAGAAAAAATAGATATAGTAATACAATGGTGAGAAAAATGGTAAAAATACCAGAATTAAAAAGAGGAATAGCTAATAATGTAACAGAACTTATAGGAAATACTCCTCTTGTAAGGCTTAATAAGATTGCAGAAGGAACAAATGCAGAAGTAGTAGCTAAACTCGAATCTTTCAATCCTTTAAGCAGCGTAAAAGATAGAATAGGGGTTGCGATGATTGAATATGGGGAAGGAAAAGGTCTAATTAATGAAAACTCTGTATTAGTTGAACCAACTAGTGGAAATACAGGTATAGCTCTTGCATTTGTAGCCGCAGCTAAAGGATATAAATTAATTTTAACTATGCCAGACACAATGTCAATGGAACGCAGAAAATTACTGGCAATTCTTGGTGCAGAGATTGTTTTAACACCTGGTGCAAATGGGATGAAGGGTGCAGTTGCAAAAGCTGAAGAACTTTCTGAAACTATTGAAAATGCAGTATTGCTTCAACAGTTTAAAAACCCTGCAAATCCAAAAATTCACAGAGAAACAACCGCACAAGAAATATTAAGGGATACAGATGGAAAAGTAGACATTTTAGTTGCAGGAGTAGGTACTGGTGGAACAATAACCGGTATTGCAGAAGTTTTAAAAGAAAAAAATCCGGATTTTAAAGCAGTTGCTGTTGAACCTATATCTTCGCCAGTATTATCTGGAGGACAACCAGGACCCCATAAAATACAGGGAATTGGTGCAGGTTTTGTTCCTGACGTGCTTCAAAAAGATTTAATAGATGAAATCATTCAGGTTAAAGATGAAGATGCTGCAAATACAATGGTAAAATTAGCAAGAGAAGAAGGGATATTTGCAGGTATTTCATCAGGGGCAGCAACATATGCAGCTCTTGAACTGGCAAGAAGAGAAGAAAATAAAGGCAAAAGAATAGTTGTAATTCTCCCAGATACTGGAGAAAGGTACTTAAGTATGGAATGGGTATTCGAAAACGTGTTCAATGAATACGAAACTGATGAATTTACAAACTAAATCTACAAGAATTAACAGATATTCCTAAAAATTGGAGGCGAGCAGATGTTTGAAAGAATTAGAGAAGACATACAAATGGTAATGCTAAGAGATCCCGCTGCAAGAAGTAAGTTGGAAATATTTTTAACGTATCCCGGACTTCATGCTATTTGGCTATATAAAATAGCTCACTGGTTATGGATTCGCAATTATGGATTTACTGCGGGATTATTTTCTGCTATTGCTCGCTTCTTAACAGGAATAGAAATACATCCTGGTGCAACAATTGGTAGAAGAGTTTTCATCGACCATGGAATGGGAGTAGTAATTGGTGAAACAGCTGAAGTGGGAGATGATGTTTTAATTTATCAAGGAGTTGTTCTGGGTGGAACAAGTCTAGAACGCAAAAAAAGGCACCCTACAATTGGTAATGGTATTGTAATTGGTGCAGGTGCAAAAATAATAGGTAATATTGAAATCGGGGACTGTTCAAAGATAGGGGCAGGTTCAGTTGTCTTAAAATCAGCTCCAAGGGGATCTACGGTGGTTGGAATTCCAGGTAGAAATGTAAAACAGGAGCGTAAATGTGCAATAGATCTTGATCATGGAGAACTACCGGATCCAGTTGCAGAAGTAATTAAACTTATTTTAGAACGCCAGGATGAGATGGAAAATCAGATAAGAGCGCTAGGTATTTCTACATCAGTAATAGAAATGAATGAACTATTTGAAAGAAAGTCAGAGATTGAAGAAATATTTTCTGAAGGTGCAGGAATATAAAATTCACTTTTTATTTTATTAATCCTTATTTTAACCTTAAATTTATATTATAACGTTTAAAACAAATTTCATATGTAATTAAATGATAATAAATTAGGTTTAGTTATGTAAGAAAAAGATATAAGTCTATATAACATAGGTTATATTAAAAAAATTTAACTAAATTTAACGAAGTTTTTTCAAATAATATTGAATAGTCAATTATAATATTAAACTTTCAAAATTATAAATTATCGGGTGTGATAGAATGAGACCACCATGTGAAATAGTTGTATGGTACGTAATCCCTAGTATAAGGTCCGAATTAGCAAAAGAATTACTTAATCTTGGTATGAAACAAAAACAGATCTCTGAATTGCTGGATATAACTCAACCTGCAGTATCACAATATATAAGTGATAAAAGAGGGCATGGAATTAAATTTGATGAACATACTATGAGTATGATTAAAGAATTTGCTGCAGATTTAAAAGATCATGAAATTGAACAAGCAGATATGATCCGTAGAATTTGCGAGATTTGTAAAAATGTAAAATCCGAAGAAATTATCTGTCAATTACACAAAGAAAAAGATAAAATCCCTTCAAGTTGTAATGCATGTATGGGCTCTAAAAGAGATGTAGAAGAAGATTATTGCATTTAAGTTTATTTATCTTCTAGATTAATGTCAATATCTCTTAATTTACTTCTAATTTCATCTGCAAGCTCATAATTTTTATTTTTACGGAGCTTTTCCCTTACATCAACTAATATCTTAATTAATTCTTCTTTTTGATAGCCTTTACTGGATTCAACTGAAAAATTAAGTCCTAAGATATTTCCAAGTTCATTAAGTAATTTTTTTATTTCTTTAAACACATTTTTGGAAATATTTTCTTCATTTATTCCTTTATTTATTTCTCTTATGAAATTAAAAAGTGCTGAAAGTGCAATAGGTGTATTAAAGTCATTATCCATTGCATCTAAGAATTCTCTTTTTGTATTTTCTAGTAATTTAAGATAATTATCATCATTTTCACTTTCTTCATCAATTTCCATCTCTAAAAGCTCATTTATAGTTTCTATTAGCTTATGAATTCTTTTTAAACTGTTTTGTGATTGTTGAAGAGCTTCATCGCTGAAATCAATTGGACTTCGATAGTGTGTAGAAAGAACGAAATATCTGAAAACTTGAGGATCATATTCTTTGAGTAATTCTTCAATGGTAATGAAGTTTCCAAGGGATTTGGACATTTTTTCACCGCTGACATTTAAAAAACCAGTATGTAGCCAGTATTTAACCATTGGTTTTTTACCAGTTGCAGATTCCATCTGGGCGATTTCAGCTTCATGATGTGGGAATATCAAATCTAAACCGCCCCCGTGAATGTCAAATTGACCATCAAAGTAGGTCTCTGATATTGCAGTATCTTCAATGTGCCATCCTGGTCTTCCTTTTCCCCATGGAGAATCCCAGGCAGGTTCTTCATCCCTTTTTTTCCAGAGTGCAAAATCTCCAGGATTTCTTTTTGTAGGATCGGGATTAACTCTTGAAACGTTTAAATCTTCAATATTTCTGTTTGAAAGTTTTCCAAAGTCTTCAAACTTTTCTTCATCAAAATAAACTCCTGTTGAAGTTTCATAAGCAAATCCTTTACCAATCAATGTTTTAATTTGGGTAATGATTTCATCAAGGTGTTCCATTGCTCGAGCGTAAAAATTAACATTTGTTACTCCTAAAAGTTCCATATCATGGAAATAGAGCTCTTCATTTTCTTTGGCGAGCTTTAATGGCTCAACACCAAGTTCTTTTGCCCTTTTAATTATTTTATCGTCAATATCTGTAATATTTTGCAAGTAAAAAACACTGTATCCTTTATATTTTAGATATCTTATTATAACATCAAAAGCAATGTAGGTCCTTCCATGCCCTATATGTGATTTATCGTACACTGTTGGCCCGCATACAAATATTTTTATTCTATTTTCGTTCATAGGCTTGAATTCTTCCTTTTTACGGGTCATTGTGTTGTATACTTTTATCATGGGTATCAAACTCAAAATTTTTTAAAATAATTTATGATTAGTTTAATAATTTAAAATAGTATTTTGTTTTTGGATTCTACCTACTCATTCTGAGTGTAGCGAGGCTAAAAATCTACGATTTTTGGTCAGCAGAACGAAGTTCTGCTGTTTGGATGAATCCCTTTTTAAAAAGGTTCGAGGCCAAGATTGGGATTTGAACCCAAGTATCGTGGTCTGCAGCCACGCACCTAGCCGCTCGGTCATCTTGGCAAAAGATTTTTGTGCGTTAGTTACTAAATTAACAATTGTTATATATAAAGTTTACTAACCAATTACTATTTTGTTTTTCATCTTAGATTAGTATTACACAATCTGGCGAAAAAGCATAGTTTTTGGATATATTTGGAGGTAACCTTTAAATAATAAGACAGTAGTTAAATATTATAACAATTGTTATAAAGATACATTTTTCATAGATTAAACTTGAAATTATTTCAATTTTAACATAAAATTCGTTAATTCAAGTTTAATTTAGAATTTATGGGTTGGGGATGCCAAAAATAGAAAAAAATTTTTGGAGAGATTTTAACATGACAGAAGAAAAGAAAGAATATGGATTAAGTACATTAGGATTGCACGTTGGACAAGAAGAAGCTGATCCAGCAACAGGAGCAAGAGCTGTACCTCTTTATCTGACATCATCATACGTTTTTAATGATGCAGAACATGCAGCAAACCTTTTTGCATTAAAAGAGTTTGGTAATATTTACACTCGTATAATGAACCCTACTACTGATGTTTTTGAAAAAAGAATTGCAGCAATTGAAGGTGGAAATGGAGCTTTAGCAGTGGCTTCTGGTCAAGCTGCAAATACTTACGCATTATTAAACCTCAGTTTACCCGGAGATGAAATAGTTTCAGCAAATAACCTTTATGGTGGAACTTATCAGTTATTTAACTATACTTTCCCGGAATTAGGTAGAAAAGTAAACTTTGTAGAATCTACTGATCTTGATGCAATCGAAAATGCAATTACTGACAAAACAAAAGCAATATTTGCTGAATCAATAGGTAATCCTAAATTGGACATTCCTGATTACGAAGGAATCGCAGAAATTGCCCATGATAATGAAATAGCATTTGTAGTGGATAATACAACGGGTGTAGGACTTGTAAAACCAATTGAATACGGAGCAGACATCACTACACTTTCTGCCACAAAATTTATTGGAGGACATGGAACATCTATTGGAGGGGTGATTGTTGACTCTGGAAACTTTGATTGGGGTAATGGTAAATATCCAATTTTAGATCAGCCGGATCCAAGTTATCACGGACTTAATTTCTGGGAAACATTTGGAGACTTCCCCGGACTTGGGAATGTTGCTTACATAATGAGGGCAAGAGTAAGGCTTTTAAGAGATATGGGTGCAGCCTTAAGTCCATTTAATGCATTCCAGTTTTTACAGGGTCTTGAAACATTAGATTTAAGGGTTCAAAAACACTCTGAAAATGCGTTTGAGGTAGCTAAATTCTTAAAAGAACATCCTAAAGTAAACTGGGTAACATATCCCGGATTTGAAGATGATCCTGCCTATGAACTAGCATCAAAATACTTGAAAGGAGGATATGGTGCTCTAATAGGATTTGGAATTAAAGGAGGGCTAGAAGCGGGTAAAAAGTTCATTGAAAATGCTGAACTTCTCTCACACCTTGCAAATATTGGAGATGCAAAGAGTCTGGTTATTCATCCAGCTTCAACAACCCATCAACAGCTAACTCCAGAAGAACAAGCTCAAACAGGAGTTACAGAAGACTTTGTAAGGCTATCTATTGGTCTTGAAAACGTTGAAGATATAATAGCAGATATAAATCAAGCATTATCCAAAATATAATTGAAATTTTAGATATATCCAAATTTATTAATAATTTTGGACATATCAAATGTTATGGGATTTAGGAAAATGAAAAAAGAATCAGTTGGGCTTGTAGAAACAAAATACTATAATCTTTCCGAAGATTTAATACTAGAAGGTGGAAGCAGGCTTAAAAAAGCCACAATAGCTTATGAAACTTATGGTAAATTAAATAAAGAGAAAAGTAACGCTATTTTGGTTTGCCATGCTCTTTCAGGCGATGCTCACGTAGCAGGGTGGCATGAAGGTGATAAAAAACCCGGATGGTGGGATATCATAATTGGCCCTGGCAAATGTTTAGATACAGAAAAATATTTCATAATCTGTTCTAACGTTATTGGGGGATGTAAAGGTTCAACTGGTCCTTCTTCAATTAATCCAGAAACATATAAGCCTTATGGATTAGATTTTCCAATAATTACCATTTTAGATATGGTAAAAGCCCAGAAAAAGCTGATAGATCATCTGGGCATTAATCAACTTTTTGCAGTTGTTGGGGGATCAATGGGCGGGATGCAGGTTCTTCAATGGTGCGTGTCATATCCTGACATGGTTAAATTGGCTATTCCTATAGCTACGGCCGCAAATTCTGCTCCACAGCAAATTGCATTTAATGAGGTCGGTAGACAGGCAATTATTTCTGATCCGAAATGGAATAAGGGTTCCTATTATTCTGATGAAATCCCTAAAGATGGATTAGCCCTTGCTCGAATGATAGGACATATTACATATCTCAGTTATGAATCAATGTACCAGAAATTTGGAAGGAGACTTCAAGATAAAGAAAAATACGGTTTTGACTTTTCACTTGATTTCCAGGTGGAAAGTTACCTCCATTATCAAGGAGAATCCTTTGTTAAAAGATTCGATGCAAATTCATATCTTTACATATCAAAAGCAATGGATTATTTTGACCTTACAAAAAACGGGTCCCTTGCTGAAGGATTAAAAGATGTAAAGGCTAAATTTCTAGTAATTTCAGTTGATTCAGATTGGCTTTACCCTCCAGCACAGTCAAAGGAAATAGTAATGGCATTAACTGCAAATAACATAGATGTGAGTTATAGAGAAATGAAATCACCCTATGGGCATGACGCATTCCTTTTAGAGGAAGGACAATTAAATTATATTATAAATGGATTCCTATCTGAAATTCTTGTTAGGGACGTCATGACACCGTTTGTGGCCAGAATAGATGAAGGATCAAGCATAGATGAAGCGGCTAAGTTGATGCTTGAAGAAAAAGTTACACATTTACCTGTTGTAACTGAAAATGATAAATTAATAGGTATAGTGACTGCGTGGGATATATCCAAAGCAGTTGCCTTAAAATGCAGAAAATTAGACGATATAATGACAAAGGATGTCATAATAACCATGCCTGATAGTCAGATAGAACTTGCAGCCGAAAAGATGAAAGAATACAATATTTCATCCCTTCCTGTTGTTGATGATGGTGGAAGGGTTATCGGAATTATAACAACTGATCATATTAGTACATTAATTGCTAGGGATTAATTAAAAAAATTTAAGATAATTAATTTTCATATATAATTAATTAAGTATCACACAGATGGAACATTTAGGGCGGTTTATTATAAATAAAAATCGCATATATTGTAGTTAAATACTTTATAATTAAATAAAAGACGTTTAATCAAATAAGAGGTGAAATGATGATTTATATGGATCATTCAGCCACATCACAGGTTGATCCAGAAGTCTTTAAGGCAATGGAACCATATTTTGTCCAGAAATTTGGAAATGCTTCTACATTGTATACTTTGGGAAGAGATGCGAGAAAAGCTATGGAAAATGCTAGAGAACAGGTTGCATTACTTATTGGAGCAAAAACTGAAGAAATTATTTTCACAAGCGGTGGAACTGAGTCTGATAACATCGCAATCAAAGGTACAGCTTACCGCTTAAAAGATAAAGGAAATCACATAATCACAAGCGCTATAGAACATCCAGCAGTTGAGGAAACTTGTAAATATCTGGAAAAAAATGGTTTTGAAGTTACATATTTACCGGTTTATGAAGAAGGAATTATAAGAATTTCTGATCTGGAAGATGCTATAACTGATAAAACTATTCTTATCACCATTATGCATGCCAATAATGAAATTGGAACAATTCAGCCAATATCAGAAATTGGTAAAATTGCAAGGGAAAAGAAAATTTATTTCCATACTGATGCAGTTCAAAGTGTTGGAAAAATCCCTGTAAATGTTGAAGAATTGAATGTGGACATGCTTTCACTTTCAGCACACAAAGTATACGGCCCAAAAGGAATAGGTGCACTTTATGTTAAAAAAGGAGTACGATTAGAGCCTATTATTCATGGTGGAGGACACGAAAAAGGATTAAGGCCAGGTACAGAAAATGTGTCTGGAATTGTTGGTCTTGGTAAAGCATGTGAACTGGCACAAAAAAATCTTATTGACAATTCGAAATATATAACAAATTTAAGGGACAAATTAATAGATGGAGTACTTAATTCAATAGAACAATCATATTTAAATGGAGACCGAACAAAAAGGCTTCCAAATAATGTTAATTTCAGATTTACTGGAATTGAAGGCGAATCATTAGTATTACATCTTGATTCAAAAGGAATAGCAGCATCAACTGGATCAGCATGTTCTTCAAAGAAATTAGAAGCTTCGCATGTCTTAACTGCTATTGGATTGGAACAGGTTGATGCACATGGATCGCTACGTTTAACACTTGGAAAAGAAAACACAGAAGACGACGTAAATCATGCTATTGAATCCATTAAAGAAGTAGTTGAAACCTTAAGGAAACTTTCTCCTCTTTGGTGTGCAATACCAGGGGCAGAAAGAAGAGAATAATTTAATTATCTATAATTAGAGGTCGATTATATGTATAGCGATAAAGTAATGGAACATTTTCAAAATCCAAGGAATGTTGGCGAAATAGAAGATGCAGACGGTGTTGGAACTGTTGGAAATCCTACATGTGGAGATCTGATGACTATTTACATTAAAGTAAAAGACGATGTTATAGAAGATATTAAATTTAAAACATTTGGCTGTGGTGCTGCTATTGCAACAAGTAGTATGGTCACAGAGATGGCAATGGGAAAAACTATTGATGAGGCGCTAAAAATAACAAGAAATGATGTTGCAGATAACCTTGAAGGGCTTCCACCAGTTAAAATGCACTGTTCTAACCTTGCAGCAGATGCTTTACATGCTGCAATTGATAACTACCGGGAAAAGAAAGGAGAAAAAGTTGAAAAACACGTATGTACAACGTGTGAAGAAGAATAAAAACATTCTTTTTCAAATTATTTTTATTTCATCTCCTATTTTTACTTCTCCACTTGCAATTACTATAGCGAAAATTCCTTCTTTTGGCATAATACAATCTCCTGCTTGCTCGTAAATTGCACAACGAGTGTGGCACTCTTTACCGATTTGAGTTACTTCTAAAATAACCTCTTTGCCTACATTTATTTTTTTTCCAATTGGTAGAGAAGCAAGATCAATTCCTTCAGTAGTTAAGTTTTCTGCAAAGTCTCCAGGGTTCACATTTAAGCCAAGAGCTCTCATTTTATTGATACTTTCAATTGCAAGTAAGCTTATCTGGCGGTGTGTATTGCCACTGCTATGAGCATCACCAATTATACCAATGTTTTCTTCAAGGGATGCATATTTCACATCAATTTTTTTAGTTTGTTTCTTTTCACTCTTACAAACTGCTATAATTTTAGCTACCATAAAAATCGTTTTTAAATATTTTTTTATAAAAATAGAAAATTAAAAAAAATAAGGAAATTAATTATTTTCCAACTACTGCAGCTTCGCCTACTTTGATGTCTCCGTTGCTTTTTAATTTTTTAATAATTAATTCAGCAACTTTTTCACCAGAAAGTAGCATTCCTCCAAAGGTAGGACCCATTCTTGGCTGACCGTAGGTGGTTGCAACAGACATTCCAGTTACAAATAATCCGGGGTAAACTTCTTTGGTATGTTCAACGATGGCATCTTCGGATTTTTCAACCCACATAGCGCCGAAACCTTCAATATCTACAAGTCCGCGTTCTTCTAATGATTTTACAACAACTGCATCGTGACCTGTTGCATCTATTACGATTTTTGATTCAATTGCAACAGGATCAACACATGTTATGGCTCTTGGAAGAGCAGATACTGGTGTCCAGTTCATAACAATACCACTAACTCGATCTTCACGTACAACAACGTCATCGAACTTTGTCATGTTAATTACTTTGGCTCCAGCGTCCATTGCACTTGCTAAAAGTTTAGAACAGGCATGAGGTCCGTCCGCAACAAATAATCCTTCTGTTACTTCCTCGTATGGTACTCCAATTTCATCAAGAATCTTTTGACCGGGAGCTCTTACTGTAAGTTTATTCATCAAGTAGCCGCCTATCCAGAAACCGCCGCCGAGATAATTGTTACTTTCTATGAGTAATGTTTTAACACCCTTTTCAGCGAGTTTTTTAGCTGCTACAAGCCCGCTTGGACCTGCTCCAACAATAATTACATCACTTTCAATATAATCTATGAATTCATTAGCAAAGCCTTCTACAATGGCTTTTGTTACTTCTTTTTCAGATATTTTTGAAAAACTCATTTTTATTCCCCAAATTTATTAACAATAGTTATATAACAATTGTTACATATAAGTTTTATGACACTTATAATGAAAAATCAATTTTAAAACAAAATTAATAAAATAAAAGAGAACTGGATTATTCTTTTCCAGTTTTAATTGAAGATATTACATCTTCAATTTTTTCTTCAAAATCAATATCTTCTAAAACTTCTAAATATTTTTCAAGATCTGCATTTGTTTCAGGATATTTTGGAACTGCTGTACATCCGGGAGCTGGAAGAATTGATATGTCAAATGTACCAATCTTTTTACCGATATTTTCGATTTCTATCTTATCAAGGCCAATTAAAGGGCTTAAAACAGGCATTTTGGTAACATATCTTGTTGCAAGTAAATTAGGCAGTGTCTGAGAAGCTACCTGCCCTAAACTGCTCCCATCAACTATTGCAAAGGCGCCTTCTTTTTTTGCTATATCTTCGGCAATTCTATACATTCCTGTTTTACAAAGTACACATGTAAGGCGAATTGGAGCATCTTCTATACATGATTTTAAATAATCTCCATAGTTTGCTTCATAGTATTCCAATTTTGAAGGGGAGTATTCTTCAAGTTTTTTAATAATTTTCATTACTTTTTCATTGGAACCGCCGGTGTATGGATAGTTATTAAAATGAAGGACTATAACTTCGCAGCCTCTCTTCATCATCATGAAAGTTGCAACAGGTGAATCTATACCTCCAGATACCAGTGCTACTACTTTTCCTTGGGTTCCAATTGGAAGTCCTCCAAGTCCGGGTATTTTTTCATGGAAAATGTAGGTTTTATTATCTCTTACTTCAACGTAAAATGTAAATTCAGGGTTACTTAAATTTACAGGTGCTCCAGTTTTTTTAATAATTACTGATCCGCAAAACCCGGCCATTTCTTGACTTGAAAAGTCATGAGTACCTACGCGCCTTCCTTTTACTGCAAATGTTTTTGTTTTGTCGAATAAACCTTCAGAAAGTAAATCATCAACATATTTATTTAAAGTTTCTTCTATTTTATCAAAATCTGTTTCAGTGGAAACTGCAGGGCTATAAGAAACTAAACCTATTACTTTACTTAAAGCAGCCTCTGCATCTTCGTAATTTTCAGGATATAGAAATATTCTACCTTGATTAATATCAATTTTACAATCAAGCTTCTTTTTAATATTGGATATCAATTGATTTTCGAATCTACGCCTTACTTTGGGACTTTTGACACCTATTTCTCCATATCTTAGAATTATCAAATCATAATTCATTTATAAGTCTCCTTTAAATTAATACATTAATTATTTATTTATTTTTTAAAATTCATCCTATTTTGGGGTTTTTAATCAATGATTAAATGAGTTTTAAAATTATTAATTCTAATAAACAGTCAAATTTATGTTTTTCATCTTGTAAATAGTTGATATTATTTTGAAAATAAAAAAAAATAGAAAGTTTTTAAGCTTTGGATAAGCCTTTGCTTAAATCTTCAAATATGTCATGAGCATCTTGATGGCTAATGGATAATCTAAGTATATCCTCAGTTTCAAACGATTTTTAAGATATTATTCATTCAGTATTAACCATAATAATAGAGATGCATTCCATTCTGTTTAGTTTAAACTAAAGAGACTCCATGTAAATTAATGCTGTAAATCTTGAGGCGAACATGATTAAGTAGGGTGCAATTAGTTCTTCTGAAATGAAAAAACCGTATATATTAGCTGATCCTACAATTTCTTTTAATATTGGGCCGCCAATTATTACTATTCCTAATATCACGATTATATAACTTAAAAAAAGTTTTTTAAAACCAATTTGTTTTATTTTATGGAATATTTCACTGAATCGAAATGCTTCTCTGAAGGCGCCACCTTTAGATGCCATATGAGGTATAGCAACTGTAAAAATGATATCTGCAACAAATCCTATAAGAAATGCAGCTATTATAATAAAAATTGTAAGTTCATCACTTATCTGCGGCAATCCTAAATTTATTTGGGAAAAAGCATCATCTAAAATAACCAGCAGGATAATAAATGGTACAATGAAGTATATGAAAGCAATGAATATTTCATTTATGCCGTGTTTGATCATATGGGTGAAATTATTAAATTTAGGCGGAGTATTAACCCTTAAAATACTTTCTTCGATTACTTTAAAACTGTAACCTGCTTCTATGAGGATAAAAACCGCAGATATTATTAAAAAGGGTAATAAAACAATTAATAAACCATTATCACCAAGAATATTTTGTAAAATGATATAAAACTCATCATTCTGGCCTAATAATAAACTGATTATTAGAAGCATTAAACCAAGTAATAGTAACTGTTTTACTCCAGAGAATGGATATTTTGCTGCATCATAAAGCATTTCACTTATTTTCATCGGATTTACTTCCAGATTAATTGATTAGCTGTTGATGCATTATTAGAGTTTATAGTGTTTAAATGTTTTTATAATACTTGAAAAATGAGATTCTATGTAAATATTCTTTGATTACTGGATAAATTTAAAAAAATGGAAATTTTAGAAGTCAATGATTTGAAATAAAAAATTAGATATTGAATGATTTATCATCCAATTAATTCAGTTATGCAAACATATGCTTGGGTTCATTCTTCTCTTTCTTTTGAAGTTTAAGCGCATATTCCATGTGTTCCCATGTAACTTTGGCATTATCATCAGAAATTGCTTTATGAAGCGCAGTTTTTAACACTCTTTCTTTTATATCTCTTCCAGAAAGGCCTTTAGTTGCAGATACAAGCCTATCAATATTTACATCTACTTCATAGGGCATTGTTTTAATATTATTTGTAATCATTGCTTTCCTGTGATCTTTATTTGGAATTTCAAACTCTATCTCTTCTTCAAATCTGCTCCTTATTGCAAAATCAAGAAGGTTAGGGTTATTAGTTGCACCTATAGTAACGACACCATAATTTTCATCTATTCCATCCATTTCAGTTAATAATGCATTTACAACTTCTGAAACGTCTCCACGAAGTGATTGGTACTTTCTATCAAGACCAACAGCATCCATTTCATCAATAAATATTACAGATGGTGCTGATTGGGATGCAGCTTCAAATAATTCATGTATCTGTCTTGCACCGTCACCAACATGTTCACCTATGAGTCTTGTTGCTTTAACCAGGAATAATGGTACTTTAAGCTCGTTTGTAAGGGATTTAGCAAGCATTGTCTTCCCTGTCCCTGGCTGACCGTAAAAAAGCACGTTACGTGGCGCCCATTCTTTGAATTTCTCTGGCTCCTGCAGGTATTTCATTATTATTTTACATTTGGTTTTAGCACGTTCCTGTCCAATTACATCTTCCATTTTAAGTTTACTTTCAATTTTTTTAACTTCTTTTTCTTCTTCGTTTTCCATCAATAGTATGGAAGTATTTGGGGTAATCTGGGAATTATTAGGATGTGCTTTAATAATCTTGAATGCAAAGTCAGGCAATAATTTTTGATCAAATAAAAAAGAGCCTTCGCTAACTAAAAAGCCCTCCCACTGCTCTCTAGCGTAAAGTTCAAAAAGTTCTTTGTCAAATATCTCTATTTTTGGATTTTCCACTAAATTACATAGAAATGGATAACCAATTGATTGTAAAACCACTACTTTGGCCTCTTTTTTAGGTCCACTTGTGGTATGTGATGTTTTTTTCTCTGTTAAATATGAATCAGGCATTACATTGTTAAATTTCACTAATACACCTTCCTGTATTAAATAAGCTAATAAAAATAGATTTAATCATTAAAAAATCGTAAGTTAATTTAATATTAAACATTTTCATATTACCATATGGAAAACAATGAATAAAAACTTTATCATCAAAAAAGAAGATTAAATTAGAATTTGGATAGTTTAACATAATGATTTATATATTGTCTTGAAATACCTAAAAAATTAAATTGTGAGCTATATGGTTATATATCATTTAGGATCTACGTCTGCTTTAGTTATTCTGTGGGCTATGAAAATTTACAAGGATTATCCATCAAAGAAGTTTTTAAAACATCTTGATTTATCTGAAGGGGATGCATTGCTTGAACAATGTAATTTCATATGTAACTGGTATGATGAAGTTATAATTAACAGAAAGTACTTAATAAATCAAATTATCCACAATAAAATCGATGATTTGAATTCTAATTGTCAAATAGTCATTTTAGGTTCTGGAATGAGTCCTCTTCCTCTTGAAATAATAGATAAATATGGTGATAAGGTTGATTCTATATTTGAAATAGATCAGGACCATATGGAATATAAAAAACAAATTTACAGTACTTACTTTCCTGAAATCTCTTCTAAAATTAAATTAATATCCTCTAAAATTGACGAAAACACGGATTTAGATGCATTATTGGGGGAATTTAAAAATCAATATGATGTAAATTTGTCCACAATAATCGTTGCTGAAGGTATAAGTTATTATATATCTAAAGAAATCCTAAAAAAGCTAGCAATGGATTTTAAATCATCAAATAATCAAAATTTGTTTATTCTTGAATATCTGGTACGTTATAATGAAATTAAAGGCCAGGAACATAGATATATTGCAGAAAATGTTTTTAATTTGATTCAAGAAAGGTGTAATGTTCCTGAAATAAATAAATATTCTGAAAAAGAAGTTTATGAGCTTTTTGAAGAGTTAAATTGTAAAATGATTAGTCATTTTGACATGAGTGATATGGAAAAAATAAGAAAAAAGCATAATGAATATTTTAGCACTTCTAAACCGGGATGGATAGAAATAATAATTGCTAAAATCTAATGATCAAAAATTTATTGAATTTTTTCATATTCATTCTTCATCTGCCGGGAATCAATATCAATAAGAGGAGTTTCACATATCAATGTTACATTATATCCATTCTCTGAAATTAATTCAAGTAATGGGATTAGTGGAGGTCCATAATTTTCATCTGCAAGGATATGGTGCTTCCTTTCACCTTTGTCTGTATACTCGATCTTTGTAAAATGGGAATGAAGTGTAGAAAGGCCTAATTCTGCCTCAATTTTATCAAATATCTCTGCATAATCTTCTTTAGATTTAATGCTTCCTCCAGACCGCGCATGCATGTGAGCAAAATCAACAGTTGGGGCGAAATTATCAAAAGTTTGACAGATATGGATTAATTCATCAAGAGTACCCACCTGTGATTTTTTCCCTGTTGTTTCCGGTGCAAAGGTGTAATTTTTAATTCCAGCACTTTCACAATTTTCTAATAGCTCTTCAATAGCTTTTTTGCATTTATCCATAGCTTCTTGTGTAGAATATTTAGTATAAAAACCAGTATGAAATACTATTCTGTAAGCATTTAACCATTCTGCAGCTCTAGCTGATTGGACAAGTCTTTCTATGGATTTTTTAATTGTTTCATCCTTTTGAGAACATAAATTGATGTAATAAGGAGCATGCATGGAAATTAAAACATTATTTTTATCTGCATTCTCTTTAAGTTTCAAACCAGATTGTTTTGAAATTCTAACGCCGTAAGTGGCCTGATATTCAAATGCATTCAACCCAATTTCATTAATATAATCACATACTTTTTCTGTTTTGCCTTTGTAGCCTATAGGCCTTCCAGCAGGCCCAAATCTTACTTCTGCTGTCATTGAATCACACTTTTGTTAATGGAAATATTTATATTAGATTATTCTGTTTTTAATTTCGTATTTTTTACATATTGTATTTGCTCTTTCAGTAAGTTTTCGTTGATATTTGGGATCAGGATAGAAATTTTTCCCAAATAACTTTTTAGTTTTTTCTAAAAGTTCAGGGAAATGTTTTTCAATTGTATTATAATAAACTGTTTTGCAATCAGTTGGCCCATCTCCAAATAATGTTAATCCTGCAGTTAAAATGGAATCTGCACCATAATTTTTAGCTAAAACAACCATTTTTTCTATACTTTTTTCAGAATCGGATAAATAAGGTAAAACAGGCATAAAGCAAATCCCTGTCCTGAATCCTTCATCTTTAAATTTTTTCATGGTTTCAAGGCGCTCTTGGGGTGATGGAGCATTTGGTTCAAATATTTTAGCCAGTTTTTTATCAGGAGTAGAAAATGAAAAGGATATTATTGCTC
>JAEYSH010000150.1 GCA_023434825.1 Methanobacteriota archaeon | reverse complement strand
TTGGTACGGCGGCCATAGCGGAGGGGCCACACCTAGTCTCGTTTCGATCCTAGAAGTAAAGTCCTCCTGCGTTTTATTGTGTACTGTAACTGCGGTTATGGGAAATTTAAGACGCTGCCGGCCATTTTCAAATTCACTTAGTTTTTATTATTTTGTTGTTTGTTTGTTAATAATTTCATCAGAGTGAGTGTTTTAGTCAAACAAAACTTACAACACAAATATTTATCTTTATAAATTACAAATTAATTATTGTCATATCTTTACGACTGGTGCCTACGGTCCTTCTATGAGGTTGGCTGAGCCTTCTATGATTAGGAGAAACCCAGCACTGGACAGACTGCCTGCTTCGAGGGTTGCTCGGGGAGGAAAGGGTTATCTACCTGTGAACCAGTGAGTTAGTATGCAGGCAACATACTTAATTACGTAAGTTAGTATTTATTTTTTTTAATTGATTCTAGTATTAAATAAACTTTTTTTTAGAAAAATAAAACTTTTTAAAGTTATTTTAGATTTAAGGATACAATATATGTTAAAAAAGAGAGTTATTGGGGTAAAATTAATCTTTTTGGAATAAATATATTATTCCTGTAATTAAAAGCCATAAACCTATTAATATTCCTAAATAAAGTGGATCTTTAATTATGTAGGCTACAATTATATATAATATACCTAATATTAATGCTACTACACCAGTCCATCTATTTCCTCCAGCTTTGGTTGCTATACTTGCAATTCCTGCAATTATCAGGAATATACCTGCAATGAATACAAATAATGCAGCTACAAAGCTGAATAATGCTGGATTAAAGATAAATCCTATACCTAAAATTATAGCAAGAATACCTAAAATTAATTCAATTATGCCCAGGGCTGTATTTTGACCCATAGCATTTATTCCGGTTAATAGTAGACCAATACCCAAAAATAGAACTGCAACACCAGTTAGAACTGCTAGTGGGATAATTCCTAAAAGTGGGAAAGCTAAAACAATTATACCAAGAATTATAAGGGCTAATGCACTTCCTATTCTTTGCATACCATCACCTCTTTTTTATTATCCAACAACTCTCCAAATAGAAATATTCTTGTTTTATTATTTATAATTTTATATATTATTACAAAAGATATTGTATAAATAACTTAAAACTGTTTTCAACCATTTTTCTTTTAAATATTTTTAAAAAATTAAAAATCTTAAATTTAATATAAAAATATATAGCATAATTTCTAAATGAATAAAAAGGTAAAAGAACTTTAATCTATTAATATAACGCGTGAAATCATGTCAATTATTACTATTCTTGAACAGTTTTTCTTAAATTATGGTATTTTAGGGGTTTTTTTAGGATCTATTACGGAGCAAATAATTGCACCTATACCTTCAAGCATTGTTGTTTTAGGTTCAAGTTTTATTATAATGAAGGGATTAACTTTTTCATCGAGTACTTTAATCACTCTATTTTTTAAGGTGTCAGTTCCAGCAGCTGCGGGAGTTACTTTAGGTTCATTATTTTATTATTTTATATCTTATAAAATTGGATTACCATTTGTAGAAAGATCAGGGAAATATTTGGGTGTATCTGTAGAAGATATTCAAAATGTAGAAGAAAGGGTGAAAAAAAGTAAATATGATTATCTTTTTTTATTTGGAGCTAGATGCATACCTGTAATTCCAAGTATTGCTGTAAATCTCTTTTGTGGTCTTATCAAGTATCCTTTAAAGAACTATTTAGTCGTAACATTCTTTGGAGCTTTAATTCAGGCAACAATTCTTGCTATTGTAGGATGGCAATTAGGAAATGTTTACATAAAATTGGTGGATGAAATATCATTTTTAAACGACATAATTGCAATAATTATAGTTTTAGCAATTGTTGGTTATATTATTAAAAAAAGAAGAGAGAATAAAGGGACAAAAAGTCCAAATAATAAAGATAATGATTAATATGGGTATTTACAGTTTATCCTATAAAAATTTGCGCCGGAACTGGTGGAGAAATACCTCTACTGTTTTAAGAATTGCATTTGGAGTTATTATTCTTTTAATATTGATTAGTTCTGGAATTGGGATTACGACAGTCCTCGGCCAAACTCAAGGAGCAAATGAAACAATTTCTAATGGAACAAACAGCAATAGCATGATGCTTAATAATGCTTTAATTACAATAAATACTTATGTAAATTCTATATTGGGTTCAAATCTTTCTAATTCTCAACTAGTAAATGGAATTCGTAGTATTTTGGGGAATTTAATATCTTTTCTCGATTTAATGGCTTCTATAGTCTTTTTAGTAGGGATTTTTGGAATAACTTATGCAATGGATATGAATTTAGTTGAAAGAAAAAGAGAGATAGGTTTACTGAAATCTCTTGGATTTAGCGAAATCCAGATAATGTTCAGCTTATTTTTAGAAGCTGGTTTATTAGGTTTTATCGGGGCAATAATTGGCACTGTACTGGTTTTAATTGGAATCACTGTTTTATCGAGCGTAATTAAAATAGCCCTCTTTTCAATTGTAATGCCTTTATGGTTACCTTTTTTTGCAATATTTATTACAGCTATACTAAGTGCATTAATTGCATCATTTTCTATCTGGTATAACGTTAAATTGGATCCTGTGGGGGCTTTACGTATATGAATAGATCAATTTTGGAATTTAATGATGTCTGGAAATCATTTGGAGAGAGGAATACAAAAGTTGATGCATTGAAAGAAATAAATTTTAAAATTAATAAAAATTCATTAAATCTAGTTTCTGGCCCTTCTGGATCTGGTAAAAGTACATTGCTAAATCTTACAAGTTTGCTAGATGTCCCTACAAAAGGTAAAATGGTAATTAATGGTAAAAACACTTCTAGTTTATCTAAATCAGAACGGAGCAACTTAAGAAGAAGTGAAATTGGAATTATTTATCAAAGAGATAATTTATTTCCCTATTTGAACATTCTTGAAAATGTAATGATTCCTATGGTTAATCAAGACAAACAAAAAGCAATTCAAAAACTTAAACTCGTTGGTATAGATGAAATAAAGAAATTTCCTGATGAAATCTCATTAGAAGATCAACAAAGGGCAGCACTTGCAAGGGCAATGATAAATGATCCTTTAATTATTTTAGCTGATGAACCTACTGGTGAACTTGATTCAAGCAGCAGTATTAGATTTATGGGTTTATTAAAAGATGCTGCACATAATCATCTAATTTTAATGGCATCAAATAATTCTGATTTAAGGGAATATTCAGATAATTCATTTTCTCTTAAAGATGGGAAATTTGAATTGTAATGTATTGAATAGAAAAATAAAAAAAAGAATTAAATTTTATTGCAACCTTAAAGTCTTTAAAATGGTATTGTAGTCCTGTTCAGTCTGATTTAAAGCGTTCGGAGGGCAAATATATTCTAATACAAGATAATAACCAGAAGTTTCGACGATTGTAACTTTTTCAGCTACACTTGGGCCGAAAGTTCCAAGTTGAGTAGCTCTGATATTTCCGACATTGGTCGTACCTATTGTTGAGTTAGTGGTGTTCATAACGATTTCATTTGTTCCTGGCAGTTTTAATGTTCCTTGAGATTTTTTCTGCATTTGAATTACAATGTATGAAGTTGGACTTGTTCTATCTGGAATGT
Organism: Methanobacteriota archaeon; assembly: GCA_023434825.1. Taxonomy (GTDB): domain Archaea; phylum Methanobacteriota; class Methanobacteria; order Methanobacteriales; family Methanobacteriaceae; genus Methanobacterium_D. The sequence continues at coordinate 13,999 of JAEYSH010000150.1, read as the reverse complement.
TAGATGTTAGAGTTACTTCAGAATATAGTGAATTATTGCTAAAATCACCTACAACGTGGTCTTGCGACCATGTTTTCGGATATTCAAAATAAAGGCTGCCACTATTGAATGTATTGTTTCCTGCTAATGCTGCTATTACAATAGCTGCAATTAAAATAACTATAATGATTATAGCTGGTAGAATTAAACGGTCACGATCCATTTTTTCACCAAAAAGCGTTTTTAATAAATATATAAAATGATTATTACTTAAATTTTTCTTTTTAGTCGTTAGAATTTTTATTCATTTAAAAATACATATTTAACCACTAAAATTAGTATCCATTTTTTTATATTTTTTTTTATATGCTAAATCTTATTTAAAAATAGCATTATGTCAAAATAAGGTTAATATTGGCTTTAACTAGTGAAAATAATTAAAAAGATTTAAATTAAAAAAATTAATTAAGGTGGTTGTATTAGTTCGATTTGCACACCTTGAGGATCCTCGAGAAATGCAATTTTAGTCCCATTTGGAGTATCAATAGGTCCTCTTGTAAATTTAATTCCTTTATTCTTGAGTTCTCGAGCAGTTCTATCCATATCAGAAACCTCTAATCCTACCATAAAAAGTCCTTTTTTATCTTTCATTTTTGGATCTATATTTTCAATACCTTCAGTTAATTCAATCATGCTGTCTCCGTCACCTCTCAAGAAAGCAATGGTCATTCCTTTTTCGGGATTAAAGCGATGGTTTTCTTCAAACCCTAATTTGTCAGTATAAAATTTTACAGATTCTTCAAGGTTTTTAACCGCAATATTAGTGTATTTAACTTTCATAATATAACCTCCAAATATTCAAATTTAGTATATTTATGATTTTCAAAGATTATATTATTACTTATTAAAAAGAAAAAAATAATATTTAAAAAAAATCAGGTCAAACTTTTTCTATGTAAGCTCCTTTAATGAAAGGTATAACAGTATTATTATCTATTATCTCATAACTATCATATTCTCCATAAACTTCCAATTCATCTCCTTTATTGAAGGGGATTTTTGATGAATACGAAACATCTACATACGGATAATAGGTTAAATTATCAACTTTAAGTGTTAAATAAATTCTATCTGAAGTACCATCAACTGAATCTATCATTTTTCCCTTAACTTTTACTTTTTGCCCAATGAATGGATTTAAATCTTCTACATCTTTATTTAAATCTATTTCAGTGCATGAGGCTTTATATGCTGAAATATGTTCACCAGATACAGTAGGAATGTATGCCATATTATCCATTAATCCAAAAAGAGATATCAAAACAACTCCAATTGCAAAAATTGCTACTATTGCTACGAATTTAACTTCCCTGTTAGATTTGGCCGAATATAATTTTTTATGGCAGTTCTTGCAAAGATCAGCACCATCATCATTTTCAGTTCCACAATTAGAGCAAAAGACCATTTATTTCTCCTCAAAATTTCTCTAGTATCTGTCCATAAATATCCTTTATTTTTCCATCAGATTTTTCATAGATCATCCTTAAAATTAATTCTGGAGTACTCTTTGCCAGATAATTCATTCGGGGAGTTCTATCAACGAGTAAATTGTATTTATCGTCCAGACCTTTAGCCTCGATTCCATCTACTCTAACTTCAGTGAATTTCATTATTTCACGCGCCATGTGGGTTACAATGACTGCATATGAATCTGAATCTTTCAATAAATCTATGAAACTTGCAATAATTTTAACTGCAGCTTCAAGTTCTGTAATTGCTTCTAATTCGTCCAGAAGCACAAGCTTAGATGTATCTGTAATCACAACAGGCATGAATGTATTTAAAAATGATTCAAATGCTCCAGCATCAAGTGATCTCTGTTTAGAAAAGAAATATATTTCTTCAGCAAGTTTTACTGTTGCCTTCTCTGCGCAAACTGGAAGCCCCATGTGTGTCATTATTGATATCTGGGCTAGAGTTTCAAGAAGTGTAGTTTTTCCACCGCTGTTTGCTCCTGTAAGTAAAGCAACATTTTCTGGACTTTGAAGAGAATAATCAATTCTTTGAATGTCTTCATCCAATGCTAAATTAAGGTGTATTGCACCGTTAAAATTAAAATTATTGCCGATTTGAGGTGGATTTAATTCATAATAATAAGCAAAACAACCAAGTGCAAATTCATAATCAAACTCAAGTATTTCATGAATTTCATCTTCTGCAGTTTCTTTTAAATTATAAAGCCTTGAAGCGGCTTTTACTTTCTTATCAAATTTATTTAGATGTTCCTTTGCAATTTCCTGCCTTTTTACTCTCTCCAGTTCCTGTTCATCTACTTCAATTGGATATTTTTGAATAAATGGGTCAAATGAACAGCCTGTTTTTTCTTTGATTTCTTCTTTGGCCTCTTTTATAACATCATCGAATATGTTTTGAATTTTAGCAGGCATTCCTTCATTCATCAAAGCTAAAACTTCATCTCCTTTAAGATCAACCTGTTTAATACCATCTTTGAGTTTACTGTCTGCTTTTTTCTTTGCTTCTTCTACAGCAGTGTCAAATACGCTTTCATCAATTTTACCTGACTCTAAAGAATCCAATATTTCAAGGATTTCCCTAATTACTGATTTTCGCTCTAAAATTTTTTTGATTTTTAGTATATTAGATAATAGATCGTAATTTGTATAGAAATATGAAAGAACAGTTTCTGGGATTATTTCATGTTCTAGTGAATCACCAGTTACCATTGCAACATTATAAGCATCATCAAGTTCTATTTGCCCTGTAGAAAATAGATATATTACAAATTCATAATCTTCCAGGTTTTCTACTTCTTCAGCAGTTATAATGTTTGCATATCTGTTTAAATCCATATCCATTAGCCTTATGTAATCTTCCCTTGATTCTACAAGTATTGCCTTTGATGGATCATATTTTGGTTTATCTTTACTTGAAGGATTAACCTTTTTTAATAAATTACTGATTTCATCTATTGGTAGATTTGAAACCGTTTCCTTTGCATTCATTACAAATTTCAGGTTTCTTTCAATCTTTTTTGTATCCATTGTAGGGCTAATTAGAAGGATACGGTTTTTCCCATATTTTGTATTAGCATATTTAAGTATTCTAAGTAATATATCATCATAAATTTGTGTAGCTCTACCAGTTTTTAAAAATTCTTCTTTAGGATTACCCAGAGCAGCATTGATTATTTCTATGGCTTTAGATTGGCTTACACCTTCAATTTTTGAAAGTCTATCAATTTCGAAGTTTTCAATCGCGGCTTTTAATTCTTCTTCGCTTTTGAAGTTATTCATAATTTTTTTGGCCAATTTTTCGCCGATGCCTTTGATATTAGTTAGATCCACTTTTTATCACCATTGAGCCAGCATTATTGCTATAATTGATTTATAAACAGATTTTGTTTATTAGCATAAATATTAAAAAATAGATTTTATCTATTTTATTATACTATATATTCATTATATTATTTTCATATATGATATTTTTCAGCTTAAATATAGTTTGGTTAGCGTGTGATAAGTATCAATTTTCAAGGCTACGAAACTATCAAACCTTCGGTTTTGAGTGCAAAAATTAAATTCGATTTTGTTAGAATGGGGAAAGTGACATTTACCTTAAAGCTAATAAATAATTTTAAAGATAAATGATTTTAAAAAATTGAAAAGGAATCAAATCATGGAAATTAATTTTTTTTACATAATAGTTCTTTTAATCACCGGTATGGGAATAGGATTTGCTTCAGGGCTGTTGGGTGTCGGTGGCGGATTTATAATGGTCCCTATTTTGTACTGGCTAATGACATCAATAGGAATTGATCCAACAATTGCAATAAGAGTTTCATTAGGGACAAGTCTTGCAGTAATACTTCCAACAGCATTAAGTGGCGCATATGGGCATTATAGAAAAAAAGCTGTTTTAATAAAACCTGCCATTTATCTAGCATCAACTGGAGTAATTGGAGGTATTTTAGGGGGAATTATCGCTACCAGTATTCCTGGAGATTTACTTAAGTCTATATTTGGATTTGCAGTTATAATAGTTGCTTTAATAATGCTTTTAATTAAATATCCAGAAATAAATGAAAAACCAAAATATAATATAATTTATTTCCTTTTGGGGGGATTATTTGTTGGATTAATGTCTGGACTTCTTGGAGTTGGAGGAGGGTTTATCATTGTGCCTTTCATGGTCATTTTACTTAGATATGATATAATCAAAGCTATCGGGACATCATCAGCAGTCATTGTGTTTACTTCAATTGGAGGTATAATGGCGTATATTTTCAGTGGTCTTGGAGTCAATGGTTTGCCGCCTTACTCCTTAGGATACGTAAACTTGCTTCAGTTTGCACTCTTAGTTGTTGTAAGTGTTCCTATGGCTCAGTTTGGTGTTAGGGTTGCCCATAATCTTCCAAGAAAAAAATTGAATTATGTTTTTATTGCATTGCTCGTATTCATTGGTTTACACATGATTGGAATTTTGTAGGCTTAAATTATTTCGCCGTTGATGGATATGGTATAATCTTTGATGATTATATTCTTTTGAGCTTTTTCTAATGCTCTTTTCACTATAACTTCAATTCCTGAGCAGCAAGGGACTTCCATATGTACTATTGAGATTGAATTTATGTCCTGAGTTTTAAAAATTTCAGTTAATTTATCCACGTACTGTTCAATGGTCTTATCCAGCTTTGGACAGAGAATTATCAAAACTTTATCTTTTAAAAATCTCTGATGGAAATTAGCGTAGGCAAATGGGGCGCAATCTGCTGCTATTAATAAATCCGCATTTTTTAAATATGGTGCATTTGGATTTAAAAGCTGTAATTGTACTGGCCAGTTTCTAAGTTCAGCAATTAAAATTTGTGGTTCATTAGTAGTTTCAGATTTATTAGTGCTTAAATCTCTCATTGCTGAACCTGGACAGCCACATTGTGTTTCATTTTCTCCTTCATAGTCTGGAACTTCTATATTTTTTTGTTTTAAAAAATCAATGGCTTGATTTAAATACTCATTCTGGCTATGATCATTTAAATGCTTCAAATGAGCTTTTATAACATTTGGACCTGCGTCTATTACATTTTCCATAACTTTATATTCATCATAGAGTTCTGCTTCTCTCTGTTCTACTTCAATCGCATCTTGTGGGCAATTTCCAATACAAGCTCCTAAACCATCGCAGAATAAATCGCTTATAAGTCTTGCCTTTCCATCAATAACTTGTAAAGCTCCTTCGGGACATCCCGGTATGCATTCTCCACATCCAGTACATTTCTCTTCATTAATTCGAATAATGTCTCTTTTCATTATTATTCCTCATTATTTTTATTAGTTTTAGAAGATTTTCTTTATAAAACATGATGTTTTTAATCTATTTTGTAGATGGTTGTTCTTAATTTTAATAACACATGTTTGAATTAATCTCATAAATAAATTTATATTGAAATAAGTTGATAAATTTTATTAATATAAATTTTTTGACGCTTGAAATAATTTTATTGATTGATTAAAGCGATTTAAAATAAATATGCGCAATTTGGATTTAATATTTATTATTAGATTTAACTAAAAACAAGAATATGGGAGTAAGAGGATGCATAACAATTTCAAAGAAGAAATATTCGATAATTCGCCTATAGGATTCCTTTTTTATGATAAAAATGGCTCATTAATCGATGCTAATAACTCTGCAATGCAAATTCTTGGAATTTCTTCATTAGATATTTTTAGAAGATTTAATTTATTTGATCATCCCGTTTTTAGAATTAATAAAGACGAAATTAATAAAAAAATTATAAAAAATAAATCTATTTTAGACTTTGACAGAATGGAAAGTGGAGGTTATTATTCTCCTTTAAGGTCTGGAAGGGCTATTATTAATTTTAATATTTCTGTTGTTGATTCTGGTTTTTTAGTGCAAGTTCAAGATATTATTGAATCAACTGAAGAAGATCTTCAAACTGAAGAAAAATACAGGCAATGGTTTGAAGATGATTTGACAGGGGATTTTATTGCAACCCTTGAAGGAAAAATAATAGAATGTAATCCTGCTTTTGTTGATATATATGGTTTTAGTGACCGTAAAAAAGCTCTTGAATCATATATTTCTGAGTTTAACTCCTTGGACTGGATTAATTTAATTGATCAACTTCGAAATGAACATAAAATTCAGGATCATCAAAGCTGGCATAAGCGGCATGATGGTAAAGAAATACACGTTGTTGCAAATGTTGTTGGAATTTTAGACGAATCTCATGAACTTAAACAAGTTAAAGGATATATTTTTGATGATACTGAACGTAAGATGGGAGAAGATGCATTAAAAGAGAGTGAAGAAAAGTATCATCGTTTGTTTGATGAAGATTTAACTGGAGATTTCATTGCAACACTTGAGGGAAATATAATAGAATGTAATCCTGCATTTGCAGAAATATATGGTTTCTATGATGGTGTAGATGCGCTAAATTGGAATATTTCAGAAGCAAATTCATTCGATTGGCCTTATATAGTTACTCGACTTAAAAATGAGCGTAAAATACAGGGGTTTCAAAGCTGGCAGCGGAGATCGGACGGCATGAGAATTCATGTCATTGCTAATGTTGTTGGTATATTCAGTGAGTCTAATGAGCTTATTCAGGTTAAAGGATATGTTTTTGATGATACTGAACGTAAAAACTTTGAAGATGAGCTTAATAGAAGTAAAAGTCAATTTAAAGAAATTTTAGATAGTATAAAAGATGGTTTTATGGCTTTGGATAATCAATGGCGTCTTATTTATGTAAATAAATGTGCAGGAGAATATTTTGGTATAGATCCTGATGAACTAATAGGACAAAATTTTTGGGAAAGATTCCCTGAACTTAAAGGAACTATTTATGAAACTTTATTCCACAATGCAATTAAAATGCAGGAAATTCAACGCTTTGAATCTCATGGTGCACTTGTATCTGATCGATGGTTTGATTTTAGTGTTTATCCATCAGAAGAAGGTATATCTGTCTTTTGGAGAGATATTCATAAGAATTAGAAGAATAAAATAATATTTGTTAATTTGAAAAGTAAATAAAAATTAAGATTTAGGATATGACATTTACAGGAACTTCAGCTCTTCTTACAACTCTTTCAGTTGTGCTACCAACTAAAAATTTTTCCAGTCTATGTTTACCTGTTTTACCCATTACAATGTGGTCAACACCCAACTCACCGGCGGTTTTGAGTATAACATCATCTGGCTTGCCTTCTTTAATCATACTTATCAAATTAATGTTTTTACAGTTACCTGCACATTGTTCATCTTCAATTTTCTTCTCAAATTTTTGAACGGCTTCTTTACCTTCTTTTTTAAACTCTTTTTCCAGTTTTTCCCTTAAATCTAGTTGTGGTAAAGCTTCTAAGTAATATGTATCAATAACATGTAAAACAATTATATCTGCACCGGTTATGTCTGCAGAGGAAATAGCGTATTCTCCTGCTTTTTGGGATGCTTCTGAATTATCTATGGGTAATAATATTTTTTTATGCATATTTAATGCCTCCAAATAGCTATTTTATGTTGAAGTAAAGAAAAAAATAAATTTGATTGCAGAATTTACGTTCTGCAATTTATGGGTTTTGTTTTTTAGGCTCCTAATGCTAAGCTTCCTAGTGGTGAGAACAGAATTATTATAGACACTATGATTCCTATTATAATTAAAGGGAACCCTGCTTTGAATATTTCCTTAATACTCACGTAATTAGTACCATATGCCATTGCTACAGTTGGGTCTGCTGTTGGTAGCATGTATGATAAACTACATGCGATTGCGACGGGTACTGCGTATTGTCCTACTGGTAATCCCTGTGCTTGTGCTAATGTAACTGATAATGGCACTAATATTGCTGCAAGTGCGATATTTGACATTACTTGTGTTATTGAAACTGCAATAATCATTAATACTATTGTTATGAGTATTGTAGATGCGTTAGGTCCTAATACGCTTAATATAACGCCTATTAGCCATGCTGCTGCTCCGGTGTTTAGTAATGCAGCTCCAAGAGATAGTGCTCCTCCGAAGAAGATAATTAATCCCCAATCGACACCATTTTGTGCGTCTTTCCAATCCAGAACTCTGAACGCGAAGAAGAGCACTGCACCGATTAATGCGATACTGTAACTGTTTAAGCCTGTTATTCCTGTTGTAACCCATAATCCGATGGTAAATAGTAGTATAACTATTGAAAGTTTTTCGTTTTTAGACATTGGACCTAAATTTTCCATTTTACGGGTAATTGTGTCCATTCCACCAACTATTCCACTGATTTCTGGTTTATAAACTCTTCCGAGTACTTTCCAGATTATGATCATCATTATGATTGCTAGTGGGAATCCAAAGACCATCCAGCTTGCAAATGGAATTCCCGTGTAAGCTGCGGCCATTAAGTTTGGTGCTGTTCCTATTTCTGTTCCGAATCCACCTGCAAGTGAACCAAAGGATCCACCAAGAACCATAGCTTTTGCAAAGTTTGATCCACCTTTTTCAGGGTCTTTAACACCCATAAGAGGTATAATCTCTTTAATAATAGGTAATAACATTGCGTAGGCTACAACATTTTCAATCCATGCAGATAAAAGACCTGTGGAAAATACTGATACAAATATGCTTCTATCAGGTGTTGTTCCGAATTTTTTTAGCATTGTATAGGTTAAACGTGTCGCCAATCCTGATTTTCGGATTGCTTCTGCAATAATGAAACCTCCTATCATAAGGAAGATAATCCCATTCGCAAATCCTATTACTGCATCCTGGAATGTTGCAACGCCAATAATGGGCTGTATAAATAATATAATTAGTGATGTAACGGCAAGGTGTAATGCCTCTGTCGCCCACATTATTATGGCGAATATAAGTAAAGCTAGTGCTGCGTGGCCAGAAAGACTTAAACCATTCATAGGAATGAGCATAACGACTATAAAAGCAAGTATAGCTAAGGGTATTCCTAAATTCTTTAAGTTTAAATTCGTTTTAAAGCCTCCTCAATTATTCAATTTTTGGTGGTTAAGGAAAGGGGTTTCCTTTAACCTCCTTAACTTTAACAGATAACCTAACGAATTATTAATATATAAACATATTTTATAATGATTAATCATTATATAATTACGTAAATGTTTAATTGATTTGGCTTTTTATTATTAAGTGAAATTATATTAAGTAATAATAATATAAATAGATGTATGAACAAGGATGATGAGGATATATGGTCTGAAATTGTGGAATTTCTTTTAAAAGTACAGAGACACCCACGATTTAAACCAGAAACCATCAAAGAGGCTCAAAAATCTCTTGAATGTATTCTGGCAATAAGAAGTGTTATACGTTCCATTGGTGATGATGAAAAATATATTGAAATGATTATAATGGCTGATGAGAATGAAGAATTTCTCAAATCCACTTTAGAGAAACTTGAAAAGGAAAAATAATGAATTTATTTCATTTTAAATTTAATTTCTTAATATTACATAGTTATCTGTAGTATTTTTTAATTCATTAGTATTTATATTTTTAATTTTTCAAATTAAGAAATTATGAATTCCTGCTAATGGAAACGGTTCCAAATGGTGCACTGTTTGTTTGAGATTCGATAACAGTTGTCCCATTTAATAACTGAACCCTTAACTGTAAATTATTATTTCCTAATTTTTGAAAATTGACAATGACTGATTTTTGATTATTTCCTAAATTGAACCTCCCATTTCCAGTTCCCTGAACAGTCCTGTTCCCTGAATTATCCGAAATAGTGCCGTTCCAGGTCCCCTGATAACTTACAGTGACAATAATGCCTGAATTTATTGAATTATTGTTTTGCATGGAGACATTATTTTGGCTTGTTTGATTATTTACATTTGAATTACTGTTATTTGCACAGCCTGATGTAAGAATAACTAAGATCAAAAATAAAATTAATACTAAATATTTATTGAAGTAATGCAATTAATCACTCCCCAATATAATAATTAGTTTTAATTTATTAATAAATTTTTATTAAGAAAAGTAAATTCATTTACTTTGTGGTGCCTTTTATGAAATTTCCAGTGGTTATTCCTCCAAGGGACATTTTTTTAATTTTTTCTTTGGCCCTTTTAAGCTTATTTTTTTGAGGGGGTTTATTTATACTAATTTCAACCATATTTTTATAAATAGAACATATTTCTTGTGCATAAATTCGACTACGACCCTGTAAATCTAAAGCTACAGCATCAATATTCATCTTCATAATTTGATTTAAGTAATCAATTAGACATAACTCCACAGAGTTTAAAATAACTGTTCTACATTCATTATCAAGCCTTAATGGAAAAATATGATCTTTAATATCTTTAATCGCGAAAAATAAGTCATTTTGAGATTTTTCAGTTAAGTTAGTATCAATTAAGCAAGTTAAACAGTCCTTAGAAACAATTGATTCTAAATTTCCATGGACAATTAGCTCTAAATGCACATCTAATTTCTTTTTTTGGACCTCAAGTGAAAGATTTTTAATTTCATCTTTTGAAACTTCGGGAGAAATAGTGAATGTTTTGAAATATCCTTTTAATAAGTCAATTGACTCACTATTTGTAATATTGGACCCTGATGCTGGGAATAAATTGATTTTGGGATTAATATCTTGAATAAATTTTGCAGCTCCAATTCCGTTAACCATGACTCCAGCAATTCCTTCTTTAAAAGAATCAATTAAAAGATTCCTAATATTATTTAAAAAGTAAGTTGGGGTGATATTGGGCAGTTTTAAAACAAATTCAACATCATTTTCCTTACAAATAGAAAATGCTTTAATAATTAATTTTAAATAATCTTCATTTTTATTTTCAGACTTAGCATTGCATTTTACAGGATTATAAAAATTAAAAGGATTAAAATAAATCCGTTTACAACCCTGTTCTGCAGCGGCTTTTACGACATCTAGATTATCAACATATGCACATAAAAGAGGAATTTTGTTATTTTGTTTGATATCTGATGATTTATCTAATTCATGTTTTAGATCATTAAAGTGCTTGTAAGATGCTTCTACTTTTTCTTGGGTTGGTTTGTAAGATGAAATAATTTTAGAACTGATTTCTTCAAACAATTCTCTTCTAATCTGGTTTAATTGGCTTATTGGAGCAAAAAGGCCACCAGGATAGGTTATATTTATGTTTTTAATTTTAAATGAAGTATTTCCAGTTTTTTTAAATTGTTTTGCAATGGTTTCTTTACTGATGGGCTTATTCACAGCTTTTTCCATTTTATAATCAGCGATTTTTTCTATATTTATATAACCTTCATTGCCTTTAAAACTGCTTTTAATGAATATTATACCATTATTTTCAATTAAAATATCTAAATCTATTATTATCTGATTTTTCAGTTCATCAGTAGTTCCATTGATGATTTTTTGGGCTTTATCAATTAATTTTTTGCTCTTTGTTAAGTATAGTTTTGTTCCAGGATTTAAATGTCTTTGAACCTTAAATTTAACTTTATTTTTCGTAATTTGGGGATTTTCAGTTACTAACATCCCATAATCTTTTATGCTTTTATTAGGAGATATAAAAACGATTCCATCTCCTTTGTGAGGGACAATATTTCCTTTAATTTCTAATAAAACTTCTTTATTATTTCTATTATATTTTAAAACATGACCTACATAAATTCCCCGGTTTCCTGGAAGATTTCTACCCATCACGTGACTTGAATTTGGTTCTAAAAGGTATCCTCCTGTAAAATCACGACTAAAAGCTAATTTGAGGTTATTAATATCTTCTTTTTTTGATTTCCATCTGCCTTTTGCTATTGAATCTAGAGCATTTCTATATGTACTTACAACAATTGCTACATACTCTGGAGACCTCATACGGCCTTCAATTTTAAGAGAACTGATATTTAATTCTATAATTTTATCAAGATGTTTATATAACGCTAAATCTCGTGTTGATAATAAATACGGGTCTTTAATATTAGCAGAAGCTAATTTTACAGGTTTTCCATATTCATCTTTTTTTCCAAAAACAAGATCATATTTTCTTCTGCATGGCTGTGCGCACATTCCTCTATTTCCACTTCTACCTCCAATAAATGAAGATATGAAACATTGACCAGAATATGAATAACATAAAGCTCCATGAGCAAAAATTTCAAGTTCAATTTCTTTATCTTTAATATTTTGGCTGATTTTTTTAATTTCAGATAAGCCCATTTCCCTTGATAAAACAACACGTTTAATTCCCATTTCCGATGCCCATTCAACGCCTTCAAGATTGTGGATTGTCATCTGGGTTGATGCATGAATTTCCCGTTCTGGAACTAATTTTTTAATAAGTGAAATAACGCCCATATCTTGAACTAAAACTGCATCTACTCCTATTTTATACAGAAAAATTAGATATTTACTAACTTCTTTAATCTCATGGTCTTTAATGAGAGTATTTACAGTAACATATACTTTTACTCCCCTTTCATGCGCAAAATCTACTGCTTCATCTAGTTCTTTATCGTTGAAGTTAGCAGCATAGTGGCGCGCTCCAAAATGTTTCCCTGCAAGATATACGGCATTAGCACCTGCATTTACAGCAGCTTTTAAGGCATCCATACTTCCAGCTGGTGCTAATAATTCGGGCATTTTTTTATTCATTATTTTTCTCCAGTAAATTGGGCTTGATTAATAAACTTAATTTTTAAAATTAATTAATGATCTTATTTAGGTTTTGAAATTATATATTATTTAAAGAGAAATAGAGTTAATATTTAGGTAATCATTTGGATTAAAATTAATAATTCCAGTTTTTACGACTAAAATAATTAATACTACTATGTTTAGATTAATTTAAGGAGAATATTATGTATATCTGTTTAGAAGGTATTGACGGTTCTGGAAAATCAACTCAAATACTTCTTCTTGAAAAATGGCTTGAAGAGTATGGATGTGAAGTTAAAAGGATTTTTGAACCCACAGACTCACCAGTTGGAAAACTAATAAGGGAAATGTTAAAAGATCCCGGAGCTACTGGAGATAATTTCCAAAAAACTCTGGCTCTACTTTTTGCAGCTGACAGAATGGTATTGATGGATGAAATAGAAAAAGCAGAGAAATCTGGTAAGATTGTTATAAGTGACAGATCTTTTTTTTCAAGCATAGTATATCAAAACGAACCAGAATGGCTTTATGAGATAAATAAACATGTTAAAAATCCAAATTCTGTAATTCTACTTGATATTGATGTTGAAACTGCTCTTACAAGATGTGATGGTGAAGATAGCTTTGAAAATAAAAGTTTTCTTGAAAAAATACGTAAAAAATACCTCAAATTAGCTGAAGAAAATAATTTCTTTGTTATAAATGCAAATAACGGAGTTAATAAGGTTCATGAAGATATAAAAAGAGTTATATCTCCTAAAATTGGGCGATGCGTTTAATATTCATCTTTAATATTTATTTTTTGTAAGATAAAGAAAAAATTGACTTTTATTTTTAAAAATAAGGGTAAATAAAGCTTTTTAACAATATATTTTTTTATTAGCATGCTTATGGCAAAAAATAAGTATAAATTAAATCATATAATTTTTATAGAAATTAAGCTCTTAATAATTTCAGTTTATCCACATGTTTTATGGAGTGCAGAAATATGGTAAATAAAGACGAACTTTCGGACTTGATAATTAATACGGATTTAGAAAAGGTTCCGGGACCTAAAGATGTTTGGGAAAAACATATTGATCTTGATGATGGTAAAACTTTAGTTGTGGGATATAAAGAAGAATCTAAAGTCTGTCAAGGACTAACTAAAGACTTAACAAGTGGAATGAATGAAGAAAAGTGTGCTATTACTTATAACTGGTACTGGGAAATTAGAGATTCAGAAACATGGGATTTAATTTATGAAAATCATGATACTGATCTGGGTTTTTGTTCTGAAGACCTTCAAAGAGCTTGGAGTGATGAAAGCACATTTGAAGATGTTGGAGATGTTCCAGGAACTGAAC
>JAEYSH010000125.1 GCA_023434825.1 Methanobacteriota archaeon | reverse complement strand
CTTGATTTAAGTTATGAAAATTGGAAATTAATCCTTGTTAGGACTGAATTTGATTATCTTGGGCAGATGTATTATGGGAGAGATGTAGAGATTAGAAATTATATTACTCATATTGGTAATTCTTCTTTTACTATAGGGCATGAAGCCTGGCAGGACGACGAACTTAAAGCTAAAGGAAAAGCAGTGCTTGTACACTTTGATTTCATTAATCAAAAAGCAGTACCTATTCCTGATTCAATAAGGGCGCAATTAAATGAACATTTAATAATTGAAGAGGAAAATTCTAAATAAGATATTTAGGGGGTTTAAAATGCTTTTTACAGAAGATACAATCAATGATTTCCTGGAAAAACAGGCTGAAAAGTACCCGGACAATGAATTCATGGTTTATCCCGATAGAGACCTTAGATTTACATATAAGGAATTCAATGAAAGAGTGGATATGCTGGCAAAGGGCATGCTCTCAATTGGAATTACAAAAGGAGATCACGTAGGAATCTGGGCATTAAACGTTCCAGATTGGATTACATTTTTATTTGCCTGTGCAAAAATAGGCGCAGTACTTGTAACTGTAAATACTGCTTATAAAAGTCACGAGCTTGATTATGTTTTAAAGCAATCAGATATGAAGGCTATTGCTATAACCGAAGGATTCAGGGATGTTAATTATTTAAATGTATTATATGAACTTGTTCCTGAACTAAAAACAAGTAACAGGGGTAACTTAAAAAGTAAAGAATATCCTTGCCTTAAAAGTGTAATCTACATTGGACCAGAAAAGCATCGCGGACTTTATAATACCAATGAATTACTTCTTTTAGGAAAACATACTGATGATAAAGAACTTTTAGAGATTAAAAAGACTTTTAACAGTGATGATGTTGTTTGTATGCAATATACATCTGGAACAACTGGTTTCCCAAAAGGCGTGATGCTTACACATAAAAATATAATTAATAATGGTTATTATATTGGTGAAAACCTTAAATACACTGATAAAGACAGATTATGTCTTCCAGTACCGATGTTCCACTGTTTTGGAGTTACACTAGGACTTATGGCAATGTATACTCATGGAGGAACTCTGGTAATGCTTGAACAGTTCGATCCTCTCATGGTTCTTGCAGCAGTTCAAAAAGAAAAGTGTACTGCGCTTTATGGTGTTCCAACAATGTTTATTGCTGAATATTCTCACCCAATGTTTGATATGTTTGATTTATCATCACTTAGAACTGGAATAATGGCTGGTTCCACATGTCCAATAGAATCCATGAAAAAAGTTGTAGACGATATGTACATGAAAGAAATAACCAGTGTTTATGGCCTAACTGAAGGTTCTCCGGGATTTACTCAAACAAGTGTCGATGATCCGCTTGAATTAAGGGTTGAAACAGTAGGAAGAAAGCTCCCTAATTGTGAAATTAAAGTTGTTAACCCCGAAACTGGCGAAACTGTTGGGCCTGGAGAAGTTGGTGAAATTTGTAGCAGAGGATACAATGTCATGAAAGGGTACTATAAAATGCCTGATAAAACTGCAGAAGCAATAGATGAAGACGGATGGCTTCACAGCGGTGATTTGGTCACTATGGATGAAAATGGATATTATACAGTTGTAGGGCGAATTAAAGATATGATAATTCGTGGTGGAGAAAACATTTATCCACGTGAAATTGAAGAATTCTACTACACAATGCCTGGAATTAAAGATGTGCAGGTTGTAGGTATTCCTGATGAAAAATACGGCGAAATTGTAGGTGCTTTCATAATACTTGAAGAAGATACTGATCTTACTGAAGAAGATGTAAGGGATTTCGGAATTGAAAGAATAGCACGTTATAAAGTTCCAAAACATGTTTTCTTTGTGGATGAATTCCCACTTACTGCAAGTGGTAAAATACAGAAATTTATAATGCGTGATCAGGCTGTAGAATTCCTTAAAAAGAAATCTGATGAAGAAGAAAAGATTTAAACTGATAAAAAATAGTTTAAAAACATTATTCTTCATTTCCTCTTATTTTTTAAAAACAAATAAATACTTTAAACATTAAACTTTCTCATTACTTTATTTTAATAGGGGGCCTATTCTTGGATATTGAAGATCGTAAGAAAATGGGGCGAAGAGCAGTTTCTGTAGCCATAATTGGAAATGTAGGCTTAACAATCTTCAATTTTGTTATAGGTATCTTATCTGGAAGTACAGCGCTTATAGCTGAAGCTGCCCATACCTTTTCTGACATTTTAACATCTACAATAACATTCATCGGCTTTAGGATTAGCTTAAAACCACCGGATAAATTACATCCATATGGGCACGGTCGTGCAGAACCTTTAGTGGGTCTTGTAATAGTTGTTTTTCTTGGAATTATTGCATTTGAAATCTTATCTGAAGTTTACAAGAAAATATTTTTAGGAGCAGCTTTAACTCCTCCAGAGACAATTGCCGCAGTAATGGCACTTATTGGAATTGTCGTTAATTTCATAATGACCACTTACATTATGAGAACCGGTAAAAAAATAAACAGTCCAGCCATAATTGCAGATGCACAGCATCAGAAAGTTGATATATTCTCAAGTGCAGCCATATTTGTAGGCGTAATTGGAGCACAGCTTGGATATCCAATTTTAGATCCAATTGTGGCCATTTTCATTGCTATAATGGTTTTAAAGACAGCTTTCGATGTTGGAAGGGAAAATATAAATAATATATTGGGAACTGTACCTTCAAAAGAGATTTTTGATAATATTAATGAATGTTCATTGTCAGTTAATGGAGTTTTAGGTATTCACAACGTTAGAATTAATTATTTAGGCCCTTATGCATCAGTTGAGCTTCATGTGACTGTTGCAGAAGATTTAAGTTTAAAAGAAGCGCATGCAATAGCTCATGACGTTGAGGGGAAAATAGTTGAGGATATTGATATGGTATCTATGGTTACTGTCCATGTTTGTCCAGATGGAGATGATGATGAGTTTTGTTTGGATTAATTAATTTTTAAATTCATTTTTTGAGATTATTAGAACATAAATAAATTTTTATTCAATCTAAAACTAAGTTATAACATGGAAAATGAGGGATTAAAAGAAGAATTAATTAAAAAATGCGAGGAGCTCCAAATTCCTCTGGTAGGGTTTGCACCCGTTAGTAGATGGGAAAATCCTCCAGAAGAGCTTCCAAACCAGTTTGATGAATGGATTCCTAAAGAATTTTGGCCGCAATCAATTTATCCAGAAGTAAAAACGGTTATTGTGATTGGACTTCCAGTTCATCTTCCAATAGTTGAAACTGCTCCCTCAATTTATTATCATGAGCTTTATAAAACTGTAAATGATGCTCTTGATTTAAAAGCCTATGAAATCTCAAACGCTCAAAAAATTCTTTGAATTTTTTGGCGTCCCAAACATTTCATGTTTGAGGATTTTTTGACATTTAAAGGGTACCCTTCAATTTATTTACCTCGTGATGCTTATGGGGATATAGATGTAATTCTTAAAAAACCATTTGCATTCTTTTCACATAAACATGCAGCATATCTTGCGGGTTTAGGCTCATTTGGACAGAACAACGTTCTTTTAACCAAAGAATTCGGTCCAAGAGTAAGATTTACATCAATTTTTACAACAGCAGAAATAGAAGGAAGTCCTATAAATAATAATGATTTATGTACTCGATGTCTTGCTTGTGTTAAAGAGTGTCCAGTTAATGCGGTAAAAGAAGAAGGCGATTTTCCACCACCGGTAGATAAAATAACATGCGCTCAAAGGAGTAAAAAACTTAGAAAAGAATTTAGATCTCCATGTGGAATTTGTATCAAAGTTTGTCCTGTTGGAGAGGATAGAAAAATCTTTAATAGAGAAGATACATCCATATATGATGAAAGTAAAACTCCAGAACACCTTAAAAAGGCATGGAAACATGTGAAGCGCTATGGAAGTAAAAAATAAATTTTAAAAGATTATAAGATAAGTATTTTTAATTTGGTGATATTAATGAATAATTTATTTGCAGATAGAATGAATAATGTTCACAAATCATTTATAAGAGAGATATTAAAGGTTACAGAAGAGCCAGAGATAATTTCATTTGCTGGAGGGCTTCCAAACCCAAGATCATTCCCCATAAAAGAAATAGAGAAAGCAGTATCTAAAGTTATAAAATCAAATGGGGATGAAATTCTGCAATATAGTACCTCCGAAGGATATTTACCACTTCGTGAGTATATCGCAGAAAGATACTCAAAAATCGGTTTAAAAGTTGATGCTAATGAAATATTAATTACAAACGGTTCACAACAGGGAATTGATTTGGTCAGTAAGGTCTTTTTAAATAAAGGAGATAAAGTTCTGGTTGAAAATCCTACATATCTAGCTGCAATACAATCATTTGGCTTATTTGAACCGGAATTTAAATCAGTTCCTTTGTTGGAGGATGGAGCAGACATTGAAGCTCTTAAAAAGATACTTGATGAAAATAAAATAAAGCTTTTTTATTCTGTTACTAATTTCCAAAATCCAACTGGAATAACTTATTCTGCCGAAAAAAGGCAACAAGTTGCTGAAATTCTTAAAAATGAAGATACAATTTTTGTAGAAGATAATCCATATGGCGAAATAAGGTTTTTAGGAGAAGATATACCTCCAGTTAAGTCTTATCTTGATAATGCTGTATTATTTGGTTCTTTTTCCAAAATTGTTTCTCCGGGAATGAGGTTGGGTTGGATAGTTGCAAATGAAGAGATTATGGAGAAAATTTTAATTGCTAAACAAGCTTCAGACCTTCATTCTAATTATTTCACACAAAGAGTTGTTTATCAGTATTTAATCGATAATAATGTTGATAAACACATTGAAAAAATAAAAAAAATGTATAGAGACCAGAGGAATTTAATGGTTTCAATGATAGAGGAGCATTTTCCAGAAGGTGTTAAATATACAAAACCAGAAGGAGGAATGTTTTTATGGGTAACTTTACCTGAAGGACTTTCTTCAATGGACTTATTTGACCTTGCGATCAAAGAAGATGTTGCATTTGTCCCTGGAAAGGCATTTTTCACCGATGGAAGTGGAGATAACACTTTAAGGCTTAATTTCTCAAATTCAGATGAAGCGAGGATCGAAGAAGGAATTAAAAAGCTTGGCGGTGCAATTTATGAATTAATGAAAAAATAATTTTTTTATTTTACTTTTAACTTAGATTATTTAGTAACTTTAATTAATTGAAGCTATTTTTATTATGCATTTTACATGCTTCAACATTCAAATAATGCATCTTTTGATTAAAATTTATTGACATATCATGATTTAATGAAAACTTTATTTGTCAAGTCTACATCTAAACAGGCCAATCTTAAAATTAAAGTACATTTATGACATTATTTTCACGTTTTTATGCAAATAAAAAAAAGAAAAATATTAATTAAACACTTTTTGGCAAATCTGAATCTCCAGTATCCTTGATCATGCCATTTTTAGTTAGATTATAAGCTACTAAAAGGCATATTAAAATTATTGGAATTAATATGTCAATATAAAGTGCGTAACCAGCGTTTCCAGCAGCTAAATTTCCAGTCTGCATTATGTTGGTAATATGGATGTATGCGGCTCCAAAGTAGAATATAGATACCGCGGTTACAGTTGCTGTCCAGAAACTATCCCTGAATTTCCAGCAAAGAATTCCTAAAATTCCGTAGGATAGATTTGCAACTCCAACTTCAAGCTGGAACGGATTACCTGCCGGCCAGCCGATCATTGCTGCAATGGTACTTGACATGAATACATGGCCTATAAATGCCCATATTGAGCCAATTCCAACCATTATAAAAAGGAACCACAGTAAAAATACTTCAAAAACTCTATTTTTTGTTCTTTCTGCTTTACTTAAAAATAAATGCAAAATAGCACCAATCAATGTTATTAGTATGAAAATATATGTCATTTCCATATTTTAAACCCCCTTATCATTGTAAAATTAATTGATTTTATATATTGAGGTTATATAAATGTTTATAAATTTTTCCAATATCATTGTATAAAATAATTTCATATTCAATGATTCTCTTTATGAATAATAAATGCTGACATTACCTTTAACAGATCCCACTTCGATTAAAATACTTTGAATTTCAGGATTATTTAATTCTATGGTTCCTGTACCACTTTTCTTTATTAGATCAACCTCTTTAAAATTCCTAACATTTTTTTGGAATGCTATATCTGGATGGTCTCCATAAATGGTAGTGTTATAAGATTTTATATACATTTTACCATATGCACCTCCTGATAAATTGTATTTTATCTTTATTTTAGTTGATCCTGGAGGTATAGGAACTATTATATCTTTATAGACCATCATGCCTGGAACAGGAACATTATCTGGAAGATCGAAAGTATAATTGCTCAATAAAGTGTCATTATTGTGCAAACTCTGTATTGAATAAATTGGAATTATTATAATTAACAAAACTAAAGCAAAAATTGCAAAATTTCTTTTTTTATGAGAACCTATGAATGATTTTAAGTCTTCAACAACGTTATTATTCATATTTTTGTCAACTAAGTCCTTATCAAAACTTTTAGATTTAATCAAATGATCATTAACATTTATTACGTGTTTAATATGGCCACCACATTTGCATTCATCTGAAAAATCATCAGGAGACTCATCGGGTTGTAATGGATAATAACATTTACATTTATCACAAATAAGGAAATCTTTTTTACTATCTGAAGATTTTTTGTCCATTTAGTCACCAAAAATTGTTATTAACATTGTAATAGTCATTTATGTTATTAATACTTCTTCAAAATTAATATTAAATGTAACTAATCTTTAGTAAAATTTTTGCTAATAAAATTAGAATTTGTTTTTGATTTTTAATCGATGAAATTAAATTATCTGAGAATTAACTAAAAAAGTTATTTTGAACTAATCGCGTTAATATAATCAAGATTATAGCATTCTGCAGCGGAAAAACATAGTTTTGAGCGAGGCAGTCGGAATTTGTTTTGTGCCCAAAAATCGAAGATTTTTGCGAGATTTTTTGATCAATCTCGGCGAATCTACGATTCGTGGCCGCGAAATTGAAAATTTCGCCTGCTTTTTGTAAAAAAAGGTTGAGCGCTCTCAAAATCTATGATTTTGAGGCGTCAAAATTCGATGAATTTTAAACGCCGGGGACGGGATTTGAACCCGCGTGATCCAAAGGATCATGGGATTAGCAGTCCCACGCCGTACCAGACTGGGCCACCCCGACAAATGAAACTAAAAAACTAGCCAGTAAAAACAATGATTGTTGTTTATTGTTTATAATAGTTTTGGTTTTGCTTCCTTAAAATGATTTTGTTATTTGATAAATAAAAATTTTTGTTTGTTTACTTCATGAAAATGATTCTTTTTTGATCAACCTTTTTTTAAAAGGTTGATGGGCATGTTCAGGAGTGGACAAACCTCCTGAAAACTGGTGATCCAGAACCTCAACTCCGCCCCGTTGCTCCACAAGCATCAGCTGTCCGCAGTAGAGCTGCTTCTTTCCAGACCTGACCCGTTCCCATGGTTAAGACAGTTAATTCCGGCCCTACAGCCGAAACCCTGCCACCACTGATCCTGCGGGACGAGGTTTCTACGTTAAAGTTCTGGGCCAATATTCATTTAGCTTGCCGCCTCCTGAACTTCGACCGCGCCATATAGGGGATGTGCGCTTACAGAGGACCCCTGACCCTCCAGTCTAGCCCATAGTAGTTATTGTTATTATACTATTTGAACCTTTTGGATCAGGATTTTTTTAATCCATCTTTTTTAGATATTATATGGAATTTAAATCTCAATTATCCCTTAATTTTAAATTTATTATAAGTCATATGATTAACATGGAATGGGTACTGATAGTTGGAATTATAGCTGGTGTTTATTTAGCTAGTAATATTGGTGCTAATGATATCGGAAATTCTATGGGTACTGCTGTAGGGAGCGGAGTTATTAAAATGAGACAGGCTCTTATTGTTGGAGCCGTATTCATGTTTCTTGGAGCAATATTTCTAAGTGGTAATGTCATAAAAACTATATCTGGCGGAATCATTGATGTATCATTTATAACTCCAGTTGGTGCAGTTATTGCTACTTTAACTGCGGGATTATGGGTTAGTATTTCTATTTTTAGAAAAACTCCAGTTTCAGGAAGTCACTCTATGGTTGGAGCTATTTTTGGCTATGGGGTTGTTTATGTAGGATTAAATCATATTAAATGGAATTCATTGCTTACAATCGGGTTAAGCTGGATTGCATCTCCATTATTAGGTGCATTAATCGGTTTTATATTTTATTACCTTTTAAGAACTCTTTTATTAGAAAAAATACAGAGTATCGCTGTAAGTGGTAGAATAGAGAAAATATTTTCTTATTTGCAAATTTTAAGTTCATGTTTTGCTGCATTGGGTATAGGTGCAATAGATATTGCTGCTGCTACTGGTGTATTAATTGCAGTTGTGGGAACAGGTTCAGGAATAGATATTAAACTTTTAGGTGCTTTGGGACTTGTAACCGGTATTTTAGTTGCTGGAAATAGGATCGTAGGTACTGTAGGAAAAAGAATAACTAATTTAGTTCCAACAAGGGGCGTTTCGGCCCAAATATCTGCAGCATCTGTAATTTTAACATTCGCATTTTTAGGAATGCCTATTTCTCCAACTCAGACTCTTGTTGGTTCTGTAATTGGAGTTGGTCTTGCCCGGAAAACTCGTGATGTGGGTGGAGATGTTATAAAACAAATTTTATCATCATGGCTGCTTACATTTCCTATATGTGCCATAATATCTGGCTTTATCTATTTTGTAGTATCTACATGGATATTATAGATAAATAATGGAAAAAATAATTAATTTTAATTAGGTTAGGGCTTTTATAATATCTCCATCAGATATTATTCCTTTAATTTTTTTATCTTCAACTACAATCAGTTGATTAATAATACCTTCATCTGACCCATATTCATTCATTCTTTCAACGGCAGTACGTAAGTTGTCATTAGGCTCTACGCAGGCAACTTTGGTTACCATAACTTCTGAAACTGTTGTTCCAAGTTCATATTTGTCAAGTATGAGGTTATGTCCAAGATCTGTTGCTGTTACAATACCTATTAATTTATCTTCATCAACAACGGGGAGGGAGCTAACTTTATACTTCATCAATTTCTCAAAGGCAAAAACAACATCTTCATTAGGAGAAACGGTTATAACGTTTTCACTCATTACTTCTTTTACTTTCTGGTCCTTTAACATCTTCTTCACTTCCATAAGTTTTGGTTAGATTTGCTATAATGCAATCAATTGTGGTAGTAACGTCAATATTTTCAATGACAGGTACATCGTATTTTTGAGCTTGACTAACAAAATATCTGTGGGTTTTTCTTATTGCTCCAAAGTAATTCATATATCTTTCAAGAGGCCTTCTAGCCCATAACTGTCTGCATCTTGAATAGAACCTTCCTTTATGAACTTCTTCATCAGATAAAGTTAAAACAAACATTGCAACATTGTGTTTTTTAACAAGGTCTTCATTAATGAAACCGGGCACTATATGAACGCCTTCAATTACTATACTGATTCCCTCTTTTAAGGCCCTTTCAATAACAGCTTCAACACCGGCACTAACTGTATCAACGTGATCTCTAAATCCAATAAGCACTTCATCAAGTTCTGGTGGTGGGGGTATCCTTAAAGATCTGTATGCAGTATAGCTTGACTCAAATATTGTTGGAAGCAATTCTTTAGATACCATTTTACGCATAACTTCTCTTATGATATCTGTGCTGGTCATATTCCTTATTCCAAGCCGATTAGCTACTTCAAAAGCAATTGAAGAGGTTCCAACTCCTGAAGCGCCCCCTATGAGTATAATTAGAGGTTCTCGGCATTTACGGATTTGCCTCCAATGAACGTATTTTTCAGCAATTTCCTTATCTTCTCTTTTTAATTTAGCACTAACAATTGCAATTAAATCATCTAAACTAATGATTTCAATGCCTTCTTTCCTTAAATGGTCTTCTATTTGAGATGCAAATGTATATGCCTTGTTTTGTTCCATTTCTGCACGAGTTAAAGACCTTGCAAGTACCCCTTTAGAAAAGGGTTCAGTGTACTTTTTTCCACTAACCTCGCCTTCCACCATTATCATTTCCAAATTTACACCTCAAAGGACTATAAATTCTTTATTATCGTTATTTTAATTATTTTAGTTATTTCTAAGTTATTTGATAAATTTTAAATCTGATGCATTGATCATTTTCAATAGTACATTTCTATTTTTTAGGATTATTGCTTAAATAGTTATACTACTTCTTCTGGAATTCAATTTGGATGTGTTAACAAGTATTTTTTCAAAGATTTATGAGTTGTGGAGATATTTTTACATTACCATTTTCTTCATTTATTTCTATAATTCCTCCAAATCCTTTTGATGATTCTCCGGGATTTACAACAATGGTGTCTCCTATTTTATCTATTGCCCTTGATTCATGTATATGGCCACATAAACTTAGTGTTGGCTGGTATTTATCTATAATTTTCCTGACACTCTCGCTTCCCGCATGATCTCCAGATGGTAAGACATCTGTTTTAGAGTTGAGGGGCGGTGCATGAGTAACAAGTATCCTAATTTCTTGATCTTTAATTTCATTCATCAATTTTTCAAGCTGAATATATATGTCTACTTCATCAAATTCAAGAGGCGTACTGAAGGGTGTAATATTCGATCCTCCAAATCCACATATACCTATATTTTTTATAATAACTGATTTATTATGGATATTTAGGGCATTTGAGCCTTCTATTTCTCCATAAATGTAAGTTTGGTCACAGTTACCGGGAATGGCAAGTGTGGGGATATTAAAAATGCATATTTCATTTAATATGTCTTCACCTAATTTGGGGGGTCCAAAATGGGTTATATCTCCAGTTAGTATTATTAGATCAACCTTATTTTTTTGAAGAAAAGTGAATATATTTTGGCACTGGCCATGTATATCTCCCATTACGAGAATTTTCATATTTTAATCTCCTTAAAATGAATTTTAATAGGTAATAAATGTAAAAAAAATTTTTATCTGGTTATTCATTGAAAAAAGAGGCTATTTCTTTTAAACTTTCTTTAACAGAATCTTTATCCCCATACACTGCAATAACATCGTCTTTTTCAAATTCAATTATAACCCCAAATGTTTCTGCAACGTCATTTAATCTTTCTTCAGATAAAGGTTCTTTGAAAGTTACTCTGACCATTGAAAACCCTGCAGGCGCCCCAACCACAAATCTTGGAGACGCACTTTCTTTTTCTACTACTTTTTCACCTCTTGAAGCTCTCATAAGCTTTTGAAGCCATTCATCTCTATATTCATTACTCACACTTTCAGCAATATCCAGTAGGGTATCTTGAATTGAATTTAAAAAATCATTAATCCGCTTTAGTTCTTTCATCATTTCGGGATTGGTAGGGTCTGAACTATAGAAATTGATGGTGCTTCTTGCAAGTCTAACGTTTTTGGGCACTTCTTCCGGAATTTCAATATTGTTTTTTTTAAGGTCTGTTAAAAGATCCACCAGAACTAACCATGTTTGCTCGACAGGTAAATCATTCATAAATGTCCTTCCAGAATTTTCTTAGTGTTATAATTGAGCTTTGCATCTGCTTGTTTCATCTCATCTTCTATTTCGCCGATATTTTTATAAGAATTCAATAATAATGCGTGATGACTTTCTGTCCCTTTTATATTTAAAATAGCGATTTCTTCATTTTCATCTATGTCTTTATCTTCAAGTGAAGCTTTATATCTTACATAAGGACCATATTCTTGTGGTAGTTCTTCGAATATAAATATACCAACCAATGTAGCAATAAACATAAAAACACCTCAATGATTAACTTTTGAAAATAACTAAATTATTCTTAATTTAAATATAAATTTTAAAATATTTAAAATTTTATAAAAAGTGAATTCGTAAATTAAACAGAATAATCATGTTTTATATACAATAATTGTTTAAAAGTATGACTTATTAAAAATAGGGTATTTTGACAATTTTAATGATATAATGGGCTGTTATTTTAAATAGCATCTAAAAAAGAGACTTCAATATTATTTTAAATTTTATAATATCAAAAATTAGTTTCTAACTATAATTAAAAAATAAAAGAAATGGAGAAGATTATTCTCCGCCAGTTACTTTGTCCAGTTTTTCAATGTCTTCCATTGAACATTTTTCAAGTGCAGAATCTACACATATCTGGTGTACATCTACAGTTAAGTCTTCAGGCGCGTAGCCCATTGCAAGACCTAAGAACTGAGCAAGGTGGAAAACTGGTATGTTAAATTCTTCGCCAACGTTCTTTTTAATTTCTGTTTGACCTACATCGAACTGTAAGTGGCAGAAAGGACAAACGTTAACAATAACATCTGCACCAGCTTCGGTCATGTTGGTTAATTTGTCTCTTGTGAAGTCTAAAGCGACATCTATGTCTCTTGAACGTACTCCACCACCAGCACCACAGCACTGCATTTTGTCTCTGTATTCAATAGATTTTGCACCGGTTGCTTCAACAAGTTCATCTAAGATTGTTGGTTTTTCTGCGTTATCTATTTGAATATCTGCTGTTGGCCTTAAGAAGTGGCATCCGTAGTGTACAGCTACATTAAGGTTGTCTAATGGCTTAACTACTTCTTCAGCTATTTTGTCGACTCCTACGTCGTTGTATAATACTTCAGCAAAGTGTCTTACCTTAATATCACCTTTATATTCTCTTCCAACTTCAGCAAGAACTTCGTTAATTTTTGCTTTAGCTTCTTCATCGCCGTGTAATTCGTGGTTAGTTTCAAATAATGTACCGAAACATCCGTTACATTCGGTCATTATGTCCATTCCCATATCTTCTGCTATGGTAATGTTTCTTGCAGCTATTGATAGCCAGCTAGTCTTATCAAATGATCCAAATACACCAGGTGCAGGACAGCATGATGCTCCTTCCATATCGTTTAAGGTAATGCCGAACTTTTCAAACATTACTCTTGATGATTTTTCGATTCCTGGGTATCTGTTGTTCATAATACATCCTAAGAAATATGCGAAATCAGCCATAATTAATTCCTCCAAAAAATTATTCTATTTCTCCGGTTTCCCAGTTGTATCCTATTAAAGTGTCAAATCCAGTTTTCTTGAGTATGGTTTGTACTTCTTCTAATGCTTCTGGGTATTCGTGTGTGGTTGGTGGTAATTCGTTTAATCCAACTCTTTTTCTTAGCGCCATTGTAGCGTCGTTTATAGGAACACCGTGTCCGGTTTTTAATACGAATGTTCCGGTCATTTTGTGAGCCTGTGCCATTCTTCCAGCCTGTGACTGCATGTTTCTTATGATTTTAACAACATCTACAATTGCTACGCCTCTTGGGCATCTTTCCTGGCATGCGTAACAGGTAACACATTCCCATATTGTGTCATCTACTAATACTTCACTTTTAAGTCCCATGAGGGATTTTCTTATGATACTTCTAATTCTGTAAGGGGTCCTCTTTCCTGATGGACATGATCCTGTACAGGTACCACACTGGTAACATACAGCTACTGTTTCTGCACCAGCGTCGATGATGCTCTGTTTAAATGATGGATCTACATCTTCAGCAACTACTAGGTTTTCATCTTTATTGAGTAAACTCATATTTACACTTCCTTTGGTTTTGGGTTCTTCTTTTTCGGCTTCTTCAACGACTTCTGTTTCAGGTTCTGCTCCTGGAGCTTCTTCTTTAACTTCAGTTGTCTCTGTTTTTTCTTCAACTACAGTTTCAGCTTTAACTTCTTCTACTGGAGGTTCTTCAGCTTTAGGAGCTTCAATTTTAACTTCAGCGGCTGCTTCTTCCTTAGCAGGTTCTGTTTTTGCTTCTTCAACTGCAGGGGCAATTTCTGGTTCTTTCTCTGATTCAATGGCTTCTGATGTTTCAGGGTTTTCTGTTTCCTCTGGTTTATCTTTTTTATCTGCCTCTTCCCCAGTCAAAAAATCTTTCAAACGTTTTAGTACACTCATTCTTTTTCACACCCTTTAAAAGCGGGTTTATGTGAAAACATATAATTTTCATACCTAGGTTGATGATCTATATATAAATACATTGCGGAATTTTTGTGAGGTGTAACCTTTTTGATGACACACAAAAAAAACTAATGTTTAAAATATCCTAATATAAAATATAAAAATAAATGGAAAATGAATATGGATACTAAAAATGAAGCTAATTTAAGAGCAGAAACAGGTTTTATTAACTATATACCATCTATAATCAGTTCTTTACGTATTATCTTTGCACCGGTACTTTTCTATACTTTTTTAAATGATTTGAATTTAATATCATTGATTTTGTTTCTTTGTTTATCTTCAACTGACGTATTGGATGGTTATATTGCTAGAAAATATGAAGTATCTTCAAATAAAGGAGCATATTTGGATGTAGTATCTGATTTTATATTGCTATTAACTGTTTTTACTGCATTTGTTATAACAGGAATTTATCCACAATGGATATTAATTTTGATAATTTTCATGTTCTTGCAATTTGTTTTATCATCTTCGCTTAAAATGCCTGTTTATGATCCTTTAGG
>JAEYSH010000124.1 GCA_023434825.1 Methanobacteriota archaeon | reverse complement strand
TAAGTACTGTCAATGTCCATGATACCAATTCAAAAGACGTGTTTAAATCTTTAATTAAAGTTGGTAATGCAGGAATGAAGATATATGCATCAATCCCTGTCATAAAAACTCCTAATGCTAGCACCATCATCACAAAGAATGGTGCTTCCCCAATGCTTTTTTTATTTGTTTTATCTGTTGTATATTCGCCCATTTTATTCCTCTCATTTAATATAATTGGCTAAAAACTTAATTTAAGCAGTTATGAATAATTTTACTAATTTTTTATAGTTATTCAAATTAGTTGTAAAATACATTACAACTTTAGTATAATTCATAGTTAATATACTTTTTGGATTAGTTGTAAATAACATTACAACTTTTAATTTTAAATAGATGAATAAAGTATATTCTATTGAGAATAGTAATTTGTCATCTAATCACTAAAATCAGGAGATTATTATGGATAAAATTCCGCAAAAACTTATTAAATCATTAATGGAGCTTGGACTTCTTGAATCTGAGGCTAAAATATACATAGCACTATCAATAATGAACAATGCAGAAGTTAAAGAACTCATCAATCTTTTAGGTTTATCCAAACCTAACACATATGAAGGCCTCCGAATGTTGGAAGAAAAAGGACTTGTAGTACTCATTAATACTCGACCAATGGCATATCAAGCTACACCTCCTGATATTGGGCTGGAAATGTTATTAAAAACCCACCAAGACGCAAAAAAAGAAGCTGAAGAGCTTTTTTCCACCATAGATAAAGAAAAATTTGTGGAAAAACCTTCAGAAACATTATTGCATGTATTTGGTGAAAAAAGCATAGACTATAAAATTAAGGATATGATCAATAATGCAACTAAAAGTGTAATTATGATATCATCTCCCCAGTATCTCAAATATATTGAAAATTCAACTGAAAAGAAGCTTAAACTTGACATTACTATTTTTTCAGAGGGTAAAAATAGTGAAGAAGAGCTAAAAAAAGCCTTCAAGAATAAAGAAGGTAATTTTCAAATTATCAGTGAAGAAAATGTAGTTAATATGCATTCGTCGAAAATATCAAGCCCAGAAGAACTTGAGGAATATAAAGAAGCTCTTTCAATGTTTGAATATAGAAATATGATGATTTTGATGATAGATGATTCTGAAATTATGTATGTACTGCCTTTTTCTAAGGATACTTTAAGTGCATTTAATACAAAGAATAAGTCCTTGATAACACTAATGAAACTTGGATTAAAAGATATGACACATCAACTATCAAAAGACTAGTATAACATAATTAATCAAAAAAAAGTCACTTATTTTTTCTTAGATAAAGAAAATATTTATACGGTTATAAATTTAGAGGAATCTAAATGAGTAAAAAATTGCAATTTTTAAGTGGTATTTTTAATAGTAGAAACTATTATTTTTTGGTTCTAACTCTATCAATACTACTGGGCATATACAAAAGATACAATCCCTCATTCATCCCTGACAAAGAATACAGCGGACCCTCATACTGGTTCATTTTCAATAACTCAAAATTACTAATAGACCCTAAAAATAAACTAAATCTCATTTTAACAGAAAATATAAACGAATTTTCACCAATTAGAACACAATATTTAGGTATACTTGAAGGATATCCAGTTTACACAGCAGAAGTTGTGCCTGAGACCAAAGCCCCTGAAGGCTGCTATTTTGAAGATTTAAGAATGCTCTACGAGACTTTAGACGAAGATATATATTTATTAGCCGGCCGTGCAATTCAAGTTATAAACTGGGATAAAAACCACCATTTCTGCGGTACATGCGGTGCAGAAACTGTAAATAAAGACCATGAAATGGCTAAAATTTGTCCAGAATGCGGACACATGAGTTTCACTCGTTTATCTCCAGCAGTGATAACTGCAATTGTTAAAGATGGCAAATTACTAATGGCCAAACACTCATATGGGGTCTACAGGAGATACAGTCTTATTGCAGGATTTGTAGAAGCTGGTGAAACACTTGAAGAAGCAGTTTTACGTGAAACTGAAGAAGAAGTAGGATTGAAAGTAAAGAATATAAAATATTTCGGCAGCCAACCCTGGCCATATCCACATTCCTTAATGATTGGATTTACTGCTGAATATGAAAGCGGTGAGGTAAAAATAGACGAAAAAGAGATTGAAGATGCTAAATGGTTTGCTCCAGATGAAATTGAGATTCCAGATTCCAAAATGAGTATTGCCAGTGAGTTAATTGACTGGTTTCTTGACTCTTATTCCGATGAATGAATTATTTTATTAAAATTTATTAAACTTTAAAAATAAACATTTAATAAATGATTTCAGAATCTTTCATTTTTATTGGCGCTTTTTTACTCTTTATAAGTATCTTAATAAGTAAAACCTCTCAAAGACTGGGAGTTCCAGCATTACTCTTCTTTCTCTTAATAGGGATGCTTGCTGGTTCTGAAGGTATAGGCGGGCTTTACTTTGATGATCCAAACATTACTCAGTTTATTGGAATAGTAGCTCTTGTAATCATCCTTTTTTCAGGAGGTATGGATACAAAATGGATGGAAATAAAGCCAGTTTTAGGAAGAGGAATTGTTTTATCCACAGTTGGTGTTGTAATTACAACTGTAGCGATTGGGCTATTCGTTAACTGGATTACTGGCTTTAATCTTATGGAATCCTTATTATTAGGTGCAATAGTCTCATCAACAGATGCAGCAGCCATATTTTCAATTTTTAGATCTCAAAAACAGGGTCTTAAAAACAATATCGAACCTACATTAGAACTTGAAAGTGGAACTAACGATCCTATGGCATATTTTATGACAACTACATTGATATTCCTTATTTTAAATCCAACAACTTCTATATGGTCAACAATTCTTTTACTGGTTCAATCTATTGGACTTGGAGTTATTTTCGGTGTTCTCTTTGGTAAGGGTGCTGAAAAACTAATTAACAACATTAATCTTGAAATTCAGGGACTTTATCCAGTTTTAACAATTGCAATAGCTTTCCTTACATTTACAGTGAGCTATTTTGCCGGGGGAAATGGGTTTTTAAGCGTTTATATTGCTGCTTTAATATTAGGGAACAGTTACTTTATCAATAGAAAAGTTCAAATGCAGTTTTTCGATGCAATGGCCTGGTTAATGCAAATAATCATGTTTTTAACCCTGGGATTACTTGTCTTCCCCTCACAAATAATTCCAGTAATTGGAATTGGACTTATAATCTCATTTTTCCTTATTCTGGTTGCAAGACCTCTTGCAGTCTTTTTATGTTTTATTCCATTTAAAGTGGAGCTTAAAGATAAGATTTTTATTTCATTTGTTGGTATTAGGGGTGCAGTACCCATAATTTTCGCTACTTATCCCATAGTAGCTGGAATAAACGGTTCAAACTTGATTTTTAACATTGTATTCTTTATAACCATAACTTCTGCACTGGTTCAAGGGTCAACAATTAATATTTTAGCTAGATATTTAGGTTTATCCACTTCTAAAGAAGATAAATAACATTTAAACGCCTTTTTTAAAGTTAAGGGATCATTATCATTTAAACAGAAGTATAAAACTTCAAAATTAAATTATACATTAAAATGGCTAAATTTTAGTATAAAAAGAGATAAAAAAATATATAATAATATTTGCACCTGGAGATATAAGATGAAATTGACATATGAAGAATATAACAGGATAATGGATTCAAGAGAATTCGATGAATGGGAAAACTCCATAAAAGAGCTTATAGATTATATAGTTAAAGTAATGGATGAAGAAATTCCAGAAGGGGGAAAAAACGATATTTCTGAAGATGTTTTAATTAATCTATTTCTATGCAGTTTAAACCTGCGTGATGCAATTGAAAAATAAATAAAAAATTAGTTGTTTTTTACTAATATTATGCCTTAACTGATTTTAGTGATGTAATTCAAATATGGAATCTATTATTTTATAATTAATTTAAGATCTAAAATAACCCCAATAGTCTTAGTAGTATTATAATTACTATTATAACCACTATGATGTATAGTATTGAATATTGTCCCTTATTATCCATTTTATATCACCTTTTTAAATTTTTTTAAATATCATTGTTGCAAATTAGTTGTACTATTTATTATTATTTTTAAAATTTATATTACTTTCTATGATCTAAATCAATACAAAAATTCAGACTACATAAAATAAATTAGATAATTACGGAAGGTATATATTAATATAAGACTTATAAATCAATAAGATTCAAATTAAAATGTTAAGGATACAATGAAAATAAATACTTCAATATTGGTTGGCCTTTTATTTATAATACCCAGTTTAATCGCTTATTTAATTTCAGGTACTGATTTAGCAAGCTTAATTGCTATTATTGTAGGTATCTTCTTTTTTATAACTGGTTTATTTGAGACCAATAATTATAGAAATAAAAATACATATTTTACAATTATAGCATTAATAATAGCTATCTTACTAATTATAACCTATAATATTATATTAAAAGCATTTATAGGAAATAATCTTCTTCCAGCAGTTTGTCTAGGAGCAGTAATCTTAATATTAATTTGGCTTGCCTATGACTTTACAACAAAATGGTATATCTTTAAAAGAAAAACAATGTCTTTCAATTCCCTTGGACTGGTTTTTTTAATTTTAATTATGGGATTAATTACATTAATTGAAGTTTCAATCTAATTTTGGAAAAAAATACAAGAAAAACATTTTCTCATTTTTTTTATTAAAAATACTCAAAAAAGTGAAAATGAGAAAAAATTAACACTATATTATTAAATACTCACAGAAAACTTTATTAGGTATTTAAGGCATTATAATATATTATATTCCCGATTACAACAGTGTACATATGTTATCATACCTTTATGCATTAAATTAACAGCGATTGCAACTATTTATTATCTATAATTTCGGAGGCGGTATATTGAATAATACAGTAAACTGGTGGAATATTATAACCAAACTCAAATATGATAAATCCTACTGGCATCACCTTGAACCTGCAGAAATAATGGAAGTGGTTCAAAGGATAAAAGAAGGAAGAAAGAAAATTTTGGGATTAGAAAAAGTTGTTAAGATTGATTTAAGACCAGCATTAGGTAAATTAAATCGCTTAAAAACTAATTTTCATTTATATCATTTTTATAAGTTAAATATAAAGGAAATTAGTTCAATTTGAACAAATTTCTTTTAAAGTAACGTATAGATTTATAATATAAAACTTTCAAACAATATTATTTTTTATTTCAATTTTTAAGTCCATATTCATTCTTTTTAAAGAAAAAAAAATTATAATTTACAGTAAATTAATAAAATTAGAGATTTAGTTAAATTTCCATTTTTAAATTCATAGATTTTTTTTATTAAAATTTAAATTTTTTATATGAAAAATAACATAGTGACTAAAAATAAGCTATGATCCATGTAAATAAAAGAAACCTATGAAGGAGTTTAAATGGAAAATTTCGGTAAAATAGAATGTAATGAATGCAGTTCCAAAAAATTAGATGTTATTGAACTAGATGAATACAATGGAATAGTAAGATTTAAATGTGAAAGTTGCGGTGAATCATTCATGCAATCCATTAATAAGCTATAAAAATGGCTATAATGGGGGATATCCATCCCAATAGAGTTCAATTGCGTATTTAGCAGCAGTTTTAACCTGTTCAGGGTAATTTTTCCTCAATTTATCAAGCAATTCATATTTATCCTTAGAACCTGCAACAGCTTTTATTATATTTAAGTAAACTTCCATTGCCTTTTTAGTAGGTTTACATGGAATTTCAAGAGTTATACACACATCCCATTCATCAAAAAGGGAAGTTCGGATATAGGGCGATAATGAACCAATTAAAACGCCTTCTTCAAGGTGTATTAGTGGTGGAACTCCTGTTCGTTCCTTCCTGTTTAAATCTGTTAATTTTTCAAAACTATTAGAGTTATAGCAATGTAATTCCATGTACATTTCTGGTTTTAAGTCTCTGATTATAGAAACTATCTCCCTGCCCCTATTAGATGTATAGTAATGCCTATCAAGTGTGCTTATATAATGGCTTTCTTCAAAATTATAAAGAGTAAGACTTCCCTCGTTAACAACTTCTTTTGATATTTTAGAAATAGCATTAATAGTTGTTAACCCTTCCTTACCGTGCACACCCCCTATAATCAGGCGTACTGGTTCAGTTCCTTTTTTTATTTCTTTAAAATAATTCATATTATTCAAAAAAAAAGTTATTGGAAGAAAATTAAGTTCCTTCTTCCCAGTTATCCATGTATTCAGACTGTCTTGGTGTTAATTCATCGATTTCTATATCCATTGCTTTTAATTTAAGTCTTGCAACCAGATCATCGATTTCATCAGGAGCTTTATACACTTTATTTTCTAATTTAGCAGTTAATAGATTTTTAGCTGAAAGTGCCTGTACTGCAAAGCTCATATCCATAATTTCTGCTGGATGTCCCTGTCCGCGTTCACCTGCCAGGTTTACAAGCCTTCCATCTGCAAGGAGATAAAATGTTCTTCCATCTTCCATTACAAACCCTTCAATATCTGCTTTAAGCTGCTCATGTTTAACAGAGAGTTTTTCAAGATCTCCACGGTTAATTTCAACGTTGAAGTGACCAGAGTTTGCAAGTATACAACCGTCTTTCATCACTTTTAGATGTTTTTCAGTGATAACATCTATATCGCCGGTGACAGTTATAACCATATCAGCATATTTAACTGCTTCTTCAGCGGTCATAACTCTGTAACCATCCATTCTTGCTTCTAATGCTCTAATTGGGTCAACTTCAGTTACAATTACATTTGCACCGAGTCCATCAGCCCTCATAGCAACTCCTCGGCCACACCATCCGTATCCACATACAACTACTGTTTTACCAGCGATTAAAATGTTTGTTGAACCCATGATTGAATCAAATGTTGATTCACCAGTTCCATATCTATTATCAAATAAGTATTTAGTATAAGCATCATTTACAGCCATTACCGGGAATTTTAAAGCTTTATCTTCTGCCATTGCTTTTAATCTGTGAATTCCTGTTGTTGTTTCTTCACAGGCCCCCATTATATTTTCTATAAGCTCTGGCCTCTCTTTATGAACTAAAAAAATCATATCTGCCCCATCATCGATTAAAATATCTGGCTCATGGTCAAGAACCTTGTGTATGGTCTCATAATACTCTTCTGTGGTTTCTTCTCTCCAACCATACATGTTAAGTCCCATATCTGCTCCAGCGGCAGTTGCATCGTCCTGGGTTGAAAGAGGATTACAACCAGTCATTGCAACTTCTGCACCGCCTGCAAGAAGTGTTAAACCTAAATTAATGGTTTTTGGTTCTAGATGCAAACATGACCCTATTTTGATACCTCTAAATGGTTTTTCTTTTTCAAATTCTGCTTTAATATGCTCTAATACGGGCATATGCCTTTTTACCCATTCAATTTTTTTTCTTCCTTCTGGTGCAAGTGACATATCTTTTACTTTACTCATTATTCCACCTGATTAACTTAAAAATTTAAAAATAGTTCATTATTATTTCTTTATTTAGTATAAATCATCTATAATTTAAAATTATCCTCTTTAAATTTAAAATTATGAATATAAAAATTCTTACTTTTAGCTTAAAAATACTATTAGATGTTTTGTACAATTTTTATTTTCTCATTAATTAAAATATTATTCTGAATGCTGTTCCTTTGGTATTTAAAATTTCTATTTTACCATCAATCTGTTCAACAAGTGCATATACAAGATTTAATCCTAATGTAGAAATATTATAGAAATCAAAGCCTTCTTCAAGACCTATACCATTATCCTTTATGATCATTTCATGTTCACTATTTTCTGATTTAATGTCAATTTCAATATTCATTTTGCTTTGATTATGGGGAAATGCATATTTCAATGTGTTTGTGATGGTTTCATTAATTATAAGAGCTATAGGGATAGCTGTATCTACATCAAAGTATATATTTTCTGCTTTTAGGTTAAAATTAATTAAATTAGAGTTCAAACCATATGAACTGAATAAATAGAATACAATACTATTAATATAATCTTTAGCTTCAATTTTAGACATATTATCTGAACTATATAATTTTTCATGAACTAATGCCATTGATTTAACCCTATTTTGGCTTTCATTAAATATATCCAGTATTTTTTCATCATTAATTTGTCTTGATTGTAGTGATAACAAACTGGTGATTATCTGCATGTTGTTTTTAACCCGATGATGAATTTCCTTTATCATAACCTCTTTTTCCTTTAATGATTCCTCAATTTGCTTCTGTGCTTTTTTACTTTCGGTTATGTCAGATATAAGAGCCAGGCACCCTTTATACTGATTATTTTCCAAAATAGGAGACACTCGAGTTAAAGCACTAATA
>JAEYSH010000032.1 GCA_023434825.1 Methanobacteriota archaeon | reverse complement strand
CATTATAAGTCATTAAATTAGTCACTGATGATACAAAGACTGTTGAAACGATTATTAGACCTATTCCAGTATAAATTCCATATCTTATTCTTTTTTCTTGTGTAAAATATGTAGCTAAAAATCCTCCAATTAAAGATGTTCCAATGATTACGATTAAAGGTAATCTAAAAATTGAAATAGTTATAATAAAGGATAAAACGAATGCAATAATTATTCCTGCTATAATTGTGAATATCGGATGAAATTTCATAATACCTTTTTTCTAAATAAGATATAAAAACTTTTTGGAAATGGGGTACTATTTGACTGAATAATGGAGTAAATAATTTTATATGTCTGAAAAATTAAATATAAAGCACTAAATCACCATGAAGGATATTTTTAAAATAAAATATAAATATTTATTTAAATCCCGTAACATAGCTTCGCGGATTTTATGTTAAAAAAATTATAATAATTTTTCTTTTGCGTCATTGTATAAGCAATGAAAGATAATATATAATCAGGGGTGTTTTTTATAGAATTTTGTAAATGTGGATCTTATTTAACTCCTAAAAACGGCAAATTGATCTGCAAAAAATGTGGCTTTGAAAAAGATTCTGATAAGGATTTATTAGCTAGTTATAAATTCAAAGAGTAGATCTAATAATCTATTGTTGGATATGTTTTTCTTAAAGTAAATAAGTTTCAGCAATAGAGATTTTCAAGATAAAGATTGATAAAGTGCTTTGAACACTTTTTTTTAAAATAAAAAAATATCTACTGGAACAGATTTGTAGGTTCTACGACTATACCATTTAAAATTCCTAAAAACATTAATCCCACACTTAAAATCAACTTCAATGGATTTAAAGTATAACCCTGATTACTAAAACGAGTTGCACAGGCTTTTTCACTTCTTTTTAAAATTTCACCAATTTCCTTAAATGAATAACCTTTTTCGCGTAGTTTACACATTTCTATATCTTCTTCAAGTGTCCACTTACGGCCTAAATGGTTAAATTGGCGCTTACTCATTGTTTTCAACTCTTTTATGGTTTTATTTATTACTAGTTTGATGTAAATATTTATAAACTATTCCGTTTTTTAAAGATTATCTCAAACCCTCAGAATTTCCATTTATTCTTTTTAAAATTATAATAAGTTCCAAAAATTGCAATAGATTTAGGTATGCATAATAATTGATTTTTTTAATTTAAAAAGATTTATATGGGTTAATTTTATAAAACTAAAATGAAATACAATAAAAATGTAGATAATGGTTTATTTAAGTTGTATATCATTTAAAATAAACTTTTAAGAAGTTATTTATAAAAAAATTAGATATAAATGGGGTGTTTTAATATTTTAGGCGAAAAAGAATTAATCAAACTATTTCCAGATTTTAAAGAGCTTATACAACCATCCGGGATTGATTTAAGGCTACTCGATGTTTTTATACAAAAAAGTGCTGGTTCTCTAATTGACAATGAAAAAAATTTACCCGAATTGGAAAAACTGGAAGGCCCAATTTACACATTGAAGTCCAAAACAGCTTATTCAGTTACTGTTGAGCCTAAAGTGAAAATCCCAAAAGGATGCTCCATGCTTTATCTTCCAAGATCAACACTTAATCGTTCCTTTATTTCAGTTCATACAGCAGTCGGCGACCCCGGTTTTTATGGAACTCTTCAATTCATGCTTTATAATTACGGAGAATTCGATTACCAGATTAAAAAAGGAGAAAGAATTGCTCAAGCTGTTGTATTTGATGTTACAGGCTCTGGAGAATATAACGGTAGTTATCAAGAAAAGTTATGAGATTTCTAAACCTTATTTTTTTTAATTTTGACATATATTAAAAAATAGATAATTTTATATTACTTATTTTACTAATAAGACATAATCATAATGTTCTGCTAACTGAAATTAAAATGGAGGAGTTAAATGGAATTATATGCAATTTTAGTGTGTTTTATAGTATTACTGGCGGCTATTATTGTTATTTATGTTATTTATACAAAGTATATTAAAAAACAATCATCAAATAATTCAAATTCCATTTTCGCTCCAAAACACATGTTTAATTACCATCCAGAACTTATAAATGCTTATTTAAATGAAAATATGGATTTAAATGATTTAAATAGGTATAAAAACGGATTTAAGGCAACATTCCTTGATTTAATAAATAAAAATTATATTATTTACTTAAATCCCGATCCTAATTCGACTGAAAATAATCATTCTAAAGGTCCTTTTATGCAGATAAATAAAAAAAAGAGCATAAAAGCGCTTAAGGAATATGAAATGGATTTAATTCATTATTTGAAGCTGTACGACAAAAAAGGATCAATTTCATTGCATTTTATAAAAGACGATTTAGATAATTTAAAAGCTTCAAAAAAATTCCACAGTAAATATGTTGGCTGGGAAAAGCATCTTAATAAGGATTATTTAAATAATAAGTTCTTTTCAGGAGATTTGAAAGAATTTAAGAAAGAGATAAACGAATTTAAATCTTATACTTGCGGTCATGATTTAGCTAACGCAGATATTTCTTCTGGTGATATAAACAAGTTTTTAGTTTATGGAATGGCATTAGAAATTGAAAAAAAGATGATGAATAACTTTGAAAACCATTTAGATGAAAAAACTCTGGAAGAAAGTGAAATTTACCATCTTATTAAAGTTAATGGACTGGATTTTGTTGAAAAAGGGATACAAGGAACATATTTAATTAAATCCGGCGATCATGATCCTAATACAAATGTCTATGGCTACTAATCCCCCGCTCAAAAAAGTCATCGTTCAAAAATCTATGAGTTTTGAGCTGCGGAAGGAATAACTAAATTTAAAATGAAACCGATAATTCCAACTTTTTTTAGAAAATAGCCGGAGAAGCAATTTACAATCAAAGTTCCGGGTGATTTTAATACTCAATGTACTGCTTTTTTTACAAGAACAGCGATATTTACCTCTTCTGCAGCAGTCAACTCTTTCAACGCGAATGATGTCGGCCACATAGGGCCTTCGTCGAGATTCGCATTCTCACTGAAGCCTAATGTCATATACCTCTCGCTCTTGTCGCCGCGGAAGAAGCAGATGACTTTACCTTCCAGGGCATACGCGGGCATCCCGTACCAGAGCCTCGGCGATAGTTCGGGCGCACTGGCTTTAATGATGGCATGGAGCCGCTCGCCTATGGCGCGATACGTTTCAGGCATGTCGGCGATTTTTGCTAGTACGATGCTTTCCCCATCTGCATTTTTCGCTCGCTGACCGGAATTTTGTTTATTGAGTGTTTGTTTTTTCATAAATAACCTCTTAATTATTCATTTTATAATTTATTTTAAGGCCCTAATTGATCATTAATCTATTATGATAAATGGTGAATTATATTGCTTTATCAAGCCCATCAACAGCTTCAGGGTTTGCAAGGGTGCTTATATCACCAACATCTTCCCCTTTAACCTTTGCTTTAATAACTCTCCTCATTATTTTTCCACTTCTTGTTTTAGGAAGGTCATCAACAACATAAAGATATTTTGGTGTTGCAACAGGCCCAATTTCACATCTTACATGGTGTTTAAGTTCGTCTTTTAATTCTTCTGAAGATTCATACTTTGATTTTAAAATTAGAAATGCGGTGATTTCTTCGCCCTTCAAAGGGTCGGGTTTCCCAACAACGGCTGCTTCTGCAACTGACTCATGGCTTACAAGTGCAGACTCAACTTCGGCAGTGCTAATTCTGTGCCCCGCAACTTTTAAAACATCATCTTCTCTTCCCTGAATCCAGAAGTAACCGTCAGCATCTTTTCTTGCTACGTCCCCGCTTAAATAAACACCTTTAAATTCGCTCCAGTAAGCGTCAATGTACCTTTGTGGGTCTTTATAAATGGTTCTAAACATTGAAGGCCACGGTGTTTTAATAACAAGATGTCCTCCTTTGTCTGTTAATGAATTTCCCTCGTCGTCAAATATATCTGCTTCAACTGTTGGGAACGGTTTTACTGCTGACCCTGGTTTAAGAGTAGAAACAGGTAAAGGGGTTATAATATGCATTCCAGTTTCTGTTTGCCACCATGTGTCCATAATAGGGCATTTTTCCCCGCCGATATATTTGTAGTACCATATCCATGCCTCTGGATTGATTGGCTCGCCTACAGACCCTAAAAGCCTTAAAGAACTTAAATCATATTTTTCAGGCCATTTTTCGCCGTATTTCATGAACATCCGGATTGTAGTAGGGGCTGTATAGAAAACGGTGACTTTATAATTCTCTATCATCCTCCAGAACCTTCCAGGATCGGGATAATCGGGAGTACTTTCAAACATGATTGAAGTTGCACCGCAAAGTAATGGTGCATAGACTATATAACTGTGGCCGGTAATCCAGCCGATATCTGCAGCACACCACCATATATCATCATTTTTAAGGTCAAAAACAAATTTTTGAGTTGTATAAACGCCGACGGCGTAACCTCCGTGGACGTGCATTACACCTTTTGGTTTTCCGGTTGTTCCTGATGTGTATAAAATAAAAAGAGGATCTTCTGAATCCATAATTTCAGTTTCGCAGTTTTCATCTTCATTTTCTGTAATTTCATGCCACCAGAGGTCTCTGGAACCATCCATTTCAGTTTCTATGCCTGCGTGTTTTACAACAATTAGATTCTTGATCGTAGGTGTATTTACAAGTATATCATCTACATTTTCTTTAAGAGGAATCATTTTACCTCTTCTTGAAAAACCATCTGCAGTTATGGCTATTTTTGCTTCAGCATCATTTATTCTGTCTTGAAATGCCTTTGCCCAGAACCCAGAAAAGACAACTGAGTGAACTGCCCCTATCTTAGCACATGCAAGCATTGCTACCGGAAGTTCAAGTATCATGGGCAAATAAATACTGAGCCGATCACCTTTTTTAACTCCTAACTTTTTTAAGGCATTAGCAAATTTATTAACTTCCTTAAAAAGTTCAAAATAGGTTATTTCCTTTTTACTGCCATCTTCAGCTTCCCATATATATGCAATTTTATCTTCATTGCCGTTTTCAACATGTCTGTCTAAAGCGTTGTGCACTATGTTAAATTTGCCATCTAAAAACCATTCTGCATGAGGCGCATCCCATTTTAAGATATTTTTATAGTCTTCGAACCATTCAAGTTCTTGGGCAAGTTCATCCCAAAACCATTCTGGTTTCTCTTTTGCCTTTTGAAGCAAATCATCATAATTTTGGATTTTCCTTTTTTTCATCCATAATCCAATATTACTTTCCTCTAAAATCTCTTTTGAAGGTTTAAATAGGCGTTCTTCCCTTAATAATGCCTCTAAATCTTTTGACATTTGTATCCCCTGGCCAAGATTTATTTAAATATTTTAATAATTGATGATATTATAGATTTTAAAAGTTAAATTTTTATGGTTAAATAAGTTCATTTGACTTTAGCGCAAAGTCATATCATCAAATTAGGACTTATCGTTACAGAAAAAGATAG
>JAEYSH010000160.1 GCA_023434825.1 Methanobacteriota archaeon | reverse complement strand
CATTAAATGAAGTTCAAGTTCATCAAAATCCATCCTGAACTCATTTAACTCTATTGTATCTGTATTTTCAAGCAGTTTAAGAAGTTGTGTCATTTTATCCATTTACCCACATCCTTTCTTTATCTAAAATCCTAAATCATTATCTTAACTTTAATTCGGTTATTATTTTTGAAATAGCAGCATTTGCATTTGAATCCTCTGGAAGATTAATTAAAGGTGTTCCTTCAAAATCATAGTCTGAAACGATTTCATCTTCGTATATAGTGCCAATAACATTTAATCCAGTTTCATTTACTTTTTTAAACACTTCAACTTCATTATCAGGCTTAACTCTGTTAACAATTAGATAAAGTTCTTTAAAACTGATATCCAACTCTTTTGAAAGTTCACCTATTCTTTGTGCAGTTAAAATACCTCTTTTCGATGTATCAGTTACTACAAGCATGATATCAACATTTTGAGTTGTTCTTCTGCTTAAATGTTCAAGGCCGGCCTCAGTATCAATAACAATAATGTCATAGTTTGATGAAAGTGTCTCAATAATTTTTCTAAGCATATTATTTACTGCACAGTAACATCCGCTTCCTTCTGGCCTTCCCATTACAAGAAGATCAAATTCTGGAGTTTCAATTACAGATTCCATGATTTTATAATCGAGTATATCCCATTTATTTGCACCAGATGGAATATTTCCTGCGGCAGTGTCCTTTTTAAGTTCTTCCCTAACATCCCCTACCGTTCGCTCCACATCTATTCCAAGTGCTTCTGGCAAGTTAGAGTCAGGATCAGCATCTATTGCAAGTATATCTTTACCAGTACCAGTTAAAGACTTAATCAGAAGAGAGGATACTAGAGTTTTTCCTACTCCTCCTTTTCCGCTTACTGCTATTATCACTAAGTTACCCCTAGTTATTTCCTTTTGATTATTACCTTTTCAGCGTAGATTTTTGCGTTTTTAAGCACTATTTTAACTCCGCCGCCTGCAGGCATTGAAAGTTCTGGAGCATATGCTACTTGAGCCATTGGAGCACCTGTGAATTCAGGTTCTTCTGAAATTTCTTCAATTTCTTCAGCTTCTTCAACTGCTTCTTTAGCCTGTGCTAATCTTTCCATTATTGGGTGTTCATGCTCTCTTAAGAACCTTCTAATTTCTTTAATGCTTCCTGCATCTTCTTCAGTTGGAATCTTTTCAATTAAATCTTCAGGAATAAAATCAGTTAGTGAATCTTTAATTTCTTTAGGCATCCAGATTACTCTTTCATATCCTCCGTCAGCCTGTAAAAATTTAGGTGACCTCATGTATTCCATACTTAATCCTGTAAATCCTTCTACCTGTTTTCCACCAGAACATTGTCCAGCCATTGCTGAAAATGGTATTCCAAGTGGAGTTTCCCCTCTAAAATCACGATCTACAAGTCCAATTCCATCAAGTTCGGGTATATAAAATGCAACAGCCTCAAAACATCCACAAGATGTGTGCGGATATTCAAATACGCTGTGTAAAAATACTCTATCGGTCATTCCCTGTGATCTATCTGAAACCATAACGTTTACGTCGCTGTATTCCCCTTTTTCTGCATCTAAAACTTCACCTTTTGATACTTCAAAAATAGGACCATCAGGATCCATTTTAGCTGCTGCTCTGCAGTCAAACCAGTTTATAGCCCCACAAAGTGCAGTTCTATCTGGTGTAACAACACAGACGTGGCTTGGTGCAAATGACTGGCACATTACACAGCCATAGAAAACATCAACATCTTCATCGCTTAGTTCTCTTGCTCTTGCATCACGAACCTCATATGCTGCTCTTGCAGTTTCCAGGAATGCTTCTACTTCGCTTTCATCTGTAAATACGCTTACAGATATCTTTTCAATAATTGGGAATTCTTCTTTAAGAAGAATTGAAAGCGCCTTTCCAAGGTGTTCAAGCTTAAAGCCTGCTTCAAGGGCTTCTTTACTTACACGACACCAGATCTGGTCTCTCTGATTCAAATGCATGAATCCCTTCACATAGTTACAGAGTTCATGTATTCTACGTTCTATAACACCTTCAAGCTCTTTTTCCAGTTT
Source organism: Methanobacteriota archaeon (assembly GCA_023434825.1). GTDB lineage: Archaea > Methanobacteriota > Methanobacteria > Methanobacteriales > Methanobacteriaceae > Methanobacterium_D. The sequence goes on along the minus strand of JAEYSH010000160.1, from coordinate 12,052 downwards.
TTCTCCTTGAATTTTCACCGATATTCCAAACGGATAAATTTCTCCTTCGGTCATTTCAGATAGTTCTGGCCCTACTACTTCTAATGCTCCGTCTTCAACGTCCTCTGCTACTTGAACGAGTTCTGCACCAGAAGATTTTGGACCTGCAAGTTCAACGAACATGTTCGCCGATCTTATACGTTCCCCTTCATACATTGGACTAACATCAACAGGTATATCTTCAAACATTGAATTTCCTCCATGATTATGATTTTTAAAAAAGTTATAAAAAGATTATTCCGCTAATTTTTCCAGATATTTAAGCCATTCCTCATCTTTCATGTTAGGGAATGATGCATCTGCATTTGAATGGAAAAATTTACAGATTGTTAAAGTCTTTAGGTGAGGTGCAAAATGTTTCAGGGTGGAAAGTCCCTGTGAACCCATATAATAAATTACACCTATAAACATGACTAAATCATGCTGCCCTTCTCCATTTATACCATTCCAATCTGGATCTTTAAGCAGATTAATAATTTCAACTACTCCATAAGGCTTACTTTCAATTCCTGTTTCATTAAGCACTTTAAAGGTATCTCCAGTACTAACAATAGGAATATTCCATTTGTCAGCAATCTTTGTTGCAAGCCCTAAAACCGGACTGTCCTTTATAAGGGGCCCAATTACCATTAAAGGTCTTTTTGCCTTTTGAAGCATCATCTGCGCTGTTTCTGGAGTTACAAGCAACGCCTGCTTAGGTCCTGCAATAACCGTTGGTTGCCACGGGATTACTCTTTCGTTCATCTAATCACCTTTATTTACCTTCTGCTTTTTCCCTGAATTCCATTGTGGATGGTTCTTGAGGAAGTGCTCTTGGTTCCCATCCTCTCTCTTCAAGCATTTCCATAACTTCTTTTTTGTAAGTAATAGGAATGTCTTTTTCAACTCTTACAAACTTGTAAACATCTTCAGGTAATGTACCAAAGTACTTTTTGTGAAGGTCTATGTAATGATTCAGTTTGATTTGTCTTCCTTTGGAAGTATCATTAGGTCTGATACAAAGTTTTGCAATTACTACTGTTGCTTCTGCCCTATTTTCAGCAGCGTAAAGTAAATGTTCTGGTGCTGGTTCACCTTCAACAACTTCTCCAGCCCTTAGATCATTTAATTCCCATTTTTCTGGCTTATCTGTTCTTCCAAGGAATAATCTTCTATATTTAGTTCCATGAGGTCCTACAACTACAGGTATCCCCCATCGATTTACACCAGTTGCAATTGCTGCAGCTTTCTGAGAGTAAGCTCCCCATGCTACACCACAAGCCCCAACCCTGTTTAATATATAATCTGCAATTTCTTCGAAGTTTCCTTCAAGAGGCTTTTTAGCGAAGATATTTGCAATTTTAATACATGCCCCAGGTATATGGGCATTTGAAACACATGAACCCACATTTACAAGTCCTTTAGCATCGAAATCGCCGCTGTATCGTTCATAGAGAGTTTTTCCTTCTTCATCACGGTATTCACCAACAGTCATGGCTCCGCATCCACTGGTTACTACAATATAATTTCTTTCAAGGAATTCCTCTGCCATTTTAGCAACGTCTTCTCCACCTTCAGGATAGTTTGTACATCCAACAAAAGCTATAACGCCAGGTATATCACCTAAAACAATAGGTGCACCTACACGCCTTATTTCAACGTCTTGAACAGGCCCTCTACCAGCCCTAACATTGAATTTTTCATCTTTAACGTATCGTTCACCTACTTTTGCCAGCATGGACATTAATGGAAGGTCTCTTTCACATTCCTGTTCACATCGACCGCATGTATAACATACATCATTTTCATATAATCTTTGGAATTCTGAAAAGTCCCCTTTAGCTGCTCCAGTTACTGCATCCATCATTGGCTGGCTGTTTGGACAAACTCTTTGACACCAACCGCATTCAGTACACTCTTTAGCCATTTCTTGAATTTCATCAAGATCAGGCAGAATTTTTAATGCCTCACGGCCTTTAGCTATTTGCATCGCAACACGTGTTGCCACTTCACCGACTTTATCAGGATCGAGGATTAATGCTCCTTCAATTTCATCATTTATGAGTTGTTTAACAATTTTATCAGAATCTTCATTGGTCATGTCAGGAAGTCCGAGACATATCTTATCTGTTGTTGCAATAACAGCAGCTTTATTCTTTTTAGCTTCTTCAAGAACATCAGTTCTGACACATTGCTCGTCAACAACTATAACGTCAGCAACTCCACTTCTTACGAATTTGAGTTGTTTTGAGATTGGTCCAACAACTTTAGCGCCAGGATTATACCTTGTTATATCCAATGCAGCGCAGCATATACCGCATACTTCTACATCATCTTCAAGATCATTATCTTCCATATAGTCAATAATTCCTGCACCTGGAGCAACATTATGCCCTATACATAAAACAACTGGTTTTTCTTTATCAATTGTACCAAATCCTAGTTCAACCAGAGGTGCATCTTCACCTTTGGGCATATTAAGAGCTACAATTTGTGCAATATCTCCAATTTCTTTTCCAAGGTTATCCATTAAACCTGCATGAAGTGCTTTGGATTCAAAATCAACACTTTTTCCTTCTTGTCCGGTGTGACAAGCAGATAAAAGGTGTACCATTTGTTCTTCAAGGTAATCGAGTGCATCTCTTAAATCACCTAATGTTTTAGGTTTTTTACCAAGAAGTACTCTCATTATAGGTGCTTCAATTTCTATATTCATTCCCAGGTCTACAGGGAAATCTTTTCCTTTCTTCTCAATAAGATAATCTAAAAGGTGCCTTGCGTGACCGGAGTGAGCTGCTGATCCAATACAACATGCTAAAAGTACTATTCTAGCTTGTTGAGCTTCTATATCTATACCACACGCTCCTTTTTTACCTCCAGTTAGATCACATTTTCCGTATGTACATAAACAGCACATATCACAAAATGGTGCGTAAAATGGTTCGTATCTTTCTAATAATTTCATGTCCCATGATCTTAGATCAGTTATATTAGGCTTAGGAGTTGGCCCCATTACCTCAGGAGCTTCTTCTCTACCCTCAGTTTCAACTATATCACCGATTGAGACGCTTATATTTTTTGATTTCCAGAAATCATCTTTGAATTCTTTAGGTTTAGGTCTGTGTGCCACAGTTATCACCAAATTATTAATGATTTATAATGATATTTTAACTGTAGATATCAAATTATATAAACTTTATTATAATATTTTTGAAAATGAAGAATTTGTAATAACGAACTTTATTTGTATTAATCATCCTCTTATTTATTCTTCTATTTTATGAGGAAAATATTGCAACTTTCAAAGAAAAATAAACTTTAATATTACTTTTTTTTAACAGGTTTTTAAAAATCAAAGTAAAAAAATTCTAAAAAGATATTTAATTTAAAAAAAAATAATTTGTATTAATTGTTGATAATTTCTTTATTATATCTGCGGCTCCAATCTCTTAATCATAAAGGCCATAAACCCTACAATCATAGGGAAAAGGAACAAATATAATATTAGAAGCAATATTGGAGGGAACATCGGCCCCATAACAGTTGATGCAGCAATCAACATGATCATGAGAATAACTGGACCCAATATGGCCACAAACATGTATATCATGGTAAATGAATTTAATTTTTGGGCATAATCTTTAAGCTTCATTCTCATTTCATAAGCAGTGTCTTCAGCAATAACATTTAATGTACGTGAAAGATCTCCACCACTAGATAATGTCCTTGTTATCTGATATATCGCCCTTGTAAGCCCTTCAGAATTTATACGTTCACTCATATCAATTAAAGCATTTTCAGTTGTTTCACCGTACTTAATTTCTTCTAAAGCACGTGCAAATTCCTCTGAAAGTGGACCATATCCAGATAATGCAACGGATTTCATACTTTCATGAAGACCAATACCCGCTCTTAATTCTGTGGCCATCTGTCTTAATGCAAAAGGTAATTCTCTTGATGCTTCTGATGAACGACTGCCACTTTGAAGTTTTGGTAAAAATACAATAACAGCAGACATTAAAAATATTAACATTCCAAAAACAAGGCCTATTTCAATCCCAAAACCAAGAGCAATCATTAAAATCATGACCACGACAAAAGCTACAGCACCCATACCCATAATCAGTTTAGGATCTAAACCTTCCTTATCTTCTTCTTTAAGGAGTTCTTCAAGGGCAGCTTTATTATATACATCCCTTTGGGCCTGTTCTTCTTTGGATTTATCTTTCCTTTCGTATTTTTTATCGATGAGCTCTTTAAACATCTGAATCTCATCTTTATCCATCTGCATTCTTTCAATAACTCGTGGAGATGTCTTTTCAGGTTTAAATGAAGTTTTTTTATCCTTATTTCCAGGTCTAGAAATAGATTTTATTCCGCCCATTTTACCTACTGGAGACTTGATGCTACCAATTTTATTAACTGGCTTTTGGACTCCTTCACCTACTTTTTTACTTGAGTCAATAGTTGCTCCACCAATTATATCAAAGATTTTTTTCAGGCCGTCAAATGCCATATTACCACCACATCAAGAATTTACAGTATTTTTTCTAGAATCTCATCTGGATCTCTATAATATTCATGAATCCAATTACCAACTTCAGAAATTGATCTAATGTTATTATCAGCCATGTATTCCAATACAAGCCTTCTTTTTTCTATTTCCTCTTCAATTTCTGTAATACCAATTCCACGGAGTTCAGCTATTTCCCTTAATGTTTTACTGGCTATTCCTACGTATTCTACTTTATCAACTACATTATTCCATTCAAATACACGGTTAAGCTGTACATTACCTTCTTCCATACCTACAATTTCTGCAACTTCAGTAACTCTTCTTATAGAGCCTCCTTCAGGCCTATACATTCTGTTCTGCATAATAATGAAATCTAAAGCAGGTATCATAATATTTGGAACATTCATTGGAGGATTTACAAGTCTTGTAATCGTTTCTCTTGCAGTGTTTGAGTGAAGTGTACCAAATCCAGAGTGTCCAGTGTTTAAAGCTGTGAAAAGAGTAATAGCTTCCATTCCCCTGACCTCTCCTACAATTACACGATCTGGTCTCTGCCTTAAAGAGTTCTTAACCAAAGTATCCATGTCCAGTTCCCCTTTTCCCTCAATATTCGGAGGTCGTGTTTCCATACGTAACACGTGATCGTGAGGAAGCTGAAGCTCCAAAGTATCTTCTATTGTAATAATTCGCTCACGTGGAGGTGTAAATGATGTTACTGTATTCAAGGTTGTTGTTTTACCTGAACCAGTACCTCCAGCTATAATTGCGTTACACGGTTTAACTCCAAGTCCATCGACACATACCCATAAAAATCCGGCTAAATGTGATGAAAGAGTCTTAAAATTAATTAAATCAATTACAGTAAGTGGATCTTTACGGAATTTACGAATAGTCAATGTTGATCCGTCTGCAGACACTGGAGGAATAGTGGCATTGACCCTTGAACCATCTGCCAGCCTAGCATCCAGAATGGGAGTCTGTTGGTCTATTCTACGGTTTACTTGCCTAGCAATAACATCTATTATTGCCCTTGCATCATCATCATTATCAAATACAACATTCGTTTGCATCATTCCAATTTTTCGATGATAAACAAAAACAGGCTTATTTATGCCTATTACCATAATTTCTTCGAGATCATCATCTTTAATCATAGGATCTAACTGTGCATATCCCAGCATCTCTTGAGAAATCTGTGCAGCAAGCTTTTCAGTATCTCGAACCCCTTTCATTTTCAGGAATTCTTTAACTTCACCAATAAAAGAGCTTTCCTCAATTTTAAAACTTTCACCTTGAGAAACAGCGACTTCAACCAGTTTTTCACGAATTTCATTAAGTAATTGTCGCTCACGTTCTGTAAATTTAGGAACATTAACATTATACGAAGGAATCAGACCTTCTTCTATGATCTCAGCCTTTATTCCCTCACTCATTTTCTTTATTTTTTTATTTCGCCTTTTTGGTCTATCTATAACCTTATCAAGTGCAGGTTCGCTGCCTATGATTGCGTCCAGTTTATATCCACCATCATCATCATCGAAAAATGAAGGTTTTTCCTCTTTGCGTTCAATTCTACGAGGCATATAAGATTCAGTTGAATTATTTTCAATCCCAGGTTTTGCTTTATCTGATAAAAAAGAATTAATTGCTAAATCTTCCTGAGGTTCTAATTTCTCCGGCACATATTCAGGCTCTTCAGATGGTTCTTTATCTGGTTTTTCATAAGTTTCCTCTTCTGGCTTTTCGTTTCCATCACTCTCTTCATCTTCAGAACCGAATTCTCCTAAAAGATCCCTGAGTATTTCTTTACGCTTATTTCTCATGTAACTCACGACAATTATAGATTATATATTTATATTAAATATCAAATATTTAAGCATATGGAAATTAAATGTGGCTGTGGGAGTACCTGCATAAAATCAGCGGAACAAGTCCTCAATGAGATCGAACTATTTTATAGTTCATGTGATGAATGCAAAGCTTCCAAATTAAAAAAATTTTCCCCATTAAGTCAGCAAATATATCTTAATGAAATAAATAATGATTATGGTAATTGTAATTGCAATAAAAGACATTTAGATATTGTAATTGCCCATATACTTAAAATAATGATTGAAGAGGGAATAAAAGATAAAAATTCAAGTCTTAGAAATACATGTACTCCCCTAATAACTCCTGCTTTTCCACTTAATTCTTCACCATATATGCCTGAAGAGTCTGTTGTTATATTATCTGATGATTTCACTAAAGAATGTGGTGAAAAAATAATTAATGAAGTTAAAGAAGTTAAAGGAGTGCTAAAAGGGAATTTAAGAGAAACTGTAGGTATAAAAGATATTGAATTAAACCCAAATGAATATGAACTTCTTGCAGGCTGCGATATTCGATGCGATATTGTCAAAACGCCATATGGATCACTCTGCATCTATAAAAATCAGTCAAAAATCCACATTGAAGTTCCAAGAGGGAATTATCCTAAAATAGAAATTCTTAATAAAGTTTTAGAAAACTATGATTCTCCGTCTGTTATAGATTGCACCTGCGGGCCTGGAACACTTGGAATCGCCTGTCTAAAAGCTGGAGCTCGTTTTGTTGTTTTTAATGATATCTGGCGTCCTGCAGTAGAAATGACAGCAATTAATCTTGAAGTTAATGATTTTCCAGTTGAATACTTTGATCCTAAAAACGAGATTGTTGCAGAAGGTAAAAATTTCAAAGTATATTCTGAGGATATAAGGAAATTAAATGAGATTCTAGATGAAAAATTTGATATTTGCATCATTGATACTTTTCCAGATGTTGATAATTCTGATTTTATAAAAGCTGCTTCCCAATTAGGTAAAGAAGTGATAATTATATAATTATTTAAAGCATAAGATGCAATAAATTATTTTGAGGATTTTTATGAGCATTGAAATAAGTAATAGATTATTTGACGGCCCCCATCTGTTAAAGGAATGGAATCCACTGAATTTTCCAGCGATTTATGCCATTATGATGAAGCCAGAACCAGAAAACAATCCAGATGGATACCAGATCATTTATTTATGCGAATCTAAAGAATTATCGGGAGAAGAATCATATCTAAACCATCCCAAGTATAACTGCTGGTTTAAAAAAGCTGGTTTTAAGAGCAATATTTACATCAGCGCCCATTTAATGCCTAATTCAACCGAAGAAAATAGAGAAAAATTAAAAAACGCCCTCATAAGTGTCCATATGCCTCCCTGTAATTTAGAAGATTAAATTAAATTTACTCATTTTCAAAACATATTATAATATATAACAATTGCTGGAACAATTAAAACTCCCATTAAATTTGATTTATTCACTCCAAGATAATGGGGCAATAAACCCATTGAAATGGCCGTTATATAAACAATTAACATGTAAAAAATGTTTACATGATACCAGAGTGAAAATACAAACACCAGAATACTCATAAATATAATTACAATCCATGAAAGTTTTTCATAATTAAATTTCTCAATTGACTCACTAATTCTATCTCCTAATTTTAAACATAAAAATAAAGATAATGAAACTGCTGTTAATGCTGTGAATATGAAGAATATTAAATGGTTAAAATCAAAGCCTTGAATAATATTTTCAACATAAACTGCGATTCCGCTACGTGGATTTCCGATTAAATATATCATTACTAATGAAAACAACGTATCGGCAGTATTAATACCACTAATTGCCACTAAAAATCCTTCACTATTCTTTTCGGGGTCACCACCACCACTTAATTCCTGAGCTATTAAACTTCCCTGAGCAGGACCCAAACCCGGTAAAAAGCCCAAAATAGTGCCTGCAAATCCACCTGCAAAAATTCCCCTTAAAATAGTAGAATCAATTTTAAAACTATGGAATCTGTTTTGAGTTGGAACAAAGGAACTCTCTGAAAGACTGTAAAGTAAAGTGCTAACCCCAAAAAGGCCCGTAAAGATACACATAAGGGAAACATTTGAAGATATGGGTAAATTAAGCATCGTATAACCCATTATTCCCGATAGCAAAAAAAGTGCAGATGACCAGAAAAAGGATTTAAAATCATTACTTAATCTAATGAGCATATAAATTACAATTATTACAAGTAAAATCCAAATATAGGGCTTTATTGGACCATATAAAGCCGGCAGAACCATCATAAATAAGGGCAATAATAATATTGTAATTATTATAGCTCCAAATCCACCTATTGCTGCTAAACGAACCGCTTCTTTTCCTCTTCCCTGAATTACCATCTTATGTCCCGGTAAAATAGATAATAGTGTCCCTTCTTCTGGAACACCTAAAAATATTGATGGTATAAACTCAAGAAGAGCGTGTGAAATGGCCATTGAAATTAAGAAAATGCATAAAATTTCTGGAGAGTAGGAAATTAAAAGAAATGGTGAAGATGCAAAAATAAATGCCCCTACAGTATTAACATGAATTCCGGGTATTAATCCCGTTAATGAGCCACACAATACTCCAATTAAGCATGCCAGAATAAGATCAATAATTTTTATCACTCCCATTATACAAATCAACTAATTGTGAGTATTAACACTATTAGCGGCTTATTAATGCTTATATTAAATTAATTATTTATAATATATATTTTTTCATAAAATAAAGGGATTATAATCAGTTAATACTCACTAAAAATTATCTAAGGCTTATTTTTAATATTGGGTAAAATTTTTTAAACATTGAATAAAATAATAGTAATACTAAATAAAATAAAATTATTAAAATGATCCCTGGCCAACATAATTACACGACAAAAACAATTCTCCATGTTATTTTTCTTAAATAAGTCTTCCTAGAAACTATTAATCAACTTAAATGGGGATTATATTGTCTAATATACAATTTTAAATGAAAAATTAATCATTTAATAAAATGGAGCAGTATAATGGCTAAAAAAGATTATGGAAAGAATAGATTTGTTATCATAGTTGCAGCAATAACTGCAATTGGGGGATTATTATTCGGATATGATACCGGTGTAATTTCAGGTGCCATATTATTTATTAGGGAAGCATTTGCACTTTCCAGCACATTGCAAGAAATTGTAGTAAGTGCTGTTTTAATTGGTGCTGTTATAGGTGCAAGTGTAAGCGGAGTACTGGCGGATAAATATGGTAGGCGTATAATGATTATTCTGGCTGCTATAATTTTTGGATTAGGATCTATATTCACTGCATTAACTCCAGACATTATTACATTAATTGCAGGTAGAATAGGTATTGGGATAGCTATTGGAATTGCTTCATTTGTTGTACCGCTCTATATCGCTGAAGTTGCCCCCGCCAATATTAGAGGGGCATTAGTATCATTAAACCAGCTTGCCATAACCATAGGCATTGTTGTTTCCTATCTTGTGGATTTATATTTTGCAACAACAGGAGCATGGAGATGGATGCTTGGAGTTGCAGTCGTTCCGAGTATTATACTGGGGATTGGAATGTATTTTATGCCATATAGTCCTAGATGGCTTATTAGTAAAGGATGGATTGATAGAGCAAGAGATGTTCTTGAAAAAATAAGAACTAAAGATGAAATTGATCCCGAAATAAATGAAATAAGAGAGAGTTTAGCTATTGAAAGAGAGAGTAAATGGTCTGATTTACTGGATCCTTCAATTAGGAGAGCATTAATAATTGGTGTAGGGCTTGCTATGTTTCAGCAGTTGACTGGAATTAATACAGTCATATATTATGCCCCTACAATTCTTTTATTCGCCGGATTAGAATCTGCTTCTGTTTCTATTCTTGCTACCGCAGGAATTGGGGTAATAAACGTGCTTTTAACTGTTGTGGCGATATTATTAATTGATAGAATTGGAAGAAGGCCTTTACTCCTATTCGGAATCGCAGGTATGGTAATTAGCCTGGTAATATTAGGACTGGCCTTTGCGTTACCTGGTTTATCAGGATCTTTAGGATTATTAGCTGTTATAAGCTTGATGCTGTATGTTGGATCTTTTGCAATTGGTCTTGGTCCTGTTTTCTGGTTAATGATTTCAGAGATATATCCATTGAAAATAAGGGGTCGTGCAATGAGTACGGCTACTGTAGTTAACTGGGGAATGAATTTAATTGTAGCAATAACTTTTTTATCTTTAATTCAGTTATTAGGGACACCGGGAACATTTTGGCTTTATGCAATAATTGGAATACTGGCTTTATTATTCGTTTACTTTAGAGTACCTGAAACTAAAGGAAAATCTCTTGAAGAGATTGAGAGGCTTTGCTTTTTAGGTAAACTGCGTTAATTGAAGGGCGGATTTATGTGCAAAGTGGATATAAAGACTTAGAAGAATACGGGATTATTGGAAATCTAGAAACATGTGCCCTAATTGGCAATGATGGATCTATAGACTGGTTGTGCTTTCCATACCTTGAATCACCTTCAGTATTTGCCGCAATTCTAGATAATGAAAGAGGAGGCCATTTTTCAATTCAACCTGTCTCTAAATTTCATTCTTTTCAAGCATACATTAGAAGTACAAATATTTTAAGAACTACATTCAATACTCCTTTTGGAATGGTTGCAGTAACTGATTTCATGCCTGTGAAAGAAGATATTGAAGATAAAAAGCATAGAGCTATTTATAGAAAAGTAGAATGCATTGAAGGGCACAGTAGACTAAAATTGGATTTCAAACCTCGTTTTAACTATGCTAAATCCGCTCCCGAATTTGAATTAATCAAAGATGGAATAAAATGTAATTATAAAAATGAAAGTTTAATTTTAAATACAAATGTCAGTTTAAAAATTGAGGATAATTCCGTCCAAGCTCAATTTGATATGAAAAAAAATGATAAAATATGGTTTGTCCTTCAATATGGACATCAAGATGGAGATTCATCTGAATATGATTATTGCAACGGTAAATTAGAAGTAACAAAAAAATATTGGAAGGATTGGACTGATAAAAGTCCCCAAATATGTGCTCTTCGAGGTATTTGGCGTGACACCATTATTCGTTCAGGTCTTGTCTTAAAATTACTTACAAACCCAAAAAGTGGTGCAATAGCTGCTGCAGCAACCACATCACTTCCAGAAAGTATAGGTGGAGTTAGAAACTGGGATTATAGATATGCATGGATTAGAGATTCTGCATATACCATACAAGCATTATTTCACCTTGAACATGTGCAGGAATCCCAGGACTTTATGAGATGGATTAAAAATATTATAACACAGGATTCACATCCATCTAATATAACCATAATGTACCCCTTACATGAAGAGGTTGATACAAATGAGCAAATATTAGAATATCTTTCAGGTTACAAACAATCAAGTCCTGTGAGGATAGGTAATGCTGCATTTAATCAAAAACAGCTTGATATCTATGGCGAATTGATAAATGCTATTTATGATACTGCCCGTTATGGAAAAGATATTTCTGATGAAACATGGGGTTTTGTAAAGGGCCTGGTTGATTATGTTTGCGAAATATGGGATACGAAAGATCGAGGAATATGGGAAATAAGAGATGAACCGCGACATTATGTG
>JAEYSH010000151.1 GCA_023434825.1 Methanobacteriota archaeon | reverse complement strand
CCTTATATCTTTCTAATTCAACATCTGCAATAGTTACTGTATAATCAGTGGTTTTCTTTTCCTCATTTCTTTTATGTTTAAGCTCCACTTTTTATCACCGGTTAATTATTAAATAATATTAATTATTTATATTTTAGTATTACAACAAACATATAGACATTGTTAAAGATTAAAACACATTAAATTGCTAAATTAGCTATAATTAAGTTTAAAATTAAATTACATGGAAGTTTGTCTTTAAAAGAAAGATTTTTAGATTTAATTTTTGTAATATTAAATATTATATCCAAATAAATTTAAAATGCTAAAAGCTATAATAATAAATTTAATTATGGGTAATTCAAGAGGTAATTAAATGTCAAAATATGAATTAGATAAAAAAAATCCAGATTTAAATAAATTAGCAGCTAATGCTTTATCTAATAACGAATTATTTCAAGAATTAATACAGGGAATTTTATCTAAAGACAATAAAATACGTCAAAATAGTTTTAAAGTGCTGCAGATTATAAGTAAAGAAAATCCTGAGTTTTTATATCCTGAATGGGACTATTTTGCTAAAATGCTCAAGAGTAAGAACAGTTATCACCAGTATATTGCCATTTATTTAATTGCGAACTTAACAGCTATTGATAAAGAAAATAAATTTGAAAAAATATTTGATGATTATTACATGATTCTTTGTGGAGATAAAGCCATGACAGCTTCCCATGTAGCTTTAAATTCCAGTAAAATTATATTAAATAAGCCACAACTTCAAGATAGAATTATTGACATTCTTCTTGACATAGAAAACATTCATCAGGGAAAACAAAAAGAATTAATTAAATCCTACGTTATAGAAGCACTCAGAAAAGTCTATCCAGAAATAAATAATAAAGAGAAAGTTATGAAGTTTATTGAGGGACAATTGAATAGTTCAAGCCCTAAAACACGAGATCTGGCTGCTTGTTTCATTGAGAGATGTGAATAGAATTATTTTACTTTTTTATTTTACTATTTAATCTTATTTTTAATGTCCATTTGATATATTTAAAACGCTGCTTAATGTCGTATAGCCCTGTAATTTTCATCTAAAATTATTTCTCTTCTTTTCGTTGCCATATCTTTCCTAACAGCATGATTTTCATCATTTACATATACATTTAACTTAAACATTCCTCCTTTTTCAACAGGCCCAACTATGAGGTCTGAGCGGTTATCTTTGGCTGTTAACCTTAAATGAGTAGCTTTTTTGAAATTTACGTTATTTTCCTCATTATCTTCGTATTCAACATCCCCTTCTGCATAAGTTGAAGGTATTCGTAATTTTGAAGCAGGTATTTCGGGAGGAACTCTTATTCTTTCAGGAATAGGCATCATTTTTATATCTGTTATGCTTTTTATCCTCTCTTGTGCAGTATTTTTTATGCCTTCTTTAACCATAATATCACCTCAAAAATTTAATACATAATATTAATTTATTATTATTTCAAATTAATTGATGCTTAGTTGCGTTAGAAATAGACAATTCGATATGTTTATATATGCGTTTCGATAGAAAAAAACTTGATTTAAAATAGTTAAAATGCCATAGAGATCAATTGATTAGGGAATTTATTTTTCCCTAACTCTTTTTGCACTAATTAATACTTTAAGTTTTAAAAATTTTTAAAAATAAAAATTGACTACATCTTACAGGATTTACATAATTAACAAAATAAATATAGATTTAAAAACATAATAATCATGTAAAAATGGTGATTATATGGATAAAATCTTAAATAAGATAAAGGATCCGAATATGAAGGAAGATCTAGAAAAAATCATTAAATTTCATGGTTATTTGAGTTCAGGAGCCCTAATTGGGTATCAAATGCTTAATATAGCAAAAAGAGAGCTGGACATAAAAGAGGGTGAGAAGATTTATGTCACATGCGAAACATTTAACTGTGTTCCTGACCCATTTCAGATTTTAAGAAGTTCTACGCTTGGAAACAAAGGACTTAAAGTTGAAGATTACGATAAAATGGCTGTAACTGTTAATAAAGCTGCAGGTAAAAATGAAAAACATATTAAAGGCATAAGAATATTTTTAGACCCTAAAAAAACCAATAAATATCCTATACTACATGCATGGTACATGAATTATGAAAAAGTACCTCATGAAGAAGTTTTGCCTATTTTGTTTGAAGCAGGAGAAGACCTTTATTCCTGGGAATTCGTTGAAGTGGACGTTCCGGAAAAAAAGAAAAAAAATGTTTTAATTTGCCAAATATGTGGAGAGTCATTTGTATCATGGGACAATGAAGCTACATGCATCCCTTGTTCAGCTAAAAAGGAATAATTTATTATATTTATGAATAATAATTAATAAATAATATATATTACATATATCACCTAAGGTGATATTATGAAACTAAGCGCAAGAAATCAAATAAAAGGTAGAATTGTATCTGTTGAATTAGGTGAAGTGATGGCCAATATTAAAATACAACTAAGTAATGGAGAAATGATTACTTCTATTATAACTCGAGATTCTGTAGATGAATTAGAATTAGGAGAAGAAGACGACGTTTATGCAATTATAAAAGCCACTGAAATAATGGTTGCAAAAGACATTTAATGAAAATTAAATCTATTTATTCATAAAATTTCTAATTTTTATTTTGAATTCTATATTAATGTATAACGTAGAGAATCATTTTTAATGTTTAATTATTGATTTTTTTCCATTATTTTCATTCTATCGGAAAATCTTTCCGACGATATGTTTATATACGCATTTCGATAAATTTATTTTGATCATGGCATTTCTAAAATTTTAAATACAAATTTTTAATGGAGGCAAAATTTGAATTCAAAAAATATAGCAATAATAGCAGCAATTGCAATCATAATTATAGCTGGCGGTGTTTATGCCAGCGGTTTATTAAGTAACAGTGCAAATAATGTTGCCGGAAGCGATGCAAATACCGTAAATGTTCTTGCAGGCGCCGGTTTTGTAAAAGTAACCAACGATTTGAAAACAGAATTTGAAAAAAAACACCCCGGAGTAACAGTCAATGTTAAAAATGCGGGAAGTGCTGAAATATTTGGTATGCTTGAGACTCAAAAAACAGGCGATGTTTTCATTCCCGCAGATTATAAATACATGGAAGACGCTGAAAAGAAAGGATACGTCTTAAATGACACTGTAAAAAACATAACTACCAACATTCCAATAATTGCAGTTAAAAAAGGGAATCCTAAAAACATTAATTCACTTGAAGATATGACAAAATCCGGCGTTAAAGTTGCTTTAGGAGATCCTAAAGGACCAGCAATAGGCAAAACTACTGAAAAGATACTCAATAAAACAAATCTGACCGATGAAATGAAACCAAATGTTGTAACATATACAACAACAGTAAACCAGCTTCTAACATACCTCATAACTGATCAGGCTGATGCTGTTATTATCTGGGAAGATATGGCCACATGGGATGAAGGTAAAGGAAAAATAGAAGTTATTACAATACCTAAAAACCAGAATATAATAAGTACAGTTCCTATTGCCACAACAGTCTACGCTAAAAACCAATGGGCAGCTGAATTTGAGAATTTTGTTGTTTCACCGGAAGGTTTAGCTATATGGAAAAAATGGGGATTCGAACCTATAATCAAATAGTTTAAAAATATCAAAAGTCAATAGCAGTTATTGACTTTTATATAAATTTTAAAATTAATTTTTTTGTGATAAAATGAGAAGTAAGCTAGAGTTATCATTTATTTCCATATCAATTATTTTTACAATACTCTTATTTGTTACTCTATTCAGTTTATTTATCATAATAAGCCCTCAAGACTTTATTGAATCTGTTTTTTCACAGGAAATGCTTTTTGCAGTGCAACTAACCTTGAGCACTTCTTTAATAGCAGCAGCCCTAGTTATGCTTTTTGCAGTACCCACTGCCTATTCTTTGAGTAGATACTCCTTTCCACTTAAAGGAATTGTTAAAAGTATCTTAGCTGTTCCCATGGCCTTACCCGAAATTGTAATTGGTATAGCACTATTAATGCTCCTTGGGAATACTCTTTTAGGGGGCCCTCTATCAAAATTAGGCATTCAAATAGTTTTTACTCCTTTAGGCATAATTATAGCTCAATTTTTTGTGGCAATACCATTTGCCATAAGAATTCTTTACTCAATTTTCAATTATATCAATCCGAGATACGAGTTTGTATCCAGAAGCTTAGGTTACAGCGAATTTGAAACCCTGAAAAATGTTACTTTCCCACTTGCAAAGAATGGAATTTTTGCTGCAGGGATTGTGGCTCTTGCAAGATGTATAGGAACATTTGCAGCTGTACTTTTTGTGGCTGGAGGTACTTATTTACAAACAGAAACGCTTTCAATAGCACTTTATTTGAATTTATCCTTTGGAAATATCAATATGGCAATTTCTGCCGGAATATTACTTATACTAATATCTTTAGTTACCATTTTCATCCTTGAAAAATATGCTAAGGAGACTTACATGCAATGAAAGTTCTAAATTTAATTATCAATCCTATGAGGTTAACTCATGTTCCTTGAAGTCAAAAATTTAAATGTAAAATTAGGCCAATTTAATCTCCAGGATGTCAATCTTAAACTTGAAAAAAATGAGTATTTGGTTATTATAGGACCTACTGGTTCTGGAAAGTCTGTACTCCTTGAAACTATTGCTGGATTTTATAATCAGGATTCAGGAAAAATTATTCTCGAAGGAAACGATATAAGCTGCCTTGAACCTGAAAAAAGAGGAATTAGTATTGTATATCAAGATTATGTTCTTTTTCCAAATATGAATGTCTTTGAAAATATTGCATATGGATTAAAAAAGAAGTTAAAAGATAAAGATTTGATAAATTCAAAGGTTTTTGAAATAGCTGAGCAATTAAAAATAAGCCATCTCCTAGAACGTGACCCCGAAACTCTTAGCGGAGGAGAAAAACAGAGAACCGCCATTGCCAGATCATTAATTGTTGAACCTAATATTTTACTTATGGACGAACCTTTCAGTGCTGTGGATATAGAAACTCATGCTATTCTCACAACCCTCATTAAAAATGTAATTTCGAATTATAAAACAACAGTCATTCATGTAACTCATAATTTTGATGACGTCTGGAATTTAGCTGAACGTGTTGCAGTGATGAAAGATGGGAAAATTCTACAACAGGGTACAAGTAATGAAGTATTTTCTAAACCATCGCATAAATTCGTTGCAGAATTTGTAGGAGTGCAGAATGTTTTCAGCGGAAAAGTTATTGAAACAAAAAAAGAGCTTACCACAGTAATGCTTGAAGACGGACTTTTACTTAGAAGTGTAGATGGAGAATTGAAAGAAGAGGATGAAGTTCTTGTGGCCATAAGACCTGAAAATATAATTATTTCAAATGAAACATTTGTATCTTCAATAAGAAATCAATTAAAAGGCGTTGTAGAAGAAATTATTAAAATTGGGCCTCGAATATGGGTTGGTGTGCGAGTAAATGAAACTATTTTTAAAGGAATGATTACTCCAAGTTCACTTGATATTCTAGGAATAGAAAAGGGAAAAAAAGTTTATGTCAGCTTTAAATCTCTAAACGTGAAAATAATAGACTCTCATGAAGCCTATCATTCAATAATTTAAAATAAAATGGAAATTTCTTATAATTCACATCTTTCAATTACAATTGTTGTAGTAGAATCATCATCTTTAGGCTTGTGAATTACTTCTATTAAATCATCTTTAACTTCTTCTAAATCTACTTCAACTGTGGAGTTCAATGTATCTCCTTTAACCTGAACTATAACCTGACATACCTCTTTACCTTTAACAGGTTCTGTTTCAACACTTAAAACTTCTCCAGGTGTGTAGACTCTGTTATATGACAATTCTAT
The DNA here is from genome assembly GCA_023434825.1 of Methanobacteriota archaeon. Classification (GTDB taxonomy): domain Archaea; phylum Methanobacteriota; class Methanobacteria; order Methanobacteriales; family Methanobacteriaceae; genus Methanobacterium_D. The sequence continues at coordinate 2,917 of JAEYSH010000151.1, read as the reverse complement.
TTTATCATATGTTTTAACATTATTTTTTATATAATCTATAGCCTCATCACAGTCCATCTTCAATTGTTTATCCATAAAAACCACCTTAAATTAATTAACTAAATTACTCCATAATAGTAATCTAAAATATTTAATTTTTTGTTTTTTAAGCATCTTCAACGACGATTATAACTTCTTGATCTTCGTTGTTGGTATGTCTTATTTCTATTATATCATGCATAATTTCTACTAAATCAAGGTTAACAGTATCGTTTAGCAATTCGCCTTTTAATTGAAGTAATAAATTTAAGCTTTCAATTTCATCTTCCCCATTAATTTCAATATCTAAGACTTCTGCAGGAACATATATTCTGTTATATGAAATTTCAAGCATGTCGTACTGTTCTACCTCATTTTTGACGTAGTGCATGACTTCTTCACTGTTTAATTTTATCTCTTTTTCCATAATAATCACTTGATCTTCTTATAAAATAAAATTTTCTAATAAGCTAAAAAAATAAATTAAATCATAGTTTCGGAAATATTTGAAGAAAAAAAGAAAAAAATAGAAGGTTAATTAGATCCAATGCCTGTTTTTCTCAGCATTTAACCATAATCTACCTTTTCCGTTTAGAGCGATATCTCCGATGTATTTTATGTAATCTCCAGAGAAGGTTCTACCTTCAATTTCAGGATCGGTTACAATTCCTTCCTGGGTAAATCCTTCTAGGATACGACCTAATTCACCGTTTACTACGATATCACCGTTTTTCATCTGTCCACCAGGCCATCGGGTTACGTCTCCATCAATCTGGATGAAACCTTTGGTCATGTGGATACCAGCGAGAATATCACAGTCACCTTTGACGTATATTTCACCGCCAGAGAGACATTCACCGAGCTGTTTACCAGCATTTCCAAGAATGGATATTTTTCCTCCGCTCATTCCTCTCCAATCACCGATGTATGAGGATCCGCAGAACTCTCTGGTACTACCTTTGATGATTAGTTCTCCTCCGGTCATTTCCCTACCAGCGTAACTGTCTACATCTCCTTCTACGGTAATTTTACCGCCGGTCATTTCTGCTCCGCAGTGAAGGTCTGCATCTCCTTTAACTAAAATTTCACCAGCACCCATTTTGGAACCTATGTACTTGATTCTGCTTGCATCTCCATCAATAATCATATTGACTTCTGCTGGAGATTCTGCTTCACCTTCTACTTCTATATCAAAGTAGTCAGTTAGTGGGAATCTTGAGTTTCCAATTGGTACCTCATATTTCTCAAAGTCTGCTTTTTCCCAAGTATATACTTCATCTGGAATTAATTCATCGAATTCCAGTGAAATTGGGGAAGTCTTTTTTTGGTTTAAAGTTATTGTTTTCACTCTCAACACCCCTATTTACTTGCCTGGACGTCTACCTCAATTGGGTTAGGTAAATATTTATCATGTACCTTGTAGTTTTCAAATTTAACAGTGTAGTATCTGGTAAAGTCAGGCATTACTTTCTCCATTACTGCTTTTTCTGCTTCTTCTATTCCCTGTACATTGGTCCACATTGTCTGGCTTGGTTTGATACTTACAATTTCACCATCTTTGACCAAAATCTGACCATCTTTAATTGTGTACTTTGCTAAACCAAATGCTTTTTCTATTGCTGCAGGGTCTTTAGATGGGTCAACATCGAATGGGTTGATGTCATATACTGCTATGTCTGCATTGTAACCATTTGTAAGAGCTCCTCTGTCTTGGAATCCATAGATTTTAGCAGGTGCTGCTCTTGTGATAGTTGCTATTTCGTTGAAATCGTATTCTCTGTCTAAGGTTGCTAATGAAGTTCTTCTTTCAGCCCAAGGGTGAACTTCTTTGTTTTCAATCATTTCAGTTCTTCTGTCACTGCTCATTAACCAGGAGATAATTCTTGGGTATCTTATGAATGGTCCTGCGTTAGGGTGGTCAGTGGTCAGACAAACTTGCCATGGATCATCCACTTTAAGGAATAACTCTAATCCAATAGCCCATTGTAATGATGAAACTGGAGCTTTTCCAGAGTAAATAAATGGAACAATTCCAGATGCTGTTTCAAGTTCAATATCCTTGTTAGCCCATTTAAGTCCATTTAACTGGTGTAAATCGAATTCCATTGGTGCGTCAGCAGTCATTGTTGTGGTTTCATCTAATGTGATTTGACCTACATCAATGGTTACGTGTTTGTTTTTGTTAACGTAATCTGCAACTTCACTTGCACCAGATTCTGCGTCTCTCCAGCTGGTTCCACCATATGAGTGGAATTGAGCGTGAGTTACGTGTACAGTCTGGTTTCTTACTGGACTGTTCTTTTTTATGTCCTTAAGCATGTCCATAGTTTCTACAGTTGTTGGGAAGTTTCCTGGGTGACCAAGGTCATTAGGGTGTACGTGAACTGAATGTGGTAATCCTAACATTTCATTTGCTTTTGCAAGTGCTGTTACTACTTCCCTAGCTGTTACATCCCAGTATGGAGCAGGGTCGTCAACACCGTGTACGTTCATTCCCCATCCCCATGCTTCACTTCCACATGGGTTAACTATTTTTACACCGTAACATTTGACAAGTTTTAACCAGGAAGCAACGAATGCTGCAAGGTCATCTATGTTGTTTTCTTTAGCATACTGTAGTACAAACCAGTTGTTACCAAAGAGTGCTAATGGCGGAACGTCTAGGTTTGGTATAGCCATTATTTCTTCGTGTGTGTGTTTAGCTTCCAATGGTGGTACTGCTGCTTCTACTACAGTTCCGTATCCCATTCTGGAGTACCTGTATCCAGTTGCTGGACAACTTGGTATAGAAAATCCACTTTCTGATCTTGCTACACCTTTTTTACCGGTTACACCTTTTCTTGAATCTTCAGGTCTGTATAATCTACCTACAACAAGTTTTGGCCCTGCTATATGAGCG
>JAEYSH010000041.1 GCA_023434825.1 Methanobacteriota archaeon | reverse complement strand
CATCTAAGCTGACTATTCCTGGATTACTTACAAATTCTGCATTTTTAAGTTTGTATAAAGATTCTGCATATTTTTCTGAAATAGCAGGTTGAGGTTCAGCCAGTCGTGCTGCATCGTGGTTTCCAGGAGAAATTATAATTTTAATATCGGTCCTTATCTGTCCTAACAGGCGGGCGGCCTCTTCATATTGACCGTAAATATCTTTAATAGTGAGTTCTTTTTCTTGATGAGGATAAATACCTATTCCATCAACCAAATCTCCTGCAATAACCAGATATTTTACATTGTTAGCAATATCTTGCTGCTTATCATCTCCAAAATCACCATTAATCCAGTTTATAAAACGGTCAAATGCATCATCAAGGAATGTTGAGCTTCCAATATGGACATCAGAAATAAAAACTGTAGAAAAATCAATAGGCTTTTCATCAATTCTTGGAACGCCGGGATGAACAAGATCAGAGGCTATTACGAGCGATCCCTTTTTACTTCCTATAATTCCAATAATTTCATCTTTAACAATTTTTTCAGCTCTTTCAAATAGTTGATGATTCTCATTATGCACTAAAATGTTTATATCACCCGTTTCATCTTCTAATTCGATGATTTTATGGTTATTTTTAGTGTTACTGACTTCATTTACTATTCCAATGATTTTTATGACATCTTCACTTTTTCTTATCCTGTTTATAGGGCGATGATCTTTTAAATCGTGTCTTTTTGATAAAATATCCTTTAATTTGTTATATCTACTGTTAAAATAAGTTGCGAAGTCTTTAATTTCTCCACTTGTATATGATTTCTTACTTGTATCCTGTAAAACATGGAAATCAAAAGGTCTTCCAGTTTGGAATTTACTTTGAGGCTGCTGAATTATGGGCTCATTTTCCTCTACAATATTTTCTAATAGGTCATTATCACTAATTATAGAAGTATTTATACTATTTAGATATTTATCAAGGAATTCTTCAGTTATAATAAAAATATCTTCGCTAGAGTAAGTTAATTCATTAATAATTGAATCAGCAAATTCAAGAGAATTTTCCTGCTGCTGTATGCGTTCATATGCCCTATCATTTAAAAGAAGACTGGCATCCGTAAATTTTAAAAGGATATCGTTGCTCATTACTACCATCGTTCAATACTTTTTATTCAAATAATCCTAATTATGCTGTTAATTTTATAATTCATAAATAAGTCAGTTATTAGTTTGTTTTATAAATATTTTATATTTTTTTATTCAGAATTTAGAGCATAAAATCTTTAATAATATTGACAAAAAGTATATAATTAAGATAAAGTACAAACTTGAACATAAAAGTTTTAATTATGTATCATAAATTATACTATAATATAATCTGATTTTTATAACAGAAATTATAGTGTTCAAATATATCAATGTAAAAATTCAGTAATAAATATTCATTAAGGTGATAGTTTTGCCAAGAATCATTAAATTTATACTTTTCCTAATTCTCTTTGGAATAGTATTTGAATTAGGGCTTTTAAGTTCTTATACTATTGTAACATCACAATCTCCCGATGTTGGAAAGCTTGTAGACATGCAGGTGGAAAAATTAACATCTTTATGGGATAGTATAACCAATTCAGATAAAAATCAAACAAAAGGTTACAATGTCACAAATCCAGATGCAGTTGCACAGGTCCTTAAGCAAAAGACTGGGCTTAATGGAATCAATATTGACACTCTTTCAGCTACAGCTGACGGTTCGGGTACTGGTGATATCCCCGTAACTCTTTCAGCAACTGGTTATAAAGAAAATCAAACTGGCGGAGTATCTACAAATAAATCCGGTTCAAGTGGGCAGATAGTAATAAAACAATCTGAAGTTTATTCTTTAACAGCTTCTGCTACTGGAAAGAAAAAATCAAGGGGAATAGAGGTGAATGTTGGAACTATTCAAATAACTTCTCTGAAGAAGTTATATAGCCAATAATCATCATTTAATATTTTTTTAACAATTTAATTCATTAATTTTTAACAATATGGTGATTCAATGATCAGTGTAATAGGTATAGGGCCTTCCCGTGAAGATATGACCATAAGGGCATTGGAAACAATCAAAAACGCAGATGTAATAATTGGCTATAAATCTTATATTAACCAGATAAAAGACCTGGTTGAAGGAAAAGAAATCATTAAAAAGGGAATGGGCGATGAAATCCAGCGAGCAGAAATAGCAGTGCAAAAATCAAAAGAAGGAAAGAAAGTTGCTGTTATAAGTTCAGGAGATCCTGGTGTTTTCGGAATGGCCAATGTTTTTTTCCAGATAATGGGTAAATACAGTGATATTGAGGTTGAAGTAGTTCCTGGAGTAACTGCAGCATCTTTTGCAGCATCCAGGCTTGGAGCACCTCTCCATGACTTTGCAGTTATTAGTTTAAGCGATATTTTAACTCCAATTTCTGAAATAAAACGTAAAATGGAGTTTGCAGCAAAAGGGGATTTTGTAATTGCTATTTATAACCCTTTAAGTAAGACCAGGAAAATACCATTTGAAGAAGCTCATAAAATTCTTCTAAAACATAAAAAAGATTCAACTCCTGTAGGAATTGTAAGAAGTGGTGATCAGGAAGTCGATGTTATTATCACCACGCTTAAGGAACTCGATGAAAACGAAATAAATATGTCTACCACTCTTATTGTTGGGAATTCAATGACATATGTACAGGATGGAAATTTAATAACTCCAAGAGGCTATGTTGTTAAATCACAGATACATCCACTCTCCAGAGAATTTTATGAACGATTTTTAGAAGGAGAGATCGTTGAAGGGCCTAATTTTGAATGCGATTACTATCCATGCCACAAAGCAGGAGAAAATTGTACTTTTTGTTACTGTCCATTTTATCCCTGTGGAGATAGCTCTACTGGTGGTAAATGGATAAAAGAGAAAGGAGTTTGGAGCTGTGAAGCCTGTGACTGGATACATAAAGATAAAACTGTTGATTGTATAATGAGTAAATTCCCTGAAATTGTTGAAGAAGTTGATGATCTTAAAAAGAGAAAAAAAGAACTTTTAAAACTTAGAAGAGAATGCATACAGGCTACTAAACAATAGCATTTTAATTTTTTTCAATAATTTACTTTTTGTGTATGATATTTTTTTGCAGTAAATTTAAATTTTTTTTGATTTCCATAAAATATAATATTACTTTTAATCATAATTTTAATATCAAATGATCAGATAAATTGTTTATAAAACTTGATAATTATTCTAAATTAGAATTTTTGGGGATATAGTGTGGCTTTGGGAGGCTTCAAAGAAAAAAAGCGGGTTTAATTTTCAAGATGTGGTTAAATGATTAGAATAAAAAGAATTTATGAAAATCCAGGTAATGATGATGGATTCAGGATTCTGGTAGATAGATTATGGCCCCGAGGAGTATCAAAGGAAAAAGCAAGTTTAAATTTATGGATGAAGGATGTTGCACCCAGTAATGAGCTTCGAAAGTGGTTTTCTCATGATCCTCAAAAATGGGAAGAATTTAAAATGAGATACAAGAGAGAACTAAATGATAAAAATGAATTTCTAACTAAAATTAAGGATATTGAAAAAGAAAATGAAAATATAACGCTTTTATATTCTGCAAAAGATGAGAAACATAATAATGCAGTTGTTTTAAAGAATGAATTGGAATATAAGTAAAATTCTTATTTTTTAAGATATTTTTCATTTTTAAAACATTCTAGCTAATCTTACCAAAACTATATTATTACTATTTAACATATAATTAATACAAGGTAAAATGATAAAACTAAAGGGGATGTATGAATCTTTTAAAAAAAGTATTTGATGCAGTTCCCATCATTTTTACCAATTTTATATTATAAGAAAAATTTGGTGATATTATGGGCAAAATACTTGTAACAAATTTGAAAAGCAAGGATAATCTACAAAAAGCAATATTTAAAGCAAATCCAGATGAAATTGTAATTGTGTCAAATAGAAAAGCTAAATATAGCGACTTTGATGTGAAAACAAGATATTTAAAGGTCAAAAACACTTTTGAAGATGTAGTTTACAAAATAAAAGATATTTTAAGCACAGAAGAAGATCTTATTTTAATAGTTAAACCTGACAGCATAGGTACTTATATTCTCTGGCTTGCTCAGCAATATTCTTTAAATCCTGCGTTTATTATAAGTCATGGTGAAATACAACAGATCCCATTAGTCTTAAAAGGTAAATTAGAGGATATTGAAGGAGAAATATTAAAATTAGCAGATTGTCACGGTTTCATTGATCCAAAATCTGTAAACAAAGAGTATGGAATTCCCGAAAATGAAGCTAAGGATGATTTAGAAAAATTTTCAAAAATGGGAATTTTAAAATACTTTAGAAGTAGAGAATTTAATGTAGGAGAGTTAAAAAAGCACCCATACTATGATACAGACCTTTTAGAAAAGAAAAAAGATAAAGAAGATATCTATATAGTAACAGATCTTGGAAGAATGGTTCTACATGAACTTTTAACTAATGAAGATATGAGCTAAAATACTTTTTTAAGCTAAATTTAAATTTCTAACTGCATTATTCCATCAAATACAAGTACAGCATTTCCTTCCATAAAGCCTCCAAGCTGACCATTATTCTCATATACATCAATTTGGAGATCTCCACCTGGAAGATGGACTAAAACATTTTCATCAACTAAACCCAGTTTAAAAGATGCTATAGCACATGATGTAGCTCCGGTGCCACATGCAAAAGTAATTCCAGCACCGCGTTCCCAGGTAATCATGTCTATTTCATTTCTACCAAGTACTTTAACAAAATGAACATTTGTTTTTTGTGGAAATACCTCATGAGTTTCAATTATTCCACCAATATCGTTTAATGGAACTTCATCAATGTTATCGGTAAAGATAACTGCATGAGGATTACCAACGCTAACTGCAGTTATTTTGTAGGTTTCGCCATCAACATCAACTTTTTCTTCAATGACTTCATCCTTAGAGCTAATCATTGGAATTTCAGATGGTTTAAATGTTGCATTGCCCATATCAACCTTAGCTGATGAAACCTGGTTATTTTCAATGGTTAAAGTTACTTTTTTTGTCCCGCCAAGCGTTTCAACATCTAAAACGTCTTTTTTTAGAATTCCTTTATCATAAACATACTTTGAAAAGCACCTTATTCCATTTCCACACATTTCAGCTTCAGAACCGTCAGAATTGAAAATTCTAAACCTTATATCTTCAGTTTCTGATGGACAGACGAATATTAACCCGTCTGCTCCTATAGAAAATCCTCTTCTACAAAGTTCGTAAGAAACTTCATTCTTCTTATCTTCAGGAATAAATACTCCTTTAGTTTCGTCAATTACAATGTAATCGTTTCCAAGTCCATGCATCTTTGAAAAATCTATTTCTTTTAAAGTCATTCCATTATCCTCATTCTAAATTTCTTTTATTCTTTTAAAAGCCTTATTGGTACGTTTTGTTTTGCTAAAACATCAGCAAATGTTTCTCTTTCCCTTACTATTTCGCTTTCTCCGTTATTTACAAGAACTTCCATCGTTTTTGGTCTTGAATTGTACTGGGAAGACATTGAAAACGCGTAAGCGCCAGCGTTGAAGATTGCAAGGATATCTCCTTCTTCTAATTCTGGCATTGGCCTGTCTCTTGCAAATAAATCTCCAGATTCACAAATGTTTCCAGCGATATCAATTTTTTGGTTATTTTCTGCTTCTGGTTTGTTTGCTGCCACAATGTGGTGGTATGAACCGTACATTGAAGGTCTTAAAAGTGTGTTAAAACCAGCATCAACTCCAGCAAATTTCCTGTAACTCTGTTTTATGGTATTTACTTTTGTAAGAAGTGTAGATGCATCTCCAACTATGTATCTACCAGGTTCTATACACATTGTTGGTTTACCGAGGCGGTATTCATTTAATTTATCTTTGTAAAGGTTAACTATCTCTTTTGAAAAGTTTTCTATGTCCAATTTCTTTTCATCAGGAGTGTATGGGATTCCTAAACCGCCACCAAAGTCAATAAACTCTAATTTAACTCCTGCTTCTTCTTTTACTCTTCCTGAAACATCCATTAGAGTTTCAACTGCAAGCATGAAAGGTTCAGGGTCAAGAATTCCAGATCCTATATGAGTGTGAATTCCAACTGGTGTAAATCCAAGATCTTTAGCTAAACTGTAAACATCAGCAGCTTCTTCTTCCATAACACCGAACTTTGAAAGGTCTCCACCAGTTATACAGTGTTCATGGTGCCCTGCACCTACTTTAGGGTTTATTCTAAATGATATTTTCACTTTTTCAGGGTCTGCAATTTTTGAAAGCCTTTTAAGTGCAGAAATTGAATCAAGATTTAGTATAACACCAGATTCTACTGCAAATTTAAGTTCTTCATCAGTAACGTTGTTTCCAGTGTAAAGAATTCTTTCTGGTTCAAATCCAGCAAGAAGTGCTGTATAAATCTCTCCGGGAGATACTGCGTCAATTCCACTTCCAACCTGTTCAAGTATTCTCATTACTGCAAGATTTGTGTTTGCTTTACAGGCGTAAAATATTTTAAAATCATCATATTGACTTTTAAATGCGTTATTAACTCTATTAAAGTTATCTCTTATTTTATTTTCGTCAATTACGTAAAGGGGAGTATTATATTTCTCGGTAAGTTCTACTGCATCTGCTCCACCGATGCTCAAATTTCCTTTTTCATTAATTTCAATATCAAAATCCATCAAATTCCTCCAAAAATATTATTTTTGGGCCGTCAAACACTATGTGTTTGGGCATTCGAAATCAAAGATTTCGAAAGGTTCAGGAAATGTAATTTCCTTCAACCTCCAGATCGAAGCTTACGAAAAACGAAGCTAACAAACACGAAGTGTTTGTGCATTCGAAAATCTTAGATTTTCGAAAGTTTTTCGTGTATGAGAAATTTTCATTTCTCTACCCCAAACGCTTCGCGTTTGAGGCCCCAAAAATTCTTTGAATTTTTGAGGGATTTTTGGGCCAAAAATTCAAATCTTACTGGCTCCAAAAAGAAGTAAACATTAAATATTTCCTGTTTATTATATAAATTATTTTAGTTTTTTTAGGAAAAATTGAAAATAATAATAAAAAATAAAATTAATTTTAGGCAAATTTCCATATTAATATGAGTATAAGCCCAATAATTGCAATTAAAGCTGTAATCCATGAACTACCCTGTAAATATGTTATTATACCCATAAAAAATATCAATAAGACTCCTGCCCAAAGGAAAATATTTTTTTGAGGTTTATATAAAGAAATCATAGTTTTTTATTTAATTTTTGTATGTATTAATTTTTCTAAAAATAAAAAGAAGAAATAATTTAGGAATATTTCTGTAAAATAGTCTCTAAAACACATGTAACAGTGTCAATTTGGCCTTTTTCTATTACAAGTGGTGGTAAGAACCGTAAAACGGTATCTGCAGTAGCGTTTATAAGAACTCCTTGATTCATTGCTTCATTTGAAACTTCTGCAGCGTTTATACTTAATTCCATTCCAAGCATCATTCCAAATCCACGAACTTCTTCTACTACTCCATAAAGTTTTGCCTGTTCTTCAAGCTTGTATTTTAGATATCCGCCATTTTCTTTAGCTTTAATTAACATATTTTCATCAATTATAGCATTAATGGATGCTATTGCAGCGGCACATGCAAGTGGATTTCCTCCAAATGTGGCAGCATGATTTCCTGGTTCAAATGCGTTACCAACTTCTTCACTGGCAAGAACTGCGCCTATAGGGAATCCTCCACCAAGTGCTTTGGCAACAGTAGTGATATCTGGAGTTACACCAAATGTTTGGGATGCAAACATTTCTCCAGTTCGACCAAAACCAGTTTGAACTTCATCAAAAATTAAGAGAACGTCATTTTCATCACAGACTTTTCTTAATTCTTTTAAATATCCTTCTGGAGGTACTATAACTCCACCTTCACCTTGAATTGGTTCAACTAAAACTGCTGCTGTTTCATCAGTTATAGCGTCTGTTACAGCTTGAATATCTCCATAATCTACATGTTTAAATCCTGCTGGGAGAGGTTCAAAACCTTTTTTATATTTGTGCTGGCCGGTTGCAGTTATCATGGCAAGAGTTCGCCCGTGGAATGAATTTTCCATGGCAATTATTTCTCCTTTGCCTGTAAATTTCCGTGCAAGTTTTACTGCACCTTCGTTTGCCTCTGCTCCACTGTTGCAGAAGAAGGATTTATCATGTACTGATACTTGAGCCAGTAATTCAGCAAGTTTAACCTGTGGCTCGGTATAGTATAAATTGGATGTATGTATAAGTGTTTTAGCCTGATTACAAATTGCTTCAACTACTTTAGGATGTGTATGTCCGACGTTGTTTACAGCGATTCCAGCAAAACAATCTATGTATGTTTTTCCTTCAAAATCTTTAACTAATGCTCCTTTCCCTTCTTTTAAGGCTAGAGGTAGTCGTCCATATGTATGCATGACGTATTTTTTATCTAAATTCATAAGCTCCTCTGAATTCATTTAAATCACCTTTATAAATGTTATAATCTATTATTTAAGATTAAAGTACTAATTTTACTATAATAATTCTGTTAGATGCCCTATAAAAACATCGGGGTGTGAAAAGTTAAATGTAATATAGATCAAATTAATTGATAATTCAAAAATTTTATTTTAAATTTTACTGGTGATAAAATGAAAAAAGCAATAATTGAAACTGATAAAGGAAATATAGAATTAGTCTTATTTGATGAAGAAGCCCCTAATACAGTCGATAACTTTGAAAAACTTGCAAAAGAAGGATTTTATGATGGATTAACCTTCCACAGAGTTATTCCTAACTTTGTAATTCAGGGCGGATGTCCTAAAGGTAATGGAACAGGTGGACCAGGTTACACCATAAAATGTGAAATAAACCCTCACAAACACGGAGCTGGAGCACTTTCCATGGCTCATGCAGGTAAAGATACGGGTGGCAGCCAGTTCTTTATAACTCATTCACCACAGCCTCACCTTGATGGTGTACACACTGTATTTGGTAAGGTTGTTAAAGGAATGGACGTTGTAAACAAGATTCAGGCAAACGATGTCATGAATAAAGTCACCGTTTTTGATGAGTAAATTTATAAATTTTTTAAATTAATTTCTTTTTTTTATTTATACTCCTAATTTTCTAAATTTTCTCCTAATTATTACCAAATTAATAAATTTTATTAAATATTAGATTCAAAAATAATCTAAAATTTATATTTTAGGTGAACATAATTTTGAATTTAGAGAAAAAATGGAGAATACTGTTTGCTCTTGCCCTTGGAACTATAATGGTGCCTATAAATGCCAGTATAGTTAATGTTTCACTGCCTACAATAACGGTTTTCTTTTCTACAAATGTAGCAGTGTCTGAATGGGTTATAACGGCATATTTAATTAATTTACTTGGGTTTGTCCTATTGTTTGGTCGATTAGGTGATTTTTACGGTCATGAAAGGATCTACATGATGGGACTTTTAAGTTTTATTGCAACATCGTTTTTATGCAGTCTATCAACTTCTATAGAGATTTTAATTCTTTTTAGATCACTACAGGGAATATCAGCAGCTTTAATGATATCAGTTTCCATGGGCATAGTTAAGGATGCATTTCCACTTAGGCAAACAGGAAAAGCTCTGGGAATATATGCCGTTGCCATAGCTGCAGGACTAGCAATAGGTCCAATGTTAGGTGGAATATTACAGAATTTATTCAGCTGGCAAACTATATTTCTTGTTAACGTGCCAATTGGAATTATCAGTTTTTTAATGTGTTATAAAATACTGGAAAAGGGGGAAACGAAAGAAATCAAATGGGATATTCCTGGAGTTTTTTTACAGTATATATACCTATTTTCTACTGTTTATCTTTTATACAGTATTCAGAATTTGAAAATTGATCTAATGTCTATAATCGCAGCTATAGTCGCTGTAATAACATTTATAATGTTTTTGTGGAATGAAAAAAGGGTTGAAGAACCTCTTTTGGATTTAGAGATATTTAAAAATAAATCTTTTTCAGCTTTTAATCTGAGTCTGTTTTTTAATTACATCAGCATGTACATGATCCTTTTTATAATGCCTTTTTATCTACAAAAGGTTTTAAAATTTGATCCTGCACTAACGGGAGCAATTTTAACAATAAATCCGGTTATCATGATGATTTTTGCCCCAGTTAGCGGGACACTTGCTGATAGATTTGGTTCCAGACGTCTGGCTATAATTGGAGCATTAATCAGCGTTGCAGCATTTTATTCTATGATTTATCTCACCACGTTTGCTGGAGTTTTTGATGTGGTTTGGAGACTTGCTTTACTGGGTATAGGCGCTGCTTTATTCCAGGCACCTAATAACAGGGCAATAATGCATATTATACCTGATAAAAGCAAGGGAATAGCATCAAGCATTATTGTGACTATGAGAAATCTGGGAATGGTATTTGGAGTTTGTATTGCGGGAATTTTATTATCTTTAACCATAAATCCTGCACTTTTGGAGCAAAATTTTCTTTATAACCTGGATGCTTATAATTTCACTACTGGAATGCACTTTATTGTAATTTTAGGTGCAATTTTAAGCATTTTAATCTTTATTTTATCTCCAATAGGTATTTACCGTAAAAAACTTGCAGAAACAAAGGAAATAATTGAAGAATCTGAAATAGTCCCAACGCCTCAGGATATAATTGAAGGATCAAAGGAAATAATCCATGAATCAGAACTTCTAAACTATTCAAAATGCCTCATTAAAGAATTTGAAATCGTAAGATATTCAAAAAAAGTTATTAAATCGTCTGATTCTTTAAAAAAACAAAAAGAAGTGCTAAAAGAACATTATGAAAAAATTGGTTTAATTAATTCAAAAAAGGAAGATAAATAGTGAATTAGTGTTTTTATTGTTAGTCTTTGAGGATTAAATTACTATTTAAAAATTATAGAATCAAAATACTAATAAAGCATTTCTTTAAGTAAAAAAGCGTAAAAATCGGATATTTTTTCAACTATATCTAAATGGGACTTATTGTAATCTTCATGGGGATTAGCTGCTACTATCTGGCCTAAAATTTTTCCTTCATATTTTACTGGAACTGAAAGGAACTGATTTACTGGTTCATGGCCTGGAGGTAAACCGTGAGCAGCAGGATGAGAGGTTATATCATGAACATAAAACGATTCTCCAGTATCTAAAGAGTAACCAAGAAGTCCTCCATATGATCCATCATTTAAAACCTTAAAACGAGCTTCTCCCATCTCAGCATACATTTTACAGTCATCTGTTAAGTGTGAAAAAGATATTCCAACACTATCCTTATTTTTTGGGTCTACATATGCCACATAACAGTAATTACTTCCAGTTTGTTTAATTACTTCATTAAACACTAAATCAGAGATTTCTTTAAGTGAATAATTCTTTGAAACATTATGGATATTGTTAATTAGTTTTTGGTCGTAAGAAGGGTATGAAATTAAAAATTCGTCCATAATAGATCTAAATTCAAAAATTCCAGATGAGTTTTTGGAATCCGTTTCCATATTTATTCACCAAAGGAATATTATTCATGTAAGTATATTTATTTAACGTTTAATAGGTCAAAAGCAATAATCAAACTTTTAAACTAATTTAACAAAATATAAAAGTTATAAAGATAAATTGAATGTTAATGTATCAGGGGTTTAAAACAGCTAAGGAGTTAAATTATGGAAGAATCGGAAAATAATGATTTTTGGATGACTACAAATCGTATTGAAACGCTTGTAGACGGTATATTTGCTATTGCAATGACTTTACTGGTTTTAAGTTTAGCTGTACCCGAAATTGCTGGCCCTCTTTCTGAAACCATAGTTAGAAGTTCTCTATATGACTTAATTCCAAAATTCTATGTTTTTATTTTAAGTTTTGTACTTCTCGCTGTTTTCTGGTCTATGCATCACCGTGCTTTCCATATGATAAAAAAAGCTGATAATGTATTTTTATGGTTAAATATCATCTGGTTACTTTTTATTGTGATGGTTCCATTTACTCAAAGCCTTATTGGAGAATATGGCGATTTTGCAATCTCTCATTTTATTTATAACTTAAATATGGTAGGAATTGGTCTATTCATTTCTATTACTTGGTATTATGCACGTAAAAGAAATTTAGTAGATGAAAATGCTAATCCTAATAGAATTTCCAGAATGACTCGTGGAAGTCTTATTTTCCTTCTTGTAGCAGTATTAGCGGTTATTTTAACATTTATAATACCTGGATGGACCAGTTTAGCTTATTTCCTTATACTTCCTCTGGATTATATTGCAGATAGGCCTCTTAAATGAATTTCACTTCATTGAAATATTTTTGAATACTCTGAATCCTCTTTAGCTATTATTTTAGTTATTTTTCCTAAAGTGTATTCTAAAGGAATTTCTATGTTATTTTCTGCTTTAATGTATCTGCATCCATCTTTATGGAATGATTTTGAAACATTTATTATATCAAACGGAATATCGCCGGCTAATTTGCCTTTTGAAAACCAGTAAATAGAAACTGGGCAAATTTGTGGCCATAAAATTAGATCCCCTGCTTTAATTGATTCTGGATTTTCTTTAATTATTAGTAAATCATCTTTTCTGGCATACGGCTTCACATCTTCTTTTAACTTTAATAAAATCATTTTATTGTATTTAAGATGTCTGAAATGTTTTTTAATAACTTTAGCAAGATATCTGGAAGTTACAAATTCAATATTATTAAATTCATCTTCTGAAAGTAAATGCTGGTGAATACCTCTTTCAAAAGCTCCAGTAAGTCTTATCCATGCATCAATATCCTTGCAAGATGTTGATTTACTTGTTGTGCGCATTGGGCATTTCCAGCAGTAGTTGTCCTTTAAAATTTGCTGTATTTTGATGTAGTATTCCCTGGAAATCTGTGTGAATTCATCCAGGGCTTTGGATAATTCTCCCATAGTAATCAAAATAATTTTTATATAATTCATTTGTTATTTTTACCTATTAAATTTTAAATAGCAAACAATAAAACTTAGATAAATATACTATAATCATTTTAAGCTTACAATTACTGGATTTAGATCTGATGGTGAAATAATGGAAATTGAAGAAAATAAGGACGGTATTATAAGCATATTATCTTTAAAAGGGAAATTAGATGCATATTCTTCCAGGGATCTTGAAAATAGCATAAAAAAAGTTATTGAAGGAGGATGCAACAATATTTTAGTTAATTTTCAGGGAGTAGATTACATCAGCAGTTCCGGGCTAAGAGTAATTCTTTCTTCTTTAAAGCAAATTAAAAAATTAGACGGACAGATTAAACTCGCTAACCTGAAACCTCATGTTCTGGAAGTTTTTGAAATATCTGGATTCACTCAGATTTTCGATATTTATGAGGGCCAGGAAGAAGCATTGAAGTCTTTTAATAGTTAAAAGAGATTTAAATATATAATATTAGTTAAATTAGCTTTAAATAATTGAACACATGTGAAAGAATGGTTACATTTACTGTAGAGCTTTTACTGGATTTAGTGGAGAAAATTTGTGTAATTTTAGTAATTGCCTATTTAATAACCAGAATACGATATTTCCAGGAAGTTCTGGATAAAAAATTTACTCCAAAAAATATGGCATTTATGATCATTATTTTTGGATTAATTTCAATTTACGGTAGCTATTCTGGATTGACAATTAACGGCTCAATGGGTAATGTCAGAGACTTAGGCCCAATGATTGCGGGGCTTGTTGGAGGGCCTATTGCTGGTATTGGCGCAGGATTAATTGGTGGCCTTTACAGGTATTTCTTTTTAGGTGGGATAACTACATTGCCGTGTTCATTGGCAACAGTGCTTTCAGGGGTTTTTGCCGGGGTCATCTATCTTCTAAATAAAAGAAAGTTCATTGGAATTGGGGGGGCGGTGATTTTTGCGGTATGTATGGAATTATTCCACATGGGCCTGGTACTTTTACTTGCAAAACCTTATCCTCAAGCTGTTGCTGTAGTACAGCAGGTAAGCGTGCCCATGATACTTTCCAATGCACTGGGAATACTCATATTTTCATATTTCATTGAAAACCTTATCAAAGAAAGAAAAACTACTAAAGAAAGGGATAACTACTATGAAGAGCTTCAAAGAAAGAAATACGAGCTTGAAATAGCACATGAAATTCAGGACAGTTTTTTACCCCATGAAATGCCACAATTAGATGGTTATGACATATATGCTGTTAATATACCTGCAAAGGAAGTTGGCGGCGATTTTTATGATTTTATACCCATTAAAGAGGGTAAATTAGGCGTTACAATAGCCGATGTATCCGGTAAAAGTGTTCCAGCAGCTCTCTTTATGGCAGTTTCAAGAACAGTTTTAAGGGCCAAGGCAATGGGAAATACAAACGCTGTGGAAGTCATTAAAGATGCTAATAAACTAATTGCAGAAGATTCAAATTCAGGAATGTTTGTTACCCTTTTTTATGCTATAATAGACCTTAAAAACAAAACAATGGACTATGTAAATGCAGGACACAACCCTCCAGTGATGTTTATAAGAAAAACCGGGTTAATGGATTGTTTAAAAGCTAAAGGAATTGCTTTAGGAGCAATAGATACAATAGATCTTGAAGATCGAAAAATTAATCTTGAAAGCGGTGATTTGATAGTATTTTATACTGATGGGGTAACTGAAGCACAGAACAATAACGGAGAATTATTTGGAGAAAAAAGGCTTTATAAATTAATTAAATCTAATTATGACTTAAATGCTGAAGAAATGGTTAATAAAATTAAAGAATCTGTGGTATCATTTAGTGAAAACCAGTCTCAATTTGATGATATTACTTTAATGGTAATAAAGGTGGATTGAAATGATCGAAAATTCAGGTATTGAAATCGGGCCTAAAATAGAAAACATTCCTGTTTTGTTGAAATTTATAGGTAATTCCATGTCTAATTTCGGTTTAAGCGAATATGAAGACTTTCAGGTTCAACTAGCAGTTGAAGAAGCTGTAACAAACATTATTAACCATGGAGATCTCAAAGAAAATCAAAAAATATCTATTAAATGTAAAAAAGATGTTAATGGGCTTATTATTGTAATTGAAGATCAAGGGGAACCTTTCGATCCAACAAAGGTGGTGAAGCCTGATTTTAATACATCACCATTAAAAAGAGGACCTGGTGGTTTAGGGGTCTATTTTATTAAAAAATATATGAATAGGGTTAATTATGAATTTAAGGATGATAAAAACATATTAACCTTGATAAAGCGTATTTAGATAAATAATTATTTTTTTGGTTTTAATTTCTCCATAAGTCCTGATTTACGTGCATAATGGAATAAATATAGCTGTGTATACCCTGCATTCTTTCCAAATTGTTCTATTCCAAAGGTTCTCATTTTAGGGTTTGAAACGTTTTGCGAATTGAAATAAAGCCTGGAAACAATTCTACTAATCCAGATATCTACTGGAAATGCTTTTCCAAATCCATAGCCATAAAGGAGAATGCAATCTCCTACTTTTGGCCCTACTCCCGGAATCTTTAAAATGGTATCAAATGCCTCTTCATAATCCATATTTCTTATTTCTTCTAAATTTATTTCATTTTGAACCATATTAGCTGCTTGAATTATGTATTTTGCTCTGTAACCAACACGACAGCTTCTAAGGTCTTTCCATGTATTTCTGCTTTTAAGAAATTCTGGACTACATTCTTCCTCATCAAATTCACTTTCTGGAGCATTTGAAAGCACTTCTGCAGAAGGGAATGAATAAAATGTTTCATTTTCTAATTCATATTCATTTCCCCATTTCTCTTTTAAAAGCCTGATTGCTTTATTCCATTGCCTTATAGAATTATGGGCAGATGTTATAGAACATACAACTGATTCAAATATATTATTGGCTTTAAATAAACGTAAACCCTTACAAAAATCAATGGTAGGCTCAAGCTGGGGATCATCCATTAAATATTCATAAAGTCCGCTTAGATCATCATTTAATCCAAATATTTCCATTATTTCAGCTTTTATAAGCTCTTTTTTAATTTTTTCTGGAAATTCGGCAATTACATCTATTGGCTCGTCTGAATTAGCTTTATGTGTTATTTTAATTAGACATGGTTTATTGTCTACTGAAATTAGCTCCTGGAAATATTTTCCATTTTTTAACCATGCAGGCTGTGACGTTTGCCCGCTATTAATGGTCAAATCCAGGTCAAAAGGGCCTTTATATTCTTCAGGTTTAATTGAAAATCGTGTTTTCATAATTCGTTATTATATTATTGAATTTAAAATTAGAATAATTTTTCTATAAATATGGCACTTGTAGTATCAAAATAATTATTAGTAATAAATATAAATAAATTAGTATTATGTTATTTTTATATATGGTACTAAGTTTTTGTGCTGTAGTTTTTTGGATTATTGGTATTTTGTTTGGAATATTACTTGCAAATTTTACTGGAATGGACTCCAGAAACATGGGCATCATATTTGGTGGAATAGGTGTTATTTTAGGAGTTATGATCGGTAACAGAGCAATAAATAGAGCTATATATGGGATTTAGTAATTAGACAAAAATAGAACCTAAAAAATCAAATGCAAGTCTTGCAGCAACCTGTGAAGTTATATCTGTTGGATCAAAAAGTGGATTAACTTCAACAAGGTCAAAGCCAATAATATTCCCTTTTTCTGTTAATTTAGTTAGAATATCTCTCAATTGTAAGTAACTCAGGCCTCCAGGTTCTGGCGTACCTGTTCCTGGAGCTATCGAAGGATCAAGGACATCAATATCTAAAGTTACATAAATGTTCTTTGATTGCGGGATCATTTCTAATATAAAACCTGTTTCATTTTTTAAGACTTCTGCAGCAGTTATTATTTTTGATCCGTATTTAACTGCCTCTTCATAGTTTGTTTTACTGTCAGTAAATCCCCGAATCCCAATTTGAGTAATATTATTAACATTTTCAAGTTCAGAAACTCTTTTTATTGGATTGGAGTGAGAAAATTTAATATTAGCCACATTATCTAAAAAATCGAGATGGGTATCGAAATGTACAATGTCCATTGGTATATCAAATGCATCAATTATGGGGAAAGTAATTGAGTGATCTCCTCCAAAAGCTACAGGAAAAACACCTCTATCTACGATTTTTTTAAAGGTATCATGGATCATATGCATGTTCGTTCTTGTATGTGTAGGTAAGATAGGCACATCACCATAATCTATGAAATTTGTTCCCTTAAGAGTGTGTTTTCGATGCTCCAGATCGAAGGCACCAATTTGGTGATCATAGTAAATACCATAATTTTGTGATACCATACGGATTGCTCGTGGACCATAGCGTGTACCTGGCCTGTTAGTAGTCCCTTGATCAAATGGAACGCCTACAAGTGCGGCATCTACATTATCCAGTTCATTGGTATGCGCAAACTTGTAAAATGTTGGAACTCCGAGATATGGAAACTTATCTTCTATATCCTGTAAACTCAATACAATCCTCCAAAATGGGGTTTAAATAAGTTAAATAAACATAAATGCATTAATAATTATAAAGAGTAAATAAAGATAAATTTAAAAAAGAAAATAAAGCGTTATTCTTCGTGATGATGGTGCTTCTTGATTTTTCTAACGCTAATTTCTAAAAAATCTCCTTCTTCAATTTCAGCTACTTCTAAGAGAACTTCTGGAACTAATACGTCTTTGGAGCCGCGTTTAACTATTGACCTGTATCCGTGGTGCTTGTAATGATGTCCATGGTGTCTTCCATGATGCTTTTTATCATGACATCCACATTCTTTATCTTCACACATAATTAACCACCTCTTTTGAAATGATATTATATTGGATTATTAAGATAAAATTATTTTTCATTGGACAACTTAAGGCTAATATCAGAATTATTTCAGGATTTCCATGAATCTGGAGCCTTTATCATTAATAGAGTATTTATCTCCTTCACTATAAATTAATTGTGAATTTTCAAGCTCATTTAGGTACTGATTAATGGTTAATTTAGAATATCTACCTTTTCCGGTTTCTTCTTTACTTAAATGATTTACCACATCATCAGGGTTTGAATTTTCGTGTTCTTTGAGATATTCCATTATTTTCTTTTTAGTATGTGTAAATGCATGGGAAGTGTTTATGGGGAGCGAAATTAGATTATTATTGTCAAAAACGTAGAATGGAACATTTTTTTGAACCTGACCCAGGTAATAGGTCACATAAATATCCAGTTCATTCTCGCCTGCAATAAAAATAGGATCAACAGCCGCATCAAAAGCACATTTGATGTCCTCTAAAACATCAAAAAAATCCCCTTCTAAAAATTTTATGCTAAAATCTTCCCTTTCAACATTAGCAAGGCCATAAATATCTCCTTTCGTTAAAATTATAACTTCAATTGCCTCAATACCCTTTTCTACTAGAATAAAATTAATATCTTCTGGATCTTTAATTGTGGTTAACACAGTGGTCATGAAAACACCTCAATGTAATTATTTGTAGTTATGTAATAATATAATTTTAGTTTTTAATACAAGAAGAATGATAATTATAATAGATTAATCTTGAATTTACAGAATATTAAGATTTATCAAGTTTCTATTGCTTAAAGACTGTAAAATCCTCTTAAAATGAAGAATAAACCAAGAATAAAGTAAACTAACCCAGTTAAATAACTACCGTAAGCTGAAATCCAGTCACGTAGCCGCCCAAGAGTATCTTCAGCAGTACTTGGCGATAGAAGATAGAAAATAAATGGTATTTCAATAGTTAAAAGTGATATAAACCCTAAAATAACGATTATTATAGCTGAATTTGCAGATCCAGGACTTGAAATCCCAATAATAATTCCAGCAACAGTAAAAAGGATTGCAGTAGTGACACTTGCCAGAGTGGTGATAAATCCAAAGTAGAAGAACTTTATAAAGATTGAGAGATCATTATTTTCCCTAATTGAATTTATAAAACCTATAATTCCTCCAGATCGTGCATTTTCTTGAATAAAAAGTGATTTAAGGGCTATTAATAGTAATATAGCCCCTAAACCTATTTCTATTATAGCACCTATTGTAATGGGCATTGCAACGGTTCCAAAGAGTGTATTACCAATATAAAGCCCGAATAATACTAAAATTACAAAAATAAGAATTGAACCAAATAAATAGGCAAATGAAGATAAACGAGGCCTGTTTTCAGGTGAAATTGTGTCCAGTAATGTATATAAAATTAATGGGCTGAAGAACGCTCCTATGGCATATGGAAGTATACTTGCAAGGAGCGATGATAAATCTGACATGTATTTAATTTATGTGAATAGTTAATAATAAATATATATATTTTATTATTTTTCAAAAATCAATTAACCATATAAATTAGAATTAAATACAAAGTATGATTTAAAATTTTAATTAGAACTAACAAATTTATTTCCTTTTAGCAAAAATCGCCATGGTTTATCTTTATACTCTTCTGCATAATCAATATGAATCCTTTTTGTTTCAATAATTTCTTCATCACTCTTTAAACCATTTGTAGATGTAATATATAACTCATTTCCACATAAATCAATTCCATTAATTGAAGTATCAATACCCAGGGCATGGCAGAGTTTTGAAGGGCCATTTGTAAGGTTCTTAAATTTACTTTTAGTTGAAATATCAATATTTCGGCGCTTAATCATCAATTCAATGCCTTCTAAAGGTTCTAATCCCCGGATAAGCACTGCTTGTGCCATGTTCTTTTTCTGAGTTACTACATTAAAGCAGTAATTATAACCATGTAACTGGTAAATATAGGCAAATCCGCCGGTTTTATATAGTGGATCCATTCTTGGAGTATGTCTTCCCCCATAAGAATGAGCGCCTTTATCTTCAGGCCCCATATACGCTTCAGTCTCAACAATTTTACCTTTAGTTAATCCTTCTGGAGTTTTATGAACTAAAACACAACCTAAAAGTTCTTTTGCTACAATTAAGGTATTTCTCTCGTAAAAAGGTCTATCAAGTTTCATTTCAATATTTCCAGAATTTATCTAAATTTATTATGTTATACTTTTTTACTTTTTATCCAATTTAGAATTTTTTGAAATTATTTAATTGTCTGAAAAATTGTAAATGCAATGTTTTAAATAAATATAAACGAGTTTTATGGAAAATAAATGGAAATTTATAGCTGGAATTATATGTTGTATTATTGGAATAGCTATATTAGCAACCAGTTTATTTATTGGGAGGTTTATTCCCGGCGGATTTGTTTTATTGGCTATTGGAATTATTTTAATAATGAATTCAAAAGAAAAATAAAGGGTTTGATGTTAGTATTCTAATACTATTTAGAAACTTTCTTTTTAGTAGATATACTTGTATTAACTGTTTCGGAGCCCAATAAGTCCTTTTCTGTATCATGGGACATAGCAAGCAGTATTTCATCACTTCGATGAATTTCATAGTATTTGAAATTGTTTATGAAGTTTTTTAGATATTTTTCACCCTTTTCAGTTAAAATATATTCTTCAAGTTCAACTAACAAAAGTTCTTCACGCTTTAGAGGATGTATGAGATGATCAAAATGGGTTTCAAAGTCATAACGCTCATCTATCGCTGCTTTAAGTTCGCTTAGGACTGGAATATAATTATCTGGACTGAAAACTCTGTCCAGGGATTTAACAATATCGGAACGATTTTTGGATTCTTTTGCCCATAATGTGTATAAAATCCAGTTTCTGAAGGCTATTAATTTGCTTTCTTCCCAGCATTCCTGTAAAGGTAGTTTGTATTCCTGTGAATAATCTTCTTCTTCACCTTTCTGGGCTGAAATAGCTTCTCTAAGTAAACCAACTGAATCTTTAAAAATATTTGCCCCTATAAATAGCCCAATCAAAGCATCCACGAAGAAAACGCCGTATATAGCAAATACTGCACCTATAATAACAGAAGTACCTATAAATATATGGTTTTTAGAATCCACGGATTGAGATATCAAAGTTAAACTGTTGGAGACTTTTCCCACATATCTTTGATAATAAAAGAGGAAGAAAGCAGCAGACATGGCTACTAATTCAACTCCTATAACAAGATAAGGCATGGTCATAGGGTCTGCATTTCCAGCTAATACCCCTAATAAATGAGTTATAGAATCATATAAAATACTAAAAGCGGCTATAAATAATCCAATAATTACAAGAATCGTACTTAAATTTTCTCGATGGTATTTAATTCCCAGCCAGACCAGTACTGCTTCAATTGTATCCATTGTAGCGTCAGTTCCGTCAGCAATTAAACCTACACTGCCTGTTATTAAACCGCTACCTAATTTAAGTACTGCGAGAAATGCATCTAAGAATGTAGTATTTTTAGCTGCTGAAGCTGTTGTAAGTTCATTTACAGTAAATTTAGCTTCTTTAATCATCCTCTTTTCATATTCTTCAGCTTTAACCTGTCCTTCATTTGTTAATTCATATTTGTTATCATTATTTAGCTTTACCAATCCTTTTTCAATTAACTTCTCCATTTCAGCTTCTGCACTGTGGGTAGCTTTACTAGCTCTCCCATCTTCCACTTCAGACCTAACGTGAGCCAATTTAAATAGTAATTGTTCTGAAAGAGCTTGACCTTTCTCAGGTAATTGTTGATACCATATTAAAGATAAAAATAACATTGATTTTTCCCATAGCTGTTCTAAACTAAGAGAACCTTCTTTTAAGATCGCCATCATTAAAAATTTATCATATCCAAGAATTGGCTTATCATCTTTCATATTAAAAGTCTCCATCCTTCAAATATATAATAATTCAATGTTTTTTAATTTATTATAATGACTAATTGCTAAAATATTATTTTGAAACGTATAAATACTTCTGCAACTGTTTACATTATTTTATTGATTATAATTTTTGTTAGAGAGTTTGTAATGATGGAGAATAAAAAAATTGCACTATTAACTAAATAGCGTTTTAGTTGATTATGAACAGACCATGATTAGAAGTTTTGCTTCTGGAGATAAATTTGCAATTTGATAGCTGCATGGGGTACTGCTAAAATCCTAAAACACTTTGAGTTGGGGACATGCAAAAAACTTTGTTTTTTTGCGATTGTGAAATCAAATTTCGCAAAAACCAAACATCAGAGATTTTTGAGCATTTATTCAAGATACGGTGCAATGATAGGGTGTCATTAATGAAATAAAAATGAGTACTAAAACATCTATTCACCTAATCAAAATAAAAAAGGCCCGACCACTCAAAAGAATGGCCGGGCCTTAGATTCAGTTAGATTTAATTAAAAAAGATACTTTTATTGATATAAATTAGTTAAAAGTGAGAATAAATAGTCGATATTTTTGCTATCACTATATAGAGCGGCATATCAAAATTTAAGTTTTTATTTGAGAATCCAGCTTTTGGCTAATGTGGTTATAAATTTCTTTTGTTACACCAACATTCTTAATAAAACTATTAGAATATCTTATATCTCCTCTTCTGGGGTTATCTTGCCTCATAACGTACATGCAGATGGCTGTTATTATCATCATTGGATCTACTGTTCGACCTTTTCCCCCACGATAGAGTTTTCTGAAATCCACTTTGCATATTATTTCTTTTGCCCGGTCTTTTTGGCCTCCACCAACAGGCATCAGGACTTCATCTCCTTCTTCTCTTTTAGTTAAAACCAGAGTGGGGCTGTGACCGGTCATCATGAAATTACTGGCCACTATACTCAATTGTGCCAGTTTTTCCTGTAATCTAAAGTCTTCATCAGAGGTTTTTAGACTATGTGGCTTATATTTTTCATATTTTTTAATTTTATTAGCCAGTCTATCTACTTTAGTCTTCTCATCAAGAAAGATGTGTTTTCTTTTTTGCAATTAAATCCCTCTTGTTTAGTAGCTAATTTTTAATTTAAATTCTAACTGGAATTCCTTTTTCTTTTAAGTACTGTTTAACTGTGCTCACTGGATATTCTTTATAGTGGAAAATACTTGCTGCAAGGGCGGCATCTGCCTTTCCAACTGCAAAAGCTTCATAAATATGTTCTGGGTTTCCTCCACCGCCTGATGCAATTACAGGGATGTTTACAGCTTCGCTTATGGCTCTGTTAAGGTAATTGTCATAACCCTGTTTAGTCCCGTCTCCATCCATGGAGGTAAGTAGTATTTCGCCAGCGCCACGTTCTTCACATTCTATTGCCCATGCAATGGCATCCATTCCTGTAAATTCACGGCCGCCATATATGCTACAATCAAACCAGCAATAACCCTTGTCAGTTTCAATTATAAATTTATCATCACTTTCTTTTGGATTTTCGATATATCTACGCTTGGCATCAATTCCAATTACGCATGCCTGAGACCCTACAACCTTTGAAGCTTCATTAATAAGGTCTGGATTGTGTATTGCTGCAGTATTTGTTGAGCATTTATCCGCACCAGCTTTTAGCATGTTTACATAATCTTCTGGTTTCCTTATTCCACCACCAACACAGATTGGAACAAATACGTTTTCTGTTGTGGCTTCAATAACATCCTTCATTGTTTCTCTACGTTCATGTGAAGCAGTAATATCTAAAAATACTATTTCATCGGCTCCTTCTTCATAGTAACGTGTTGCAAGTTCTACTGGTTCTCCAGCGTATCGAATTTGTTTAAATTCGATCCCTTTTACTACACGACCGTTGGGAACATTTAGATCGCAGTCCAAGCAGGGTATAATACGTTTAGCTAACATTAAAGTGATCTCCTGTAATTTTAAATTGTAGTAGATAAATTTTATAATATAATTATTTAGTGAGTTTAAATAAATAAAGGTATAAATTATGGGAAAAGATTTATTTTAATTATATTTGAAATAAAAAATATGTTTTATAAATTTTTTTATTGAGGCGATTTAATGGAAAATAATGGTGATATAATCCCTTTTTCAGAAGTTACTAAATTTCATGGACATGTATGCCCCGGATCAGCAATGGGATATCATGCAGCAAAAATAGCAATTAAAGAACTTAGTTCCGATAGATCAGTGGATGAAGAATTTTTAGCTATTGTAGAAAATGACAGCTGCAGCGTAGACGCAATACAGGTCGTAACTGGTTGTACCTTTGGAAAAGGCAATTTAATATTCAAGGATCATGGGAAACATGTTTATACATTTGTAAACCGAGGGACTGGAAATGCTTTAAGAATATCTTTAAAAAAAGATATAGCTCAAATAGATCCAGATTTTGCAATAATAAGGAAAAAAGCATTTTCAAAATCAGGTACAGAACAAGATAAATTAGAATTTGAAAAGAAAAAAGATGAATTATCGAAAAAAATTCTGGAAATGCCTGATGAGGAACTCTTTAAGATAGAACATGTAGAAATTGAAATTCCCCAAGAAGCAAGGATATTTCCGTCAGTTAAATGTTCTAAATGTGGAGAAATGGTTGCAGAACACAGGGCACGGGTAGAAAACGGAAACTTCGTTTGCATCCCCTGTTTTGAAGATTATTCCAGAAATTAAATTCATTTTATATTTTACAAATATTTATAATGAAGAAAGTTAAAGCTATTACTGTAAACTTTTTTTATTAATTTTTTTATGGGCCTGTAGTCTAGTCAGGATATGACGTGGGACTTCGGATCCCAAGGTCGGGG
This sequence comes from Methanobacteriota archaeon, assembly GCA_023434825.1. Taxonomy (GTDB): domain Archaea; phylum Methanobacteriota; class Methanobacteria; order Methanobacteriales; family Methanobacteriaceae; genus Methanobacterium_D. The sequence goes on along the minus strand of JAEYSH010000041.1, from coordinate 8,466 downwards.
GTTCAAATCCCTCCAGGTCCGTATTCAACCTTTTTTCGGGGAAAAAAGGATTGATCAAAAAACTCCTCGTCTAAAAACAAGTTTTTAGACTCGGTAGAAAAATTTCAGCTAATTCTATTAAATTTCATCTAATTTTAAAGTAATAAATCTCTTATCGGTTAAATAAACTTAAATTTTAATTAAATAATTAATTACTTTTGTTTTAATGTTCATAAAATAAGTAAGAAAAATATTTTTGGAGGTTTAATATGGTTGATAATCAAATAATGGATACAATTTCGCCTCAAAATGCTTTAAAATTAATTAAAGAACGTGAAAATGACCCTGATTTTGCAATTCTTGATATTCGATCTGATGCTGAATTTAATACTGGACACATTCCAGGCGCTCTAAATTTGCACTATGAAGGACATCAATTCCAGAAAAAAGTTGAAGATCTGGATAAAGAAAAGGAATATGTCATTTACTGTAAATCTGGAGTGAGGGGAGGATATTTCCTAAGCCAAATGAGGCAATCTGGCTTTAAAAAAGCTCATAATATTAATGGCGGATTTGTGGGTTGGAATATAAGTAAACTTCCTTTAACGAAGGAATAAATATTTAATTTTTAAAATATATTTGAATATATGGCAAATAAAATGGATGGATTCCAGCGCATTGAAGCTAAAACACGTGAGGAATGGCATCAGTGGCTTGAAGATAATCATTCGAATTCTCCAGGTATTTGGCTTATTTATTATAAAAAAGGAAGTGGAAAACCAACCGTTTCATATGAAGAAGCAGTTGAAGAAGCTCTTAGCTTTGGTTGGATTGATAGCAAAGTTAATGCTATTGATGAAGAACGCTACATGCAGATTTTCACTCCAAGAAAAACAGGAAGCATCTGGTCAAAATTAAACAAGCAGCGAATTAAAAATCTTATGGAAAATGGATTAATGATGCCTGCAGGTCTTGAAAAAGTTGAAGTGGCTAAAAAGGATGGTTCATGGTATTTTTTAGACGATATAGAAAAAATGATCATTCCTCCTGATTTAAAAGAAGCTCTAGATTCTAATGTCATTGCAAAAAATAATTTTGAAGCATTTGGAGATTCAAGTAAAAAACAAATCCTTTACTGGATTAAAACAGCAAAAAGAGAAATTACAAGGAAAAATAGGATTGAAAAGGTAGTAATACTTGCTGCAGAGAATAAAAAGCCATTTTAAATTAATTTTTGATTTTAGAATCTTCTTTAGGAAGCTTTTCTTCTACCATCCAGTCTTCCTGAGCATCAATAGCTTCTTTAAATCCGCGTGGTACAAGCGCTTTATAAAGCGGGTTATTAAATAACATGTTTACATTTCCATCAAGGATATAAGTAGCGCAGAAATCATCTTCAGCACGCATTCCACGACCATAAGCTTGTACAAGAGTCATTATGGTTTTATAAGCATACCATTTGGGGTCAATATGTTTCCTTTTGTTTATCTGCTTATCTCCAAGATAAGGGAATGGTATTTTATAAATTACCTGAAATTGACACTTTTCATATGGTAAATCTACACCTTCACTCATTGAGGGACTTACAAGAACCATAGGCTTGTTTGTTTTTTCAAATTGCATCAACTTCATTTCTCTATTAACTGGTGTGTGGCCCATGAGGCGTGGATTATCCAGATGATCCAGAATATATTTTTGACACTTGTAATTGTGGGTGTGAATCAATCCTTTTTCTCTTTTGTGATGTTCTATTATCCTTTTAAGTATTGGAATAGTTTTGGGCGCTGTAAATTTTATAGAACGTTGAGACATGTTCCCAACAGGTTTTATGTAAACGGGCCTTCTTGATGCGGGGAAATTACTTTTTACTTTAATTGAAAATGCTTCATTATAATCAATTCCAAGCCATTTACAGAACAATCGATGATCTAAAACTGTCGCGCTCATCAGGAGGCAAACTTCTGCGTGTTTAAATAACATATTTTTGGCGTAAGTATCAATCTTTAACGGTTTGAAAGAAACGCCTCCAGGGGTTGGATCAACCACCCAGTTTTCTGCGTTATCTTCTAAATTATTTAAAAGTTCGCCTAATCTGAAACGAGTGCTTAATATTCGATCTGCCCTATTTTTAGCCAAATTTTTAGTATTTATGTCTTTGTAGGCATTGTAAAGTATTTCTATAAAAATTATCCAATCTTCAGGGTCTTCAAAGTTTAACATTTGAGGAGGAATTGTTTTTTTAATGTCTTTTTCCAAACTATGGTTAATGAGGTTAACTTCCATCCGGTTCATGAGCTTGTTTTCAATGTTATGCGCTTCGTCAAGGACCATAAACTCCCTTTTTGGAAAATGCCTTACATAATTTAGTTCTAAAAGAGCATAGTCATAATTCATTAATGTAATATCGCTGTTTACAGCATCTGATTTCTGTTCCCAGTAATTACATCTATCTGGAGATTTAAAATAGTAAGGAAGCCCTCCACTATCTTCAAAAGCAAAAAATGATTGTTCTGCTTCTTTTGGGCTTACTCCAAATTCGCAGGAGAATTTCTGGGATTGGGGAGTTGTTTGACAAACTCCTGTGTCACAACTAGCTTCTAAATTAGCTGATTTACACGAAAAATTCCCTCTACCCTTTACCAGGGGATATGAAAATTCATTTGCGTATTGTGACTGCAACTGCTTTGTCATGGTTAGAATATATGCTGGTGAGTAAATTTTAGATAGCGTTGTTGCTATTGCTGACTTTCCAGTACCAGTTCCTGCTTCTAAGACTATGAATTTGAATCCATCATCAATTGCATTCTGTATTTTTGATATTATTTCCAACTGCCCTTCTCTAGGCTTTTCAAAGGGGAAATTATCAATAATAGTACTATCAATACGGGGATTTTCATCTTTAAGCTTTTCTTTATCTTCTGTGGAAATTCCTGCTGCCTTGTTGTTTTTTGCGTTATTTAAGGAGCATACACATCTTTGTTTTATCATTTTACATTCGCTGCAAAAAAAGCCATTATCCATAATCATTTATATTTTGATAATGCTATAAATAGATAAACTTTCAAATTAAATAATTGGTTATATTGTTATTACTAAATCAATCACATATTAAAGCTTATAATTAAAATTTAAGGTTATTGGAGTTGAAGAAAAACGCATGGGCGTTTTTCTGAACCATTTGAAAGCTTTGCTTTCGATGGCCCGAACACTATTGTGTTCGACGGCCACTAAAATTATGAATTTTAGAGGTTTAAAAAAACCTTTCAGGTTTTTTGAACCCCAAAAATATAATAAATATTTTTAGAGGTTAAATCTATGAAAAAAGGGAAATTTATAGGCATTGGTGTTGGGCCGGGAGAACCCGATCTTTTGACAGTCAAAGCTGTTAAAGCATTACACGATGTTAATGTAATATGCGCACCAAAATCAAAGGAATCAAAGCCAAGTCTGGCTTTATCAATTGTTCAAAGCATACTTGATGATCGAAAAAGTGAATATGAAACCATTGAACCGCTTTTTCCAATGATAGAGGATGAAAAGAAACTTCAGGAATACTGGGATGAAGCTGCAGAACTAATAGCAGAAAAATTAGATGCTGGAATGGATGTTGCTTTCATAACTCTTGGAGATCCAACTGTTTTCAGTACCTTTTCTTATGTGTTTAAACGGATAAAAGATCTAGATTATGATACATTAATTATTCCGGGAATTACTTCTTTTACCGGATGTGCAGCCAGTGCTAAAATTTCTTTAGCTGAAAAAGACGAAATTATGGTAATTGTTCCAAAAGTGGATGAAAGATTACCTCAAATCCTTCAACACGGTGATACTTTCGTTATAATGAAAACTTCAAGGCATTCTGAAATGCTTTCAGAAATGATTAATAATGATAAGAGGGATAAAGAAGTTATATCAGTGCAAAACTGCAGCATGAAAGATGAAACAATATTTGAAGGATTTTCAAATAATAAGAAATATCTTTCAACAACAATTGTTAAATTCAAGGATAAAAAATAGTTTAAACAACATTTAAAGCCATTAGGGGGTAAGGCTTTGGAAATGAATTTCACACCCACAATATGCCCGTATTGTGGAAGTGGATGTGGTTTAAATCTTGTCAGTGTTGACGGCAAGGTAAAAGGCGTGGAGCCATGGAAAAGGAGTCCTTTGAACGAAGGGAAGCTTTGTCCTAAAGGAAATTATTCATATGAATTTATACATCGTGAAGATCGACTTAAAACTCCACTTATTAAAGAAAATGGTGAATTTAGAGAAGCGGGATGGGATGAAACCCTTACTTTAATTGCCTCTAAATTTAAGGAAATTAAAGATGAGGATCCCGATGCCCTCGGTTTTTTAGGTTCAGCAAGATGCACCAACGAAGATAACTATGTTTTTCAAAAGTTTGCACGCACAGTAATAGGCACAAATAACGTTGATAACTGTGCAAATTTATGTCATGGTCCCTCAGTTATAGGATTAAATCTTACTTTTGGATCTGGAGCCATGACCAATTCCATTGAGGATTTGGAAGAATCTGATTGTATTTTTATTATTGGTTCAAATCCGCTTGAGCAACACCCTCTAATTGGAAGAAGGGTTCTAAGAGCTAAGAAAAATGGAGCCAAAATTATAGTAATTGACCCAAGATATACAAGTATCGCCCGGTTTTCAGACTTATTTTTACCTCTTAGGCCTGGAACTGATGTTTCTCTTATAAATGCCCTTATGAATGTCATAATTGATGAGGGACTTGAAGATAGAGACTTTATAGAGAAAAGAACCAGCAATTATGAGGAATTGAAGGAATTTATAAAAAGTTATACTCCTCAAGAAGCAGAAAAAATTACTGGTACTCCTAAAGAACTGATAAAAGAAGCTGCATTAATGTATGCAGGAGCAGAAAGTGCTGTTATCCTTTATTGTCTTGGAATAACTGAACATGTAAATGGTACAGATAATGTTATTTCTCTTTCTAATTTAACCATGCTAACAGGCAATATTGGAAAGAAGGGGTCAGGACTAAACCCCTTAAGAGGCCAAAATAATGTTCAGGGCTCCTGTGACATGGGAGTTCTCCCTTATTTTTATCCAGGTTATCAAAAAGTTGCAATTGATGAAAATAGGGAAAAAATGGAAGATTTATGGAATTGTGATGAATTGAACTTTTTACCAGGCCTTCAGCTTTCAGAAATGATGGAAGCAGCTTATGAAGGAAATATTAAAGGTTTATATTTGATGGGTGAAAATCCAATGGTCGCAGACCCGGATCTTGGCCATGTTAAGAAATCTCTGGAAAAGTTGGAACTTCTGGTAGTTCAGGATATTTTTTTAACTGAAACTGCTGAACTCGCTGATTTTGTGCTGCCTTCTGCATGTTTTGCAGAAAAAAACGGTACTTTTACCAACACTGAAAGAAGAGTAAGGCGTGTAAGAAAGGCAGTGGATCCGCCGGGTAAATCTATGGAAGATTGGATGATAATAAGTGCTCTGGCACGTAAAATGGGTTCAGATTTATTTAATTTTGAAAGTTCAGAGGAAATTTTCAATGAAATAAGGAAATTGACACCTCAATATGCAGGTATGAATATTTCAAGGGTAAATAAGCCTGAAGGTTTGCAATGGCCGTGCCCTTCAGAGGATCATCCAGGGACAGTAATTCTACATTCTGAAAAATTCCCAACTGCTGATGGGAAGGGTGTTTTTTACAATATTGAACCCAATAATGTTGATGAATATTTAAATCAGAAATATCCATTTATTTTAACAACTGGAAGAGTTATTTTTCATTTTCAAACAGGTACAATGACTATGAGGTCTAAAACTCTTATAGAACAGTATCCAGAAAGCTATGTGGAAATAAATAATGAAGATGCAGAAAAATTAGGGATAAAAAATAATCAAAGATTGAAAATCTCGACTTCGGTAGGAGAAATTGAAATTAAAGCTAAAATAACTCCAGATATAATGAAAGGAGTTATATTCATTCCTTTCCACTTTGCAGAAGGAGAAGAAGTGGTGAATGTATTAACATGTGGCGAAGAGCTTGATCCAGTATCAAAAATGCCTTCTCTTAAAATGTGTTCTGCAAAAATTGAAAAGTCATTTGCAAATATAAAAAAGGTGGAATGATGATTCAAATAAATGATAAATTTTATTCTGTGGCGAAAAGCCAGGAAATAGCAGAAAATGGAGAATGTGGTGGATCATTAACGGCTTTAATGAAATTCATGCTTGAAGAGGGAATCATTGATGCAGTTTTAGCAGTTAAAAGCGGCGCTGATCTATATGATGCTGTCCCTGTTTTAATTAATAAGCCAGAAGAAATACTGGAATCAGCAGGTTCACTCCATTGTGGAACTCTTAATATGGCCAAGATCATTGAAAAATATCTTGACGGCGCGAAGGATATTAAAATCGCGGTAACAACCAAGCCCTGTGATGCAATGGCCATTAATGAGTTAATAAAAAGGGAAAAAATAGATAAAGATAATTTAATTATGATGGGAATTAATTGTGGCGGTACTTTACCTCCAGTTCCTACTCGAAAGACACTTGAAAGCAATGGAATTAATCCGGACATGGTTTTTAATGAAGAAATAAGCAACGGTAAATTTATATTTGAAATCGAAGGAAATGAGAAGGAAGAATTCAGTATTGACGCGCTTGAAAGCCAGGGAAACGGACGCAGACAAAATTGTATGAGATGTGAGTTTAATATACCTGAAATGTCTGATATTGCATTTGGAAATTGGGGCGTTATTAAGGGATTTGAAGGAAAATTTACATTTATAGAGGTATTTTCAAAAAAAGGAGCAGAAATTCTTGAAGAGGCTTCTAAAAAAGATATTTTGTCCTTGAAAAACGCTCCTGATGAAGGTATTGAAGAACGAAAAAAAATAGATAAAATCATGGTTAATCTTGCTAAAAAATGGCAGAATGAACAATTTACTCATGTTGCCGGTGATTTTTTATCAATACTTTTTAATTATGACGATGAACTTGCAAAGTGCATTAAATGCTTTGGATGCAAGGAAGCATGTCCGATATGTTACTGCAATGAATGCAGTTTAACCTCTGAAATTCCAGAATGGGTTAATAACACTGAAATCCCGCCAAAGCCCTTATTCCATATGGAACGACTAATGCACATGGCAGATTCATGCATAAATTGTGGACAATGTGAAGAAGTATGTCCTGCCGATATTCCACTTTCTAAAATTAGTCATGAAATTAACATTAAAATAAGGGAAATTTTCAATTATACTCCCGGTGTAGATGATAAAAAGCCCCCATTTTCATATTTAGATAACAAATAATCTTTATAGCTGAATAGGAGATTAAAATGAAATATATAAACTCTAAGAAGAAACTAATAGGAATAATAACACTGGCTATATTTCTAATTGTAATAGCTGGCTTTGCTGTTTATGTCTCAGATTATTATCATGCAGATAGCACTGCTTTAGCTGCATTTAACCCAACTAGTGCTTATACAGTTATAAATACTGATGATTACATTACTTTTACTCCTACTGGAAAGAAAAGTGACATTGGAGTAATTTTTTATCCAGGGGGTAAAGTTCAACCAGAAGCATACTCTGTAATCGCCTCTTCGCTTGCAAAAAATGGATATACTACGATTATTGTGAAAATGCCCTTTAATTTAGCATTTTTCGGTTCTAATAAAGCTGATGGTGTAATAGCTAATCACACAGAGATAAGTAAATGGGTGATGATGGGCCATTCTTTAGGTGGTGTTTTTGCATCAGATTACGCTGTAAATCATCAGGATAAAGTTGATGGAATGATATATTTAGCGTCTTATCCAAATACAAATGCTTCAAATGCTACATTTAGTGCATTATCAATTAGAGGTTCATTAGATAACCTGACAACTGTTCAAAATATAGAAGAAAATAAAAACAAGTTCCCGGCTAATACAACTTTCATTACCATTGAAGGTGGTAATCATTATAATAATGGTAATTATGGTGTTCAAGCTGGAGATAATAACAGTACCATAACAAGAGAACAGCAGCAGCAACAAACAATTAATGCCATATTGCAATTTCTTAAAAGTATCTAATTGGATTAATTTCCAATTAATTATTTATTTTTATTTAATGACAAAACAACAGTATTCATCGCCTTTGGCATAGCATTTGACTTCATCAACTCCAACGTCATGTCCAAAGTATTTTGAAAAAACAGCTTCTAGAACCCCTGAATCAAATGCACATGCAGATCTACCAATTTTAGGAAGATCTTCACATTCAAAACAGTCATAGGCATTTATAACTAAAGGTTCTGTACTTCTTATTTTTATTGTACCTAACTTGTTTATTTCCCAAAATTCAGCAATATTTTCAAGGAATTTATCCATCTTTTCAGCTTTAAGGTCATTATATAGAATTTCGCCAATGCTTATTCCCGCATCATGAAGCAATGGATCAATATTTATTCCTTCTTTAAGAAGGGCAACCC
>JAEYSH010000221.1 GCA_023434825.1 Methanobacteriota archaeon | reverse complement strand
ACTATAGCAGGATTTGGTTCTTCAACAATTTTACTTCCTTTATCTTTATTCTTATTTGATTTTAAAACTGCATTGGTTCTCGTTGCTTTTGCTCATGTTTTTGGAAACTTAGGTAGAATAACTTTTTTTAAACATGGTCTGGATAAAAAACTTATAATACTATTTGGAATTCCAAGTGTTTTACTTACATTTTTAGGCGCTTATCTCGTTGTTTATATCCCTCAAAATATCTCAATACTAATATTAGGTATTTTTTTATTGATATTTTCAATTTTATCCATTAAAAATGAGAATTTAAAGATTAAAGCAGCTAGAAATACTGCAGTTTTTGGAGGTGGGTTATCCGGATTTTTTGCAGGATTAATAGGAACTGGAGGTGTTTTAAGAGGGGCTTTTTTAACTGCTTTCAATCTTGAAAAAACAAAATATATAGCCGTGGCTGCGGCAATAGCTTTAGCCGTAGATTTAACTAGAATTCCGATATATATTGTAAATGGTTTTTTAGGAACTCAATTTTATTATATTCTTCCAATATTGCTTTTAGTAGCGCTTGGAGGATCATATATAGGTAAATTAATTGTTAAAAGAATTCCTCAAGATAAGTTCCGAATAATAGTTCTCATTGCCATTTCTATAGTCAGTATTTATTTTATTATTCGAAGCATGATTTAAATTAATTTGAAATGGCTGATCCAATGACTCCACCAATTGCAGCGATTAAAATATGAATCAAAGCCATTAATATAACAAATATTATTCCAATTCCCACTAATAATAATCCTGCCGTGTCAATTAAAGCATAACCAATATAAATAAGAATTATGGATTCAACTATCCTGCTTAAAATACCCATAATTGTACCATTTAATGCACCATTACCTATACTTCCCTTGGCCATATAACCAACAAGAATACCAGCTAAAAGTGTTGATATTAAACCTCCGAACAACGGAATAATAAAGCCAAGTAAAGTTCCAAGTATAACAGAAACCAAAAAGCCTACTATAATTGCTTTCCAATCAATCATAGGATTCTTTATTTATTTTTTATTATAAATAATTCATTTTTTTGAAGTCACTAAAATTAATCCTTGAATTTCAAAATATAAGTTAGATGAAAACTAAAATTAGATTAATGAAAAATAATCAAAATAAAGAGTTAAGTCAAATAAAAGATTATGAATCATGGATTAAAGAAGGAAATGAACATTTTAAGCTTAAAGAGTATACAGCAGCTTTAATATGTTATGATAGCGCCCTTGAGATATCTTCTGAAGATTCTAAGATATGGGATAATAGGGGAGTTGCTCTTTCATCACTAAGACGATTTGATGAAGCAATTGACAGTTTTGAAATTTCACTCGAGCTAGAACCAGACAATTCTAAAGCCTGGTCGAATATGGGGGTTACATTAGCTTCAGTTAGAAGATTTGATGAAGCTATCAACTGTTTTAATAAAGCTATTGAACTGGACCCAACTGATGTGAATTCAATTGATAATAAAGGAACAGCGCTATTTACAATATCTAAATATGATGAAGCTCTTGAATGTTTTAATGAATCTTTAAGTATAGATCCATCTGATGCTAAGGCATGGGCTGGTAAAGGGTCTGTTTTGAGGTTCATGGAAAAATATGAAGAGGCTATCGAAAGTTTAGAAAAATTTATAGAACTTTCACCACCTGAATTAGCTAACCAAAATCAACAGGCATGGGCCATGATTTTAGAATTAAAGCTTCTTTTAAAAAAGAAAAATGAATGAAAATTTAGATTATTTAATGTTTTTAAAAAAAGATTTAATAATTTCCATGTTTTCTTTCCTTAAAGGAAGTACTATTCTTTCTTCTTCATAATAGAATATAAATCGGGATATAGGTGATCCGAATTCCATTTTTTCAATTTTTTCGAATTTGTATTCATTTTTTTTCCCTGTTCGTTCATCTCCCCAGAAATTCTTTTTGTATTCAATAAGAGAATCTTCGGTTATTTCCAGGTCATATGGATCATCTTCCATAAAAATAATTATATTTTTTAGGTCTCTGTCACATATAATACAATTATCAGCATCTTCAGGATTACCGACTCCACATTCTGGACATATAAGAGAAAAAGCGTTTATTATTTCGTTATTTTCGTCTGATTCCATTTAAGCACCGATTAATAAATTTATTTTCATTATTTTATTTAATATTCTTTAAACTGTAAGATATTTAGATTATTCCATTGTATTAATATTATAGAATATTTTATTAAAGTTGAGTTGTTAAATATAGTTGTAATAAAAGATCATTAATAAATTAAAAGGAGTGATAAAATATGGTTAAAAGAGGATTTTCTTCTTTAGATAAATCAGCACAAAAAACAAAGGAATGGTTACATGAAATTCAGGGTGAACTTGGATGGGAAGATGAAAATACGGTTTATGTGGCTACTAGATCGGTACTTCAAACATTAAGAGATAGATTACCCGTTGAAGAAGCAGTAGACCTTGCAGATGAACTTCCAATGGTAATGAAAGGAATGTATTTTGAAGGATATACAGCAAGTGGAAAACCAATAAAATTAAAAAATAGGGAAGAATTTTTCCAGATGGTGGAAGAAAAATCATCTAACTTACCTATTAAAACTGAAGAAGCTACAAGAGCCGTATTCCATACATTAGATAAAAAGTTAGGAGGTGGAGGAGAAATCAACCAAGTAAAAGGAAATCTTCCTAAAGATATCCAAAAACTTTGGGAAGTTTAAAAAGATTAATAATTTTTATTAATTTTAGAGAATTAACTAATTATCTAAATTATTGGATGAAAATCTAAAGAATAAAGTTTATAATCTGTAAGCTAAGTTCTTTTTCAGTTAAACTTATAAGTTTGGAAAACTAATTTTAACAAATAATTGAAATAAGAATTTATTTTTAAATATTATTTTAAATCATTTTTTAGTGATATAATGAAAATAAAATTGATAACATTAGCTATGCTCATAATTATTGCATTTGGAGTATTTTCATTAACAAGCTCTAATCAAGCAAGCAATAATGTCATTGGCTCAGATAATAAAGGATTTGTAGTTAAAGAGACTTATGGATCTTCAGATTCTGGCCCTAAAATAGCAATTATAACAGGAATGCATCCCCGGGAAATTTCAGCTAAAAACGTTGTGCCTGAAGTTATAAAAGATTATTCAAAAGAGCATAATGTTGAAATCGTTAATTACCAGATTAATGTCACTGATCAACCTGGAGATTTTAAAATAGGCCGTCAAAATGGTGAATCACTTGT
>JAEYSH010000174.1 GCA_023434825.1 Methanobacteriota archaeon | reverse complement strand
ACTATAGCTACATTGATAACAACTGCTTTTGGGTTAATTGCTGCATTAGCATGGAATGAAGCTATAAAAGCTATAATAGCGCAATTTTTCACTGCTGGAAGTGGTATAACTGGATTAGTGATTTATGCCGTTTTGATTACAATAATTGCCGTAATTGCAACACTCTTGATTGCAAGAGCAATACCTAGTGAACCTCCAGTACAGGATGTTAGAATAGTAGAAGATACAACTGGAAAATAAATAAAAACAGTTTATTTTCTTTTTATTTTTTAAATCTTTTATTTTACTTTTTAAATTAACTATAGTATAATAACAATAGTATTTTTCAGTGAAAAATTATATGATTTTGATTTAAAGCTGTATTAAAGATATAAATTGTTAGTAGTGATTAACTCCAGTTTTTATGTGATTTAATTCACTTAAAAATGTGTAAAATAATATATAATTTGTGATTACAGTAGTAATTATTATGTAATACGAAGGAGGACTTATAGGAAAAATGTCTAATTTATTTTATCCAACTGTATTGGGGAAAGTTCAGTGTCCTGAGTGCGAAAATGCTCAAATCAATCCTATTTCTATAATAGATTCTAATAAATGCTTTTATAAAACTGCTTTATTGGAAAACAACCTCAATGTTTTATTTCACTGTCCTAGTTGTGGCTTTATTTTTGTAGATTATTTTAGTTTAGGTATTGAAAAGAAAAGGAAAAAATTGTTTTCATTAATTGAAGAGTTAGATAGCTGAATTATGCAAGTCAGGGGAATAGTTGAACTAAGAAATGAAAAATACTCTTGAATTGGTTTATGTGATTTGGGGGATAAAAATAATGATTGAATTTTCAAAAACAAAATTGTTAAAAAATTACCCTGTAAGCAGGATTGTAGAACTCGATTTTGCAGATCCTGATTTATCTGAGGAATATAAAGAAAAAATTGAAGCATCATTAAATGAAAAAGAGCTCTTATTAAAGGAGATTCATCATAGAGTTAAAAATAATATGCAACTTATAAGTTCTCTATTAAATTTGCAATCTAGTTATTTAAATGATGAAGATGCAAGAAACGCTATTAGTGAAAGTCAGAAGCGTATAAGATCTATATCTTTAGTACATGAATCATTATATCTTTCAGATAATTTGTCCAGTATTAATTTTAAAGAGTATATAAAAGGGGTGGTAATGGGTTTAATCAGTAATTATAATTCACAGATAAATGTTAATTATAATATTGAAAAGATTAGGCTGAATATTGAAACTGCTATTCCTTGCGGATTAATAATTAATGAAATAGTCACTAATGCCATTAAACACGCATTTACCAACAATGAAGGGTTAATATCAATTCAATTTACTCGTGTGTCAGACAAATTTAAATTAATTATTAGTGATAATGGTGTTGGATTGCCTGAATCATTATTTAATGGAAAAGATAATTCTTTAGGTCTTCAATTGGTTAAAATGCTTGTAGACCAGTTAGAAGCTGAATTAAATATAGATAATAGTGATGGAACTACTTTTAAAATTGTTTTTGAAGAATTAAATTACAAAAAAAGAGTATAATCATTTCATAAATCTAAAATCAATATAATAAAAAATAGCTTAGAATATAAATTTTTAGTTGTTGATGATGAAACATTTACTGCCATAAACATTCAGGCTCGGAATGTTGATATTGAATTTGAGTTTGGTGTGGGTTCTACTTTTTATTTTACTATCCCTATAAATGGATAATTATATTTTTAAAGGGATTAAAAATAGTTATATTTACTGTATTTTAGATAAGAATATTATGTTATATTTCACTTAAAATGCTTTTAAATTAATATTTACAAGTTTAATTTTGCTTTAATTGTTTTTTATGACAATTTGAAATTTAAATACTTTCTAATATGTTTTTTAATGTTACATATACCACAAAAATATAAAATATTAAATATTTCACGTTACTATTGTCACAATCACCTAAATACTTATATAGTATTTACTATCATATGTGATAATTGTAAAAAAATTAATATTATTAATCATTTAAAAAATTAAATCTTCTCGCTCATTTCTATAATAATATGGAGTATATATAAGGATTAATTCGCAATTCGGACAATTAAAACGATTAAATATGATAATGAGCGTATATAAGGTCAATATTATGCTTCCAGTAGATAATAATTGTTAATAGGGGGTTTAAAAATTACAAGAAAAATTGTGATTGCTTCAGGTAAAGGTGGAGTGGGTAAAACTACTCTGACTGCTAACTTGGGGGTTGTTTTAGCCGGCTATGGTATCGATGTGACATTATTAGATGCAGATGTGACCATGGCAAATTTGGAATTGATATTAGGCTTGGAAGGAAAACCTATAACTCTAAATAATGTTCTTTCTGGTGATGCAGATATTGAAGATGCTATTTATGATGGGCCTGGAGGAATAAAGGTCATACCTGCAGGACTTCCTTTGCGACACCTTAAAAAAGTTAAAATTGAACGTTTAGCAAAAACAGTAGAACTATTATCATCACAGACTGATATAATTCTTATAGATGCGCCTGCAGGGTTAGAAAAAGATGCATTAGCTGCTATAGATGTTGCTCAGGAAATGATTCTTGTTACAACCCCGGAAATTCCATCTATTAGTGATGCTCTCAAAACCAGAATAGTGGCCAATAGTTTAGGAGTAAATATTATGGGAGTAATTGTCAATCGTGAGAGGAATGATAATGCCTTACTTACCACTAGAGAGATAGAAATTATCTTAAAGGCTCCAGTTCTTGCAAAAATACCGGAAGACCCTGAAGTTAGCCGTTCTGCAGCATATTCAAAACCTTTTGTTTTAAAAAATCCTGAATCTCAAACTTATAATCAAATAATGCAATTAGCTGCAGATATTGTTGGTATAAATTACATTCCAACTATAAAAGATAAAAAAGGATTTATTTCCAAACTAATTGATGGTGTAATGGGGGAAAGATAGAAAATCCCAGTTAAGAAATAGAGCTAATATAAAATAGAAATTAATTTTTCAAAAGAATTTTTTTAGAGGTGGTGCTAAAATCAGACTATTTTAGGATTGAAATCCCATCGAAGCATCACTTAATATAAAATCACTTGTCAAAATCAGATTATTTTAGGATTGAAATTTTTATTATATAAACTTTACGTTCATTAACTAAAAAAGATTTATAGTTCAAATAGCAAGCTATTTTGTTAAAAGATATGTGATTTTTAGGAATAAACCTCAAAATGATAGAAGGTAATTTTTGGTTGAAATTAGAGATACATTTTTAATTTTTTTTACTTTGATAGAGTTTCACTTAATTTGAAGATAAAGCACGAAATAAGTCAAGCATAGTTAACACAAGTATGATATGGTGAAACCCAAACATGTTTATATCTAGATGTTTGAGCAGGGGTAAGATGTTTTGTTGTTAGGTGTAGATG
>JAEYSH010000034.1 GCA_023434825.1 Methanobacteriota archaeon | reverse complement strand
GTCCAGCACATCCCCACTTTTATCTTCATTCATATCATACCATTTGTTTAATGCATTAAAAATAAGGAATGAATGATCTTCTCTTTGATATCGTAGCGGATTTCTTAATCTAATTATATCTCCCTTTTCTTCTTTTAAATCAAGATTATACCATTCATCTTCATTTTCATGAATATCATTAATTACATTTAAGAGGCTTATTCCTTTATCCTTATGTAAACTATCTTTAAACTGCTTAATGTCTTTATCTTTATCTTCTTCATATAATTTGCGGAGTTTTAAAGGTATATTTGTCTCTATAAGTTCCCTAACGCTTTTTACTACTTCAATTGGATTATCTTTAACCACATAATATTCCCTATCACCATATTTAGATGGCGGGATCATTAAATATCCTCCAACGCCCCGGATATCTATTGGAAGCCTGTAAAGGAAGTTTTTATTTCTAAGTGGTGTTTTTGATTTATAAAAAAGATGATAACCCCCACCGGGAGTTTTTACAGTAAAAGTATTTTCATTTTTAAAATATCTGCAAAAAATAGGATTATCAATGTCAATAACAATTAAATAATATCCCTCATTAAATGGATCGCCTGTTATCATGGCATAATTTCCTTCATGTTTAATGAGTTCATCACGAGGGAAAGGTTTTGATTCATAGTCCTTCCATTTATAACCGACCTGTTTAGGCCCAGGCTTATCATAACTGGGTATAATGTTCATATTTCTTATTTGCTCTGGAAATGTAGAAAAATAGTCTTCTTCAATGGCATTTTTATCCTTTTTTGTTTCTTTCATCAATATTTACCCCCAGTTAAAGCCATTAATGATTTATAACTATTTATAAACTAAAAATTAATATAATTAACTATTATACTTATTTTATAAAATTTATTACATAATTAACGTGCTTAAATTAGTTTTTATTAAAATTAAACTGGTTATGCTAAATAAATTTCCATTTCATATAAATTTTTAGAATAAACAAACTGTATGGCCTAAACATTGATTCAAATTTTACTAAAACCGACAAAATATAGAATATACCTCAAAAAAAGAATAATAACAAATTTAATCATGAATTAAAGGATCATTCTAATTTTAGAAAAATATATTAGTTGCATTTTCAAATTAAATGCATGGATTTTTTGGATCATGAAGATCGTCACCAGATACTTAAAAGCAAAAAACACTGCATTATAGATGAAATGTGGAATTTCATAGAAAACTATTTAGATAATTCTTTAAACGATTCTATGGAATGTGCTGACGAATTAAAAATAATTGAGGAACTAGAAAAAACTGAAAGGTTCAAATTATTTTTAAAGGACTTAGAATCAATTAAAGAGGAGTTAAACATACTTTACATTGATTATCTAAATGAAAATTGTGATAGTGATCTTAAAAAGGACAAAATAATATCCTTAAAGGAAAAGTTCGGGGATGAAATTAGCACAATTGAAATTGTTGAAGCTGTTAATTGTAGTAGAAGTTATGCAAGGCAGTTCTACATTATTGATGGCATTGTAGAACAAAAGGAAAAAAGATCCAGTCTTAGTAAAAAAACTAAAGATATAGTTTTAAAAAGGGATAAAAAATCATGTGTAGCTTGCGGTTGCACTGAAACACTTGAAATACACCATATAATGCCTATTATGGGCTCATCTGTAAAAATACTTAATGATCCTGAAAATTTAGTAGTATTATGTAATAAATGTCATTATTTAGCCCACAGCGGTAATTATTACAAGGGTTTAGCCTATAAAGACCATGATGATTTCTGGGAATGGACTAAAAACACTGAAAAGACAAAAATATGGCTAATTTTAAAAGATATACATGGAATAGGTATTAAAATAACTGAAAATATATATAATAGATTTAAAACTTTGGAAGAACTTCAAAAAGCAGATATTAGAGATTTAAATAGAGTTCCACTAGTAAATAAATCCATAGCCAGTAAAATTGTATTTAAGTTTAAAAATTAAATTCTATACGTTTTCTTTTGAAGTTTGCATGCTATAAATATATCCTTTTAAGTCTCCAAAAATTCCTTTTGCATAGAAGAGTGTAAAAATAATTCCAAGTAAATTAATTAACCAGAATGATATGAATCTATCTACTATTGCAATACTGGCACCTGTTGCTTGAGGAATTCCAAAAAGCATTGTTAATCCTGTTAATGACACCTCAAATGCCCCAATTCCACCCGGAAGTGCTGTAACGATTCCTGCAATATTTGCAAGGAGCAGTATTAAAATTACTGTAACCATGTTAACATCAACGTTAAAAGCATAAAAAACAAGTAGAAGTCTTGTACATTCTAAAAGCCATGAAATAACAGTTAATATTAAGACAATAGACATATTTTTAGTATTACTATAAGATCGGGTATAATTCACCATTCCTTTTAATCCATTAACCACTTTATGATATAAATTATCCATATAAGACTCATTAATTGGTAATTTTCTCAAAACAAAGTGAATTTTATCATATAACCATAACCCAGAGCCTTCCCTCCAGTTTAGAAGGTATATAACGAAAAGTGTAATCAATATTAAACCTGCACCAATTAAAGCAATAAAACGTACTTTTTCAACAAACATGGCCGTTATAACCAGCAGAAACCCCACTACTATTAAATCTGCAAATCTTTCAGTGAGTCCTGCAGATAAACCTTCATGTAAACTGATTTTATTAATATTTACACCTGCAATAGCAGTTAAAGCTATTCCTCCAGTTCTCATTGGAGTTATATTACTTCCTAAAAGCCCAATAGTCCTTACAATAAAATTATTTTTAAAATCATAGGGTTTATGAATAATAAATCCCCATCTTATAGACTTTACAAACACTGCCAACAAGTATACTGCAATTGCAAGGGCTAGATAAGTCTTGTTAATATCTTTAATGGTATTATATAAATCTACAGGACCAATCCATAATACTAGAACTGCTAAAATAAAGAGGCCAATTATAAAAACATATGCAGATTTCAAATTATTTTCTCCAGTGTTATTTAAATTATCCTAAACGAGTTTTAAAAATCTTTTAAAAGTAATTTTTGTATATCTACTATTAAATTTAAATGATTTAAATTTATGTTTAAATTCCAAATAGTTTCATTTATTATATTTACCGTATATTAAGCAATTTTTTTTATTTTATTCTTTTATTAAAATTATTATTTTTATATAAAAAAGCATAAGCATCTCAAATAAACAGAACATAAATTTTATAAGATATTATAGTTATAAATCCATTATTTAGGGGTTAATTTATGGAAAAATCAGATAATTTGAAAGCAAAATGGACAGTTCTTCTAATCGTCTCACTATCGGCATTTATCATTACTATTGATTCTACTTTTATGAATGTAGCTATAACTAATCTTGTTGTAGATTTAAATACTACAATTAGTGCTATACAGCTTATTATAGCCACTTATGCATTGACTATGGCATCTTTAATGCTTCTTGGAGGCAAACTACAGGATATAATCGGCCGTAAGCAGACTTTTATTATAGGCGCAATAATTTATGGAATTGGAACTACGATTGCAGCTTTAAGCATTAATGCAGCTATGTTATTATTTGGATGGTCCATACTGGAAGGTATCGGTGCAGCTTTAATGACC
>JAEYSH010000213.1 GCA_023434825.1 Methanobacteriota archaeon | reverse complement strand
AAAAGATAGTTATTTGTTTATCGGGGAATTAGGATTTCCCAGCGTTTTAATAGGTTTATTTGACTTTAAGCGCCACTAAAGTCATATCATCAAACTGGGGCTTATCTTTACTGAATGAAGACAGTTCTTCCTTTAATTTCTTGATTATATCTTTTGAAGATAAATTGTAAGTCTCTAAAATAAGCTTTTTGAGATTTTCAAATCCAAAAGCCTCTCCATTTTCATTTAAAGCGTTAGTTATTCCATCTGTGTAAAAAATAAGGACATCATCACTTTCTAAATTTGTGTTACGTTCTTCAAATTGAAGATTCATTTTTTTACCCAGATTAAAATCTTCATTTATTAGTTCTATAATTTTTCCACTCTTTTTTTTATAAATTAAAGGAGATTCATGGCCGGCATTGATATAGGTTAAATTTTTATTTTTTATGTCCATTACAGCGTAAAATAGGGATAAATCAATTCCAGATTCTGCTTCAACTATTACCAGCTTGTTTAAATATTCCATTACGTCAGCTACCTGGTGAGTTTCTCTGGCTTTTGTCTGAACTATTGTTTTGGAGAGCGCCATTAAAAGTGCTGCAGGAACACCTTTTTCTGAAACATTGGCAATGGCAATACCTATTTTATTGTCATTTATAGGGATAAAATCATAAAAATCGCCCCCAACTTCTTTTGCAGGAATATTAAGCGCAGCAATGTCAAAATCATTTAGGAGAGGAATAGTATCTGGTAGAAATGTTTGCTGGATTTTTTGGGCAACTTTCATCTCGTTTTTCTTTCTTTCGAGTTCATCGAAGTACATATCTCTTTCTCTGGTGGTTTCTTTTTCCCTTATGAGGTTGGAAATTATAAATGAAAAGACCAGTATCCCCAGAGCATTTGCAAAGATCATGGGAATGCTTAATTCGCTTACAATGGAAACTGCAAGAGAATATGGTTTAACAATTAAAAGTGCCAGTAGCATATGAAAACCTTCCATAAGCACGGCAAATATAACTGCTCCCCAAACTCCTATGAATCTACGCCCATTTGCTAAATAAATTAATCCTCCAAATAATCCCGCGAGAATTGTCGCAATTGAACATGCTAATGTAGTGGGGCCTCCTAAAAAGAAAAATCTATAGAGTCCGCCTATTAATCCGGCTCCAAGTCCGACTATAGGGCCTCCTACCAATCCGGCTATCATTGGGCCAAGATCTCTAACATTTGCGATTGCACCAAAAACATCCAGCCCTGAATAAGTACCAAAAATGGAAATTGCTCCAAAAATCACACTAACAATTACCATATTGGTTGCAGTGAATTTGCCCTCAATAATTTCCTGGAAATATGAAATTCTAGAAACAATATATGCTATAACGATGATCACACATGTTTTTTCTACAAGAACTAGTAGATAGTGTAATGCTGCGGGTAATACGTCATGTCCTTGCTGTAAAATTAATAAGACACTAACACTACCAATAACTGCAATTAAAGCATGAAGGTAAAGAACGTTATGCTCTTCATTACCCCTTAAATAATCAGTAATTTTAGTAAAATTAGCCTTTAAATCATTTTTTTTAGTTTCCACCAAATTCAACACCATGAATAATAACTATTAAGAAATTTTAAATATAATCAAAGTTAAAAGCCCTTTTTAATTTCTTCTGTTTAGTATATTAGAACTAACTATATAAAAATATATAACATGGTTTTAAAATGTAATAAGATTTATTCATTTTATAATCCATAAAAAAAACTTTATTTATAAATATTAAAGCATAATGCTTTTTAATATCAGCTAAATTAAATTAAAATCCCCAATTTGGCCATTTTATTGGAAAAAGTTAACTTTAATAAAATTAAAAAATAAATAATTTATCTAATGAAATCCGAGGGTTTAAGATGCGCAGATGCACTCTGCAAAATTTTAGAAAATAATGGTGTTAAATTTATTTTTGGCCATCCTGGAGAACAAATTCTGCCTTTTTATGATGCTCTCCGGACTTCAAAGATTAAACATGTATTAATGCGTCATGAACAGGGCGCAGTACATGCTGCTGATGGATATGCAAGAGTTTCGGCGGATTTTGGAGTTTGTGTTGCAACTGCAGGTCCTGGAGCTTTAAATTTAATAATGGGGACAGCGACAGCTTTTAAAGATTCTGTGCCCATGATCATAATTACTGGAGATGTGCCCCGTGAACTTAAAGGTAAAAATGTATTTCAGGACATAGATTTAAATTCTATTTTTAAACCAATTACACTGGAATCATTCTACATAAATAATGGTGAAGATGGGATTTTGAAATTAAAATATGCAATTGAATTATTTAAAGGTGGAAAAACTGGGCCTGTTCATTTGAATTTTCCAAAAGACGTGCTGGAAGAATTAGTTGATATTACTGTTATGGATTCAACTAGTGGATGTCCAATTAATGTTCCATCAAATCACATTGATGAAGCAATTAAATTAATAGAAGGATCTAAAAAGCCACTTATTCTTGCAGGAACTGGTATTATATGGGCACATGCAGTAGATGAACTTAGAAATTTTGCAGAAAAAAATAGTATACCTGTAGCAACAACTTATTCTGCAAGGGGTGTTCTACCTGAAGATCACCCATTGTGCCTGGGAATGATTGGTCTTAGAGGAACTACGGCTGCTAACTTTGCTGGAAAAAACTGCGACCTCCTTATTGCTTTAGGGTGCAGATTTTCAGAAAGAACAAGTTTGGGAATTGGAAACACTCAAATAATTCATGTAAACCCTGATCCTGATGTTCTTGAAGGAAATATTAAAATTCAAGGGGATTCAGCTCTATTTTTAAATAAATTAAAGGATATTAAAGTTAATAAAACAGAAAATTGGCTGAACGAATTGAAAGAACATAAAAGAACTTATGATATTAAAACAAATTATGCAGACGTGCCTATAA
>JAEYSH010000165.1 GCA_023434825.1 Methanobacteriota archaeon | reverse complement strand
CAAACTAGTCTGATAATCATAATCCGGCGTCTTACCAGCAGAATCCATATAAACCTTCACATCACTAGCAATCTGCAAATACTCAACTTTAAAAATATCTCCTGAGTTAATTGTATCTTTTGGATTATTAGGCGCACTATATGTTCCTAGACGTATAGGGTTAGTATTTCCACTGTTTAATTGTAATGTAGCAGCAGTTAACAATTCTAAAAACTGATACATGTTTACAGTAATTCCATAAATAGTAATATTTTCAGGAAGACATGAATGAGTTTCAATGTATGTTTTAACATCTGATGCAGCCTGTTTTATTTGTGCTATAGTAAATGTTATTGGATTGACAGTTATTGATTTTTGTATTGTTTGATTGTCGACTTTAACTGAAACATTAGCTATGCCACTTGATGAACTGCCATTTAATATAGATTTTGCAGATCCATTAACTGTGAATGCTGAATTATTTATAGTTCCTAAATTTGTTGTAAAGTTTACCAGTATTCCATCTGGAACATGACCATTTGCAGGATCACAGTAACCACCACTTGAATCGTGCAAAAAATCTGCGGTTATATTTGATTTTCCATTAACAGTTATAGCAGTTGGATTAGGAGTTACAGTTAAAACTAGCCATTTATTTATTGTTAAAGCTTTAACTCTAACTGCTGTTGGTCCGCTATTTGAACCCCACCAGTTATATTCAGCATTGACTATTCCTTCATAACATGAAATATCATTGCCGACTTCTGCGGTATTATTATTGAAGCTGTTAAAGTTAACCATGGAAGTTCCATTTTCATTATGGATAGCACCACCCTCATATGCAGTGTTACCATTAAAATAACTTCCATTAACTGTTAAAGTGGCGTAATTAAAGATAGCGCCCCCCCAAGTGTTTACTGCTTGATTAGTGTTTACTGCTTGATTATCTTTGAAAGTACTATTTCTTACATTTAAAATTCCAAAATTAGAAATAGCCCCACCATAATTTTGTGCAGTGTTATTGGTGAATATACAGTTTGTTATGTCAAGGTGTTCCTCATAATTGAAAATAGCGCCAGAATCAGATGCGTAATTGTTTGTAAAATTACTTCCACTAACTGTTAAATTGCCATAGTTATAGATTGAACCGCCGCTTGATGCGCTATTGTCTGAAAAATTACTGTCTTTGATGATTAGGTTACTATAATTAAAAATGGCACCGCCCGTTTCTGCAGTATTACTTGTAAAGTTACTTTTATCTACAGTCAAAGTACCGCTATAATTGTAAATAGCACCGCCACTATAAGTGGCTGTATTATTTATAAAATTACTATTTGTAACATTTAGAGTCCCATTACTTAAGATTGCACTACCTGCAACTTCATTTCCGTTTGCAAAGGTTAAATTCTGAATTGTAACATTTGCACCATTTTGAATCAGAAATATTCTAGTAAGGTTTTCTCCATCTATTATTGTATTTTCTCTGGATTGGCCAATAATTGCCATATTCTTAGAAATGGTGATATTAGTATTATTTTCACCAGTATATTGCCCGTTTGCAATTTTTACTGTCCCATCATTAACTACACATTCAGTAGCATTTTTAATTGACTTTTTTGGGCCGAAAAGCGTTCCAGTTTGCCATTCAGAATACTGCCCATCCCAACTATCATTTCCACCAGAATCATTCACATAAATCATTGATTGATCAGCAAAGACGGTAGTACTAAAAGCCATTAAAATGAATACGAACAATATTAGCATTATTAATTTCTTTTTTATTTTATACACCTCCTATTACTAAAATTTACCTTTAATTTTATCTTTTTTTTAGTATCCATTATCCTAAGAAAAATAAATCTTTAAATATTATCTTTAGTTTCCCCTCTTTTTAATACGTTTAAAATTAAAAGTATTTATAAGTTAGGATTCTCAAAAAGGAGCATAATGAATGCACTAACCCCCAGATTTAAAAAAAATATCAATATTAATTTTTATAAAGAAGCAAAAAAGTAGAGAAAAGTGTAAAATTCTTTATTACACAATATAAAAAGAATCCATATCAATATAAGAAATAAAATAAATTTAAGTGTATATCTAAATTTTTAAAGCTATTTATAGTATTTAAATATTTTAATAGAGATTTAAAATCCTAAAATTCAATTAAAATCTTTAAATGAAATTTATGGATTAAAATATATACTTATAAATCTTTTAAATTACAAAAAGATATAATACCTCTTTTAAATAATTTTAACCTATTGATTAAATCAAAAAAATGACCAAATCATATCTCTTTAAATCGCATTAAATAGATTTTATAAATGGATAGTACATGTTCTACTTTTAATCCTAATCCTTATATCTAATTAAATACATATTTAATAGTCATGGAAATAGAAAATCTAGAAAAAGCCGTTGAAATTCTACAAAACTGCCCTGAATTTGCCCAATTTATTCCCGAGGTAAGAAGCAACATTGTAATGGCAAGAAACAATGCAGCAGATGTAAAAGATGTAGCAGGGATTCCTGGAAGAATAACAACTGTTCACGGCAAGCCAAAAGTTTTCATGAAGCCTGAGTTTGGAGTGTCATCTCACATGGCCAGACTAGTATTAAGTATAATGAAGCGCGATCCATCTAAAAGAAGTGCCATGAATATTATATATAATCCAAAAATAATCAATATGTGTAAAAAATTAGGTCTCAATGTATCCTATTATGACAGGAATGATGAACCAGAGGAAGTTAAAAATGTTGAAGGCGGTACAATCCCCTGGGGAGTTGAAAGTGCCATCAAAAGAACAGGAAAAGTTCCAGACATTATATATCACAAAGGAGCATGGGGAAAAGAACCATCCATCTCTTTAATAGGCACTGATGCAGTGGAAGTTGCCAAAATGGGAGTTTGTATTGCAAAACTCTATAAAGAAATGACAAATTAAATCTTACGCTTAAATTCCATAAATATTAAATAACGCTAAAAATTTTACCTAAATAATAAATGAGGGAAAAATAATGAAATATAAGATGTA
>JAEYSH010000122.1 GCA_023434825.1 Methanobacteriota archaeon | reverse complement strand
GATCTATACAGATAAAGAAGCCCAATTTGACATTGAAAAAGCGAATGAAGTAATTAATACAGGAAGAGGAACAAAATATGAATCATATCGTGCTAAGTTAGGCAAATATTTTAGCGTTACCGCATTTTCACCCAGAGAAGACATATATGTGACTCTAACTACTGATATAACTCCGCAAAAAAAAGCAGAAGAGCGAATAAATAAAGAACGCCAGAAACTTTTAGATATTATTGAGTTCTTACCCGATGCAACATTTGTAATTGATGAAAATAAAGAAGTAATTGCATGGAATAAAACAATAGAAGAAATGACTGGCGTAGATCAAAAAGATATTATTGGAAAAGGAGATTACGCTTATTCTATACCGTTTTATGGTGAAAAAAGACCGATTATAATTGATTTAATCTTTTTAGAGGAAGAAGAAATAGAATCTAAATATAGTTATGTTAAAAGAGAAGGAAATACATTATATGCTGAAGTCTTTGTAAACAACTTGTTTGGAGGAAGAGGAGCCTATGTATTTGTAAAGGCATCCCCCCTTTATGACTCTGAAGGAAATCTTGTTGGATCCATTGAAACTGTACGTGACATCACAGAACAAAAAAAGGCAGAAATA
Source organism: Methanobacteriota archaeon (assembly GCA_023434825.1). Classification (GTDB taxonomy): domain Archaea; phylum Methanobacteriota; class Methanobacteria; order Methanobacteriales; family Methanobacteriaceae; genus Methanobacterium_D. Next base: position 9,969 of record JAEYSH010000122.1, on the reverse strand, counting down.
AATTTACTGGAAAGTGAAAATAAATTCAAAAGTACCATAGAACAATCAACTGATGGAATTTCCATAATTGATGAAAAAGGGTTTATTATTGAATGGAATAATGGTATGGAAAAAATAACAGGCCATCAAAAAGATGTTGAAATAGGAAAATTGATCTGGAATTCACAATATGAATTAGTGCCAGAAGAAGAGAAAACTCCAGAATTATATGATTATATTAAAGGTTCTATAGAAGAATTTTTGCAAAGCGGGACTGCAGAATGGATAAAAATGCCCTTAGATCGTAGAATACAACGTCCAGATGGTGAAATAAGATTTATACAATCTGTCACCTACCCCATTAAAACCAAAATGGGAACTATAATCGGAACTGTTACCCGTGATATAACCGAGCAGAAAAAAACAGAAGAAAAATTAAAATATGAACAGGATCTTTTGAATACTGTTTTAAATAGCATTCCAGTAGCCGTTTCGGTTGCAGAAGTCCCTTCAGGGAGTTTAATAAGAGCTAATGACCAGTTTGAAGATATATGGGGTCAAAAATTTATACCATCAAAAAATATTGAAGAATATAGTAAATATAAAGGATATCATCCCGATGGAAGGCTTTATGAAGCTGAAGAATGGCCATTAGCCCGTTCAATATCTAAAGGAGAAGTCGTTGAAGGTGAAGAAATAAAGGTTATTTTTGAAGATGGCAAAGAAAAAGTACTTGTTGTTAGTTCTACACCAATAAAAGATGAAAACAATGAAATTATTTTAGGAGTTGTTATTGCAGCAGACATTACAGGACGTAAAAAGACTGAAATACTCCTAAAAGAGAATGAAGAGAAGTTTTCTAAGGCTTTTTACTCCAACCCTGCAGGAATGGCAATTACAAATATAGATGGTAAAATCATTGAAGTAAATGAGGCTTATGCAAATATAACCGGATATAAAAAAGATGAATTACTTGGAAAAACAGTGATTGACTTAAATATTATAAGTGAGGAAGAAAGAGAAAATGTACTTAAGAGATTAAATACAGGAAATCCTATTTATAATGAAAAAAGAGAAATACAAACAAAAACTGGAAAAACAAGAACAGTGCTTTTTACAGTCGAATTTATAGAATACAGTGGCGAAAAACGAGTATTTTCAACAATTTATGATATAAACGTACTTTAAAAGCTTAAAAATAATTAAGAGTTACTAAAATGGTGTCTAAATGAGTATAGGAATTATAGCACTTATTATTGGATTAATTGTAATTTTTACATACATAATTGTGAAATTCGGCCGCCTCTACCGTCGCGGCGCTCCAAAAAAGAAACCTTGATTTAAAAATAAAATTTAAAAGTTGAATTAGTATACAGTGTCTTCAACTTCTTTTAACTTTAATGTCCTTCTTACATCAAGACTTAAAGCATCACAATCAGCTTTAATTGCATCTAAATGCTTTAAAATCCTTTCTTTCTCTTCATTTATCCTTTCAACATTCTTATAAGGATAAATGGACTCTTTAAGCATTTCGTATTCAATTGTGGTGTAAGGATATTCATTGAGCTGTTTGCAGACATTTTCAAGAATTTGACCTAAGAACTTATTCATTTCTACTTTAACACGTTCTCTTATCATTTTGTCGCTGTCTAAGTTCTGTTTCATTAATCTTACAACTTCAGCTTTAGCAAATGGTAAATCTTCAGTCTCTTCTTCTTGAATTTCTTCGTTATCCTGAATTTCTTCGTTATCTTCAATTTCTATATTTTCACGTATTTCTTCATCGCTCATAAATAAACCTCCATAAAATTAGAAAAATAATGTGATAAACTATATATCACATTTAAGAATTTGATATCTAGTATCATTTTAAACGTTGACACTTATAAATCTATGCTTAAATTATAATCATTTCTTTAATTTAATTCAAATAGATGGAAATTATTTTCACTTGAAATATAACTGATGCTTTCAAAAATTAAATATAAAATTAAATCATCTGGAAATAAAATTTGTATACATAACACGCATCAATTAGTTATTATTTGTATACTTCCAGACTCAAATCCAGTGCTTTAGCTGAGTGAATCAAATAACCTGTTGAAATTATATCTACGCCTGTTTTTGCATATTCAACAATATTATCTGGCTTTATTCCTCCAGAAGCTTCAAATAAAGCTTTATTTTTTAAACCAAGCGATTCGAGGCGTGATAAAATATCGATTATCTCTTCAGGAGCCATATTATCAAGCAAAATAATATCTGCACCAGTTTCGGCTGCAATTACAGTATCTTCAAAATTTTCAACTTCGATTTCAATTTTCTTGGTGAAACTGACATTGTTTTTAGCACTAATTATCGCTTCTTCAACACTGCCTATGATTTCAATATGATTATCTTTAATGAGAACGCTGTCATCTAATCTAAATCTATGCGTATCTCCACCGCCAATTTTAACTGCACTTTTTTCCAAAAATTGCAATCCCGGAGTTGTTTTACGCGTACAAGCCAGAATAACTTCATTATTTACTTCGCGAATTCTTTTTAAAGTATCATTTGTTAATGTAGCAATTCCGCTCAATCGCATCAATAAATTGAGTGCAGTACGTTCCAGACTCAAAATTGTTCTTGCATCCCCCTCAATTTCCATTATAATATCATTAATTTCAATTTCATTTCCTTCATCTTTATTAAGAGTAGTTTGTACATTAAATTCAGAAAATAAATCATTTACAGCTTTTAATCCTGCAACAATGCCTCTTTCTTTTGCTATTATTCTGGCATTAGATTGCATATCTTCTGGAATTAAAGCATTTGTGGTTATATCTTCAAAACCAACATCTTCCAAAACCATTTGCCTTAAAATATCTCTCATAATTATCCCTATTTAGATTTATAAGATAAAAGATATAAATATTAACTCAAATCCTTATTATTTTTAGGTGAAAATAATGGAACTTATATTTTTAGGAACATCTTCAGCAATCCCCACAAGTTATAGGAATCATTCTGCAATAGCTCTTAAAGCTTTTGGAGAGATAATGCTGTTTGATTGTGGAGAAGGAACGCAATTACAGATGTCCAAAGCTAAAATAAGCCCCATGAAAATAAATAAGATATTTTTAACTCATTATCACGGCGATCATATTCTGGGACTTCCCGGAATAATCCAATCTATGGCTTTCCGGGGACGTAAAGAGCCTTTGCACATTTTTGGGCCTAAAGGTCTCATTCCACTTGTAGATAACATTAGAAATTTTGGATATTTCTCATTGACTTTTGAAATATACATGCATGAAGTTATTGAAGGAATAATTTTAGAGGAAGAAAATTACAGAATAAGTTGTTGTCCAATGGAACACAGTGTTTTAAATTTTGCTTATAAAATTGAAGAGAAAAGAAGACCAAAATTTATAAGAGAAAAAGCTATTGAGCTTGGAATCAGACCAGGACCTGATTTTGGAAGGCTTCAACAGGGAATTCCAGTTGAAATAAATGGTAAAGTTATAGAACCACAGCAAGTTCTTGGAGAAGAAAGAACGGGACGTATAATTGTCTATTCTGGTGATACAGCCCCAACAGATAAAATGGCAGAGTTTGCAAAATTTGCAGATGTTTTAATACATGAATCAACATTTGAAGGCCAGTATAATGATAAAGCACATGAAGCTTGCCATTCCACATCTAATCAAGCTGCTTTAATTGCTAAAAAAGCAGAAGTAAACCAATTGATTTTAACACACGTAAGTACCAGATACAAAAAGTCAGATATACTGGAAACTGAAGCAAAAGTAGTTTTTGATAATTCTATTGTGGCAGAAGATTTTATGAATATTGAAATAAAAAGGCAAAAATGAAATCTTTGACTTTTTATTATGAATTTAAACTATTATTTTTACATTATTTGGCCAAAATATTTAAACTATAAACCAGAATAAGAACACAAAAAACCTTTTCGGACGTTTGAAAATAATGGTATTAGAATCAATTACAACAGCTCCCTGGTTTCAAGATATAATTGTATCAATAGTTACATTGCTAGGAGCATCGTTAATTTATAGATGGACTATATATATCCTTGAAAAATCAAAAGATAAATGGGATATGGATTTAACATTAGTTCAAGCTCTCCACGAACTTTTAAAGTACTCTATTTATGGATTTGCCCTTATTATAATTTTAAAAGAATTTGGATTTGATTTAACTGCAATTGCATTAAGTTTAGGTATTTTTGGTATTGCAGTAGGTTTTGGAGCGCGTGACACTATATCCAATTTAATTTCTGGAATATTTTTACTTGCAGATAAAAGTGTCCGTGTTGGAGATGTTATAGAAATATCAAATCAAAAGGGAAAAGTAGTGAAACTCGGATTCAGGATCACTACTTTGCTTACTTATGATAAAAGAATAATCCGAGTTCCTAATACTATATTTTCATCCAGCCCATACATCAATTATACAGCATCAGAAACCAGAAGAGTCGATTTAAATATCACAGTGCCCTATGAACTTGAATTAGAAAAAACTATTAAAGTACTTGAAGATACAGCTTCAAACTCTTCAGATATTCTAAAAAAACCTAAACCTAAAGTAATTATTAAAGAATTGGCAGACGTTGGAGTCAAATTAAAGTTATGCACATGGATAAACGATCCCTGGAAAGTCACAACTACACGATCTAATCTTGCAAGAGAAGTAAATGAAGCTTTGAAGAAAATGCATGAAAATAAACAGGATTATAATGCTGAAATTCTAGATAATTAATCTATAAAAATATACTTATAATAATTAAATAAATATTTTCTACATTAGGTGTTATAATGCGAAAATATAAAATTTTATCTGTATTGATAATTGTTTTAAGTATTATTGTTTGTTCAGTTATTGTAATGGCTGCTTTTGAGAAATCAAGCTCATTAAACGCGTATAACACTGCATTGAAGACCCAGGGGAATAAAAGTCAACCTACAAATATTTTAAATCCTACTATTACCAGATCCACATCAGCTTCAAGTGGAATTACCCGATCCAGACTAATTATTCCAAAAATCGGAGTGGATTGTGCAATTCGTTCAGATACTGTAAATGCATACAATGCCGTTTATCATTATCCAGAAAGTGTTAATCCGGGACAAAACGGAGAATGTGGATTTTTAAGTCACAGAACCAGATATTCAGGATTATTTGGCAAATTAGGTAGTCTTAAAGTTGGAGATGAAGTTATAGTAAAAGATTACACTTTTAATAAAAAATATACGTATAAAGTTACATCCAATGGTAATGACATTCGATGGGACTACGAAGAAAACCCAATTCAATTCGATCAAAGTGGAGAAGCAAGATTACTGTTAGTAACCTGTTATCCCCCCGGTAAAAAACAGGCTGCTTATATTACTCATTGTAAATTAGTTTCAACAACTCCATTAAAATAAACTTAATTCGATTTCATCTATAACTATTAATTGATTCTATTTTAGTAATATATTCTAAATTTTTTCTGTGTTGCCATTGTAATCAATAGAAATTGTTATTAATGAAGAAATTTTAATAAGTAATTTTCCAATTTATGGAATTTTTTTTAATTAATTGATAAAGAGTTAATTCAAAATTTTCAGACTCTATTAAAACATAAAGGATTGAATAACATGGTAAAAGTAAAAGTAGACGAAGATGCATGCGTTGGATGCGGATCTTGTGTTGAAGATTGTCCCAGCGACGTATATGAATTAGACAAAGAACATGGAAAAACAGTAGTAATTAATGAGATTGATTGCATGGGATGTTTGTCATGTCACGAAATTTGCCCTTCACAAGCACTTGAACACGAGGACATACATGTAGCTAAAAGACTCTATATTGATAGAAAAGTAAGTAGAGCTTTAAATAAAATAATATAAAAATTATAGTATCTGGGAGAATTAAATTATTAAACTAAATTTAAAATAAATCAAAATAATTTCTTATAATACTCCCAAAAATAAATTTTTAAATTTAAATTTTTTGTTTGTATTAAATAACTAAAGAATATAAAAAATACATTATATCATATTAAAATATTATTATAATAAATTAATTAAACCCATAATACAATTATAATAAACTAATTTTCTATTATTTTCATTAATATTTTGTATTAATTTTATTATCTGGTAATAAAATCTTATTATCATGTATTAGAAGTTATAGAGATTATGTATAAACCCTTAATAATTATAAGGTTTTATATTAAAGAACATCCCTTTAGGTGATTTTAAGAATTTGAAATTACCAAATTTAAATTAAATAAGGTTTGGAAAAAGGTTCAATCATTTTTTGGAACCGCAAAAAAAGGAAAAAATGGAAATCTGGGGGATTTAATATGGTAAAAATAAAGGTAGACGAAGATGCATGTGTTGGATGCGGATCTTGCGTCGAAGATTGTCCAAACGATGTATATGAATTGGATAGTGAACATGGGAAAACAGTTGTAGTTAAAGAAGCGGATTGCATGGCGTGTCTGTCATGTCACGAAATTTGCCCTTCACAAGCACTTGAACACGACGACATACATGTAGCTAAAAGACTATACATTGATAGAAAAGTTAACAGAGCTTTAAGTAAAATTGTATGAGGGATTATAATGGAAATTGAAGATGTAAGAGGGAATTTTAAACCGGAATTAATTCCTAAAGAAACTGGTGGAAACATTGACGATTACGAAGAAGCCCTGCATGTTCTTATGAAATTTATAGGATCAATGTCCAGTGCATTAGAGCAAGTTTCAGGTCGTGGAGCTAACGCTATTGTTTATCAAGCCGGGAAAAGAATGGGACACGAAGCTGGTAAATTAATGGAAAAAACAGACGATGTTGAAAAAGCCCTTTGGGAAATGGGTGATGTTTTAGGTAAAGAATTTTATTTTGAAATGTGGAAACCCGCTGATCAGGATGGATACACCATAGAAAATGGTAATGAAACATCTGTAAAACTTTTATTCAGTGATTGTGTTGTAAGACAGGCACTTAGAAGAACTGGACTGCCTCAAAAAGGGCCATTATGCTATCTTTTATATGGATACATGGTTGGTGCAGTTGAAGAAGTTATGGATATCAAAGGAAAACTAGATATAGACCATATAGGTCCTAATGCTTGCCTTAAAACCTTAACCATAAAATGGAGTGGTAAATAATGGTTAAAATTGCAATGGAAGCACTTGCAAGCTGTGCAGGTTGCGAAATATCTATTCTTGATTTACACGAAGATTTAATAAAAATGCTGGAAAAGGCAGAAATTGTTTATGGTCCAGTATTAGTAGATACAAAGGAAGTTCCAGATGACATTGATATAGCAATTGTTTCTGGATCAATTCGAAACGAAGAAAATAAAGAGAGACTTGAAGAATTAAGGGAAAAATCAAAAACATTAATTGCTTACGGAACCTGTGCATGCTATGGTGGAATTACAGGAATGGCAGATTTATTTAACCCTGAAGAAGTAACATCACGTACATATTCTGATAATCCAAGTACAGAATCTGCTGACGTTCCAAATGAAGTTGTACCTAAATTATTGCCTATTGTTCACCCCGCAGGAGATTTCACCGAAGTGGATTACTACATACCCGGATGTCCTCCTAAAGAAAAATTAACAGGAGACATCTTAATGCCATTAATTAACGGTGAAAGCCCAGATGTTCCTAAAAAGAGTGTCTGTGCAGATTGCGAAAGGTGGATGGACCACGTAGAATTTGATAAAATATACAGAAGAGTAGAAGGAGATCCTGACCCTCAACAATGTTTCTTAAGCCAGGGTTATGTCTGTCTCGGTTCAGTAACCCTAGGAAGATGCGGTGCACTATGTACGGAGGCAGGAGTTCCATGTCATGGATGTGGAGGGCCTTCTTTAGATGTTTTAAGAGAACCAAGCCACGATGTATATAATGGAGTCGTTAAAAGGATTGCACACCTTTCTAAGATGCCAGAAAAAGATGTAGAAAAACAGATTTATGATATGGGACATGTGATTTACGGATTCGTTATTGGAAGCACAATAATGGAAGAAAAACTGGTTTCACAAATTCCACAACTGGTTAAAAAAGAGGTGAAAAGATGAAAAATATAGAAATTAGTCCCGTAACTCGAATTGAAGGTCACGCTAAAATAACCGTACAGCTCGACGATGCAGGGAACGTTAATGATGCTCACTTTCACGTTATGGAAATAAGGGGTTTTGAGAAATTTTTAGAAGGAGCTGCTGTAGAGGAAGCACCACGAATTACCCCCCGTATATGTGGTATATGTCAAACCGCTCACCACTTAGCTGCTGCTAAAGCAACAGATCAGGTATTTGGACTACAACCACCAGAAACAGCGACAAAATTAAGAGAACTCATGCTCTTAGGTCAATATATTCACTCTCACTCACTTCACTTCTATTTCCTGGGAGCGCCTGACCTTGTAATGGGTCCTGAGTCTGATCCTGCAATGAGAAATGTTGTAGGAATCCTTAAAGAAGATCCCGCACTTGCAAAAATGGCTATTGATACCAGAAAAATTGGTCAGCACATCACAGCTGTTGTAGGTGGAAAACCAATTAGTCCAGTTACAGCGATACCCGGAGGCCAATCTAAAGGAATTACTGAAGAAGAAAGGCAAGATTTACTATCACAAGCTCAAAATGCTATTGGGTTAGTAGAAAAAGGTGTGGAAGTGGCTAAACCTTTATTTGAACAGTACAGTGAAGCAATTGAACTTTTAGGCCCTGTTGAAACTCATTTTGGAGCTATAAGCAATAACGGAAATATAGAGTTTTATGACGGGCCAGTTAAAATAATTGATAAAGCTGGAAACGCAGTTCACGAATTTGAATCTGATAATTACTTAGATTACATTGAAGAAAAAGTTCAGCCATGGTCTTACCTTAAATTCCCATATCTAAAACAGATGGGATTCCCAGAAGGAAATTACAGAGTTGGACCACTTGCAAGATTAAATATTGCAAAAGAAATCCCAACTGAAAAAGCTTCACAGCTCTTTGGCGAATTCAAAGATAAATATGGAATTGCTCAAAATCCATTATTATACCATTATGCTCGTTTAATAGAGTTAATGTATGCTTCTGAAAGAGCAGTACAACTTCTTGAAGATGATTCCATTACTGGAACAGATTTAAGACAAGGACTTTCAGAGGAACTAATGAGTAAAGCTGAAGCCAAAGAATCTGGCGGATCCAGAAGAGGAGTTGGAATGATTGAAGCTACAAGAGGAACTCTGTATCATGATTATGAAACAGATGATGCAGGATATATTACAAGAGCAAACCTCATTGTTTCAACTGGCCAAAACAACTTATCAATGGATATAGGTGTAAGAGAAACTGCTAAAGCCATGATAAAAGGTGAAGAAGTTTCAGAGGGACTTAAAAATCAGCTCGAGATGATTATAAGAGCTTATGATCCATGTCTTTCATGTGCTACCCACATGATAAACGGAGAATCTCCTTTACTTGTAGATATACACGATAGTGAAGGACAACTTCTAAAAAGACATATATTATAACTAAAAATCTCTTTTTCTTTTTTTATTTAATTTTAAATATTTATTTTGACAATATATCTCATTTATTAGATTTTATTAGCTTAAATGATCTAAATGAATAAAATCTTCTTATTTGTTTATTTTTTTAATTTAAACATATTTTAAAAATATGAAATTATACAACACAAAATAAAAGTGAAATTCTAATGAATTTAAATATTATAAAGCCATAATATTTTTGGAGATAATGTTTTAAGGTACAAATACTAAAATAGATATAATTCCTTCAAACTTTAGAGTGGTTATAATGGACTCAAACATTGAAAACCAGCTTACAGGCATATTGGTTGATTTAAACAAAATTGATGGTGTGGAAAGTAGTTTAATTTCTGATAACAATGGAAATGTGGTATGCCACAGCATGTCAAGAGGAACTGATACATCTCTTTTTGGACCTATGGCCCATGTAATTACC
>JAEYSH010000104.1 GCA_023434825.1 Methanobacteriota archaeon | reverse complement strand
TTCCAGATATCATGGCAAAGATTTGAGCATCGGTTTGACCCATAACGTCAACCGCTTCATTCTTACATTTGGAAATACATATTCCACAGCCAGTACAGGCAATTGGATCGACAGAAATGCGCTCATCATGCATATATATAGCCTTATATTTACATGCCCTTACACAATCACCACACATTTCACATTTGGAATGATCAATTTCTGCAACTGTAGGTTCTATTTATAATCCGCCATTCATAATCTCTGAAACTTTAGATGCCGCAGCATTTGCCTGTGAAACACTGTCTGTGATATCTTTTGGTCCTTGTGCAGTTCCACATACATAAATTCCTTCAATATCAGTAGCTACAGGCTTTATTTTTGGATGTTTTTCTTTTACAAATAAATCCTCAGTAAGGCCAACATTTAATGTATCTGCTACTTTTAATGTTCCTTCTGAAGGTTCCATTGCTTCAGATAATACAACCATGTCAGTTTCTATTTCTAAAGGTTCACCATTTAAAGTATCTTCTACTCTAACGATAATAGCATCACCTTTTTTAGCTATATCTCCCGGACGTCCCCTTATCAATTTAATTTCCTTGGATTGGACATATCTGAAGTAGTTTTCATACATTCCCGGAGTTCTCATGTCCGTATAACATATAATTATTTCAGTATCTGGATAATAACGCCTGATAAAGCTTGCATGCTTTAATGCTACCATACAACACACTTTTGAGCAGTAACGTTTACCTTCGGGCTTATCGTCCCTTGAACCTGCACACTGCACCATTACAACTCTTCTCGGTACTTTACCATCTGAAGGCTTGAGTAATTTACCATTTGTAGGTCCGTTAACTCCCATTATTCTTGCAAGTTCCATCTGAGTTATAACATCATCATATCTTTCATAACCATATTCTGGACGTTTTTTAAGGTCAAATCCTTTGTGTCCTGTGGCTATAACTACAGATCCTACATTTAGAGGCATAATTTCCCCTTTCATTTTAAGATCAATTGCATTCATTGTACAGACTTTCTGACATTTTCCGCATTGAATACAATGCTTTTCGTCAATTGTATAAACATCTGGAACTGATTGAGGGAAAGGCTTATAAATTGCTTTTCTCATCATCAAATTTTCATTCCATTCATTAGGAACATCCACTGGACATACTTCTGCACATTTACCACATGCTATACATTTATCTACTTCAACAAAAGTTGGTTTTTTCTCAACAAGCAAGTTAAAGTTTCCAGCTTTCCTTTCTGATGATTTAAGCTCAGCATTAGTTATAATATCAATATTTTTATGCTGTACCGCTTCATTTATTAGTGGATTGAAAAGACATAATGCACATTCCTCGGCAAGCTTTTCTGGAGAGAAAACTTTACCTATCTTAATCATGTTTCCACCGACAGTAGGTTTTTCTTCAATAATATGGACTTTAATACCCTGTTTTGCCAGTGAAAGTGCAGCAGTTATCCCTGAAATTCCACCGCCTATTACAGCAGCACTTTTTTTAGTTTTTCGAACTATAGTATCCAATGGCCGGGCATATTGAACTCTTTCAATGGCAGCATTTGTAAGAGAAATCGCTTTATCCGTTGCTTTATCCACATCAGAGTGCACCCATGAACACTGTTCCCTAATATTGGCCATTTCTAAAAGGTAAGGATTTAAAGGTGCTACATGATTTCTAAATGTTTTTTCATGAGTAATAGGTGAACAAGCCGCAATTACTACCCGATCTAGCTCTTCTTCAAGTATAATATCCCTTATATTTTTTTGACATTTGACGGAGCAGAGATTTTCAAATTCCTTAACTACTTTAGCATCAATTGATGATTTAAGTCTTTCAATATCCACTGTATCAGAGATATTTCCTCCACATTTACATAGAAAAACACCAATATCAATACTGCTTTTTGGTGCATATCTTGAAAAATGACTATTGATCAATTTTATACCTCGTAAGCTGGATTTATTTTTTTAATTTTTTCTAAAATTGGTTCTACAGGGACTGTATGTGTTTGAATTCCAACGACCTTGTAAGGGTCAGCCCCAAGTGCTAGAGCAAGGAATTGAGCTACATTTAAACAGATAATATTAAATTCAGTCCCTAAAGATTCTCCAATAACTTTTTGATTTCTATCAAACTGCAATTGGCAATTTGGACACATATGAAGCAATATGTCCACATCATTTTCCTTTAAACTCATTAATTTTTCTGCAGTAACCGCAAGTGAAAGGTCTTTATTCATATAACGCTGCCTAAAACCGTTTCCACAAGTAGTGGTTTTAAGATCATACCAGTCTACTGTTTCCACACCGCATGATTTAGCAAGGGTTTCTATAACCATTGGATCCCTTTCATTCCCAATTGTGTCTTTGTGATGAACTTTACAGTAATGGCATGCGTGATGAGAAGCTACTCGAAATCCAGATAAATCTACTTCTACTAATTCTTCTATTTCATCTGATTTATTATACAGAATTTCAACTGCATGGAATATATTATTCCTTGAATCCATGTCTTCTGCATTATATTTAAGTTCAGGAATTCCTGATGATTCAAAAATTTTATTTACGTTTTTTCTAACATCATCTTTTTTATTTAAGATATTAGCTGATTTTTTAAGTATAGCATAACAGGTTGCACATAAAGTAGCTATGTTTTCATGTCCTTCTTCCTTTGCAACCCCAAAATTCCTTGCTGCAAGCGCAGTAGTAGAATACTGGTCAAATAAATCAGCGTAATGACCTAATCCAGTACAGCAAGATTGTCTTTCACTTATAATGTATTCTATTCCTAATTTATCATACAGGAACTTAGTTGAAGATTCAACGCCAGGATATTCAACATTTACAAGGCAACTTTTAAAGAGTAAAATTTCTTTATCTGGTATTGCTTTCATTCTTTACACCGCCTTACTCTCTCAAGCCTCTTTTTAAATCCCGTATTTTCCAAAATTTTATTGATGTCATTAACATCCTTTTCAGGCAATAACATAGACCCTAAACCTAGCTCTTCCCTTATATCTTCTAAATCAACTTTTAAATCGAGCCATTTTTTTCCATAATCCTTTAACAGATCATCGAAAAAGTCATTAGGGATAGCTCCAAGCCCAATTTCAAGAAAACTATCACCATAAGCTGTAAATGGAGCTATTTTAGGTTTTCCTTTTCCTTTATCAATCGCTTTCTGCCTTAAAATCTGGTTTATTTCACATGCGCTGTTATCTACAGGACAAACGCTGTGACATGTATAACAGTAAAAACAATCCCAGAGTGTTTCATCTTCAATTAAACTTTCATCTTTATCCAGTACTCTCTTAACTAATTCACGTGGATCGTAATCTGTTTGCCTTGCTGCTGGACAGACAGATGTACACATCCCGCACTGGATACATTTAAGGATTCCAATATTTTCTGATGCTTTTAAATCATTAATTATGATTTCTGCAAGTTCAAAGGTATTTTCACCTAGTTTAAGAGTTTTCATCTTAAATTTACCTCGCATATTAAATTAAAACTTTATAAATTGAATAAAAAATTACATTTTCATAGTCTAATTTTTTATAATATTACTCCTTTATACCATTAAAACTATGTATGCAAATATATATGGATATATTGCAAACTAATTGAATTAAACTAAATTGTTAAATAATCCACATATAACAATTGTAATAGGAAATAAGTAGTTATTATAATTAATCCATCATGTTTAATATTAATAGATTATTTTTTGATCAACAATTTAAAATTTGAAATAATTAAGTTCCAATATATCTAGCATAAACTGATCTAGCTATTTTTTCATCGTTTGTACCTTTAATTATAGCTCTTCCATCCCTAAATACTGATATTTCATATTCTCCAGTTTTAAAGAGCAATATAAAAGCAGCACATTTCACATCACCCAAATGATCAAGTTTGGATGCTAATTCATGTAAATCTAATTCCTTTACATCAGCAGGAGTTATCTGAATTGCATTTCTACCACAAAGAGAACTTATAACTTCCCTATCTTCAGAATCTAAATAATCATAACTTTCCCCTGAACAACATGTGCATTCTTCATTTTTTCTAACAAGTATTTCATCAAATGAATTATCCCAAGCATCATAAACTATTAAACTGCTGTCCTGTTCATTTTTAGGTTTTGTTTCGCCTAAAAGTATTTTAATTGTTTGCGTACTCGCTATTGAACCCATAATCATAGTTATTGTGTTTAAAACTCCCATTGTATCACACGTTGGAAGAGAACCGGGTTTTGGAATGCTTGGATAAAGACATCGGATACATGAAGCATCGGGAAGGATATTCATTGTCATTCCAGTGGTTCCAATTGCACCAGTGTATATCCATGGAATTTTTTCCCTCACACAAACATCATTAATTAGCATTCTTGTCTGAATATTGTCTGTTCCATCTAAAACTAAATCTACATCTTTTATTATCTCTTCAACATTTGTATGGTTCAAATCTTTAACTAATGGAATTATTTCTATGTCAGAATTGATTGCTTTAAGTTTATTGATTGCCACTACTGCTTTTGGCTCTCCAACATCATTTTCATCAAATAACATCTGGCGCTGCAAGTTATTAAGTTCAACAAAATCTCTATCTAAAATTGAAATTTTACCAATGCCTGCACGTGCAAGGTTATTTGCAGCTGCTGTTCCAAGCGCACCACACCCAATTATGATAACATGGCTTTCTCCCAGTTTTTTCTGGCCATTTTCACCAATGTTTTGTAAAATTGTCTGTCTTGTGTACCTATCTTCCATAATAATCACATTAAAGTCTTTTTAGCTTTCTATTTTCAATTTCACGTCTTTTAAGATATTTTTAGCAAGTTTTTTTGCAAGGGCAGTGATGGTTAAAATTGGAGGTCTGCCTGGAGCTTGAGGAATAACACTTGCATCAGCCACATATAACCCTTTAATTTCCGTTTCAAGGTCATTATTAACTACTTTACCCATTGCCGCTGTTCCACCCGGATGTGCACCTCTTATAGGAGTCGAAACTATAGAAGATTGTTCTACACCCATTTCAAGAAGTATTTTAACACTCTTTTCATATCCTTCCTTAAGAAGATCTAAATCTCGATTAGTAAGCGTCTTTTCAATAGATTTATCTTCATGAACTATCCCATTAGAATCATCTGCTATTTTAACCATTATACCCATAACATCTTCTGGGTTCGCTTCAAATCCTTTCTCTTCAATTAATTTTACCAACTGGTTTGAAAAATGTGGAGATAAAAAATAGGGGCCGAATTCAGATTTTACACCCATTGGAATCTCTTTATAATAATTAATGTCTTTTAAATATCCCCCAACAGTTATAAAAAGGTCACAAAATAGATTTTCACCCACACATTTTGATATTCCAGAATTTTTCAATATTTCGGGAGTATTTAATGCCCCTGACGAAATAACTACATTTTCAACCTCAAAATATTTTGTTTTATCGCCAAATTTACCTTCAATTCCCGTTACTTTTCCATTTTCACTTTGAATTTTTGTAACTTCAAAATCTGAAATTAATGTCGCACCATTTGCCACTGCTTCATTAACAAAATCAGTTGCATCCCATTTTGCACCTCTTTTACAACCATGAATACACAACCCACAGCCATTACATTTAGAAAAATCAATGAATTTAGGCATAGGCTCCATGAAAAACCCAATGCTTTCTGCAGCGGTTACAATTTTACGTGTTGCAGGCCCCATTAAATTAGCAGGATATGGTCCAACTTTTAAATCCTCACTTGATTCTAAAAGTTCCTTGAATAAATCAATGCTGTGAATTTCAAATTGTTTTGTTGCCGAATTTTCATAGCAAGTAGTACATGCATAACATGCATTGGCAAGTGCAACTGGAGTTGTGCCCCCAACATCTTCAATAAACATTAATTCAGCAGGATTCTGGAGAAAATCATAATTTTCAATTTCTTCATCATCTATATCCATTTTTAATTTGATTGGAATATTTTTAATATTATTTACTGATGTTCCCCGTTCAATTCTTTTTCCTTTCTCCAAAATTAAGACCCTCAAGCCTTTTTTAGTTAATTCTCTTGCTACTGTGGCGCCGCCGGCGCCTGTCCCAACTACCGCAACATCAAAACTCATAAATTTCACTCGGTTAATAAATTTAAAATAATTTACAATTGTTATATAACAATAGTTATATATATCAGTTTGGGCATATACAACAAAAAATATAATACGTATAACGAAAAACAATAAGGCATATAAAAAAATTATTTATTGAATTTAATAGTGAAATCATGAAAAAAATATTAATAACAACTCTTTTTTTAGTAGGAATACTATTTATTCAGATTCCAGCAGTTTCTGCATGGAACTGGAACACTCACGAAGAAATAGTAGAAAGTAATTATAATTCATTACCACTTACAATTAAAGAAAATTTAGATTTAAATGCTATGAAACAAGGAGCAGTGGATCCTGATTTTAAGTTTTTGGACTTTAAATACCATGGTTATCCAAATAGCTACCAAAAAGCAGAAGAATGGTTAAATAGAGGCCAAAAATCCTATGAAAAAAGTGATTATTATTATGCGAGCTACTGCTATGGAGTAGCTTCACATTACATTACAGATAGCTTTTCTGCACCTCACAGTGCTGGTATAAGTGGCCCTAATCACACGTTATATGAAGCAAAGGCCAGTTTTTTAGAGCCAGAAGTAATCCAGTCCAATGATGATTTAAATTCAGCATTGATTGATGGCCAACCCAAGTGTAAAGCTGACTGGAATAATTGGTTAAAGTCTAAAGATGATTCTTATATTCAAAATGATATGAATATGGCTACAAGCGCATCATATAATGCAATAGAAGAATCTATAAGCACTTCAAACCCAATTAGAGAAGAAAATCTTGAGAAAAGAGATTCTGGAATAATGAATAATATTCTAATTCCACTTATGAATTTAATTTAATTGGATTATTTGCTTTTTTTTATTATCTCTTTTAATTCATTTATCTCCGAAAGCATTTCATGACGCATTTTTTCCATTTCTGATTTCATTTCTTCTAAATTTTTCTCTGCATCTTCTTTAGTTTCCTTTTCAATCATTATAGATGACAATGATGCTGTTAATAAACTCATAAGGAACACTCCCGCAATCATAATAATTGCACCAGTCATTCTTCCCCCTACGGATTCGGGGCTGATGTCTCCATAGCCTACTGTTGTAATTGTAACTATAACATACCACAAAGCATCGTCATAACTATCAACATGACTGTTTGTGCCATGTTCCAGTACAAAAAAAGAAACTGTTCCTGCAGCAATAATAAAGAGGAATATAACTGCTCCATGAACAACAGTTGTTTTACGTAGGAATTCAAGAATATTTTTCTGGCTTTTTTTAAGCAAAATGAACACTCTAGCAACCCTTATTATCCTTATAAATCGGATAAACCCAAACATATCTCCGGATATCAATATAAGAAACTCTAGAGGTATCATTGCAACTAGATCAATCCAATTTTTTCGGATATACTTTATTTTTTCCCCTTGATTCCTAATTTTGAGTAGAAACTCGAAAAATAGTACCATACAAACAAAAGTGTCAAAATCAACGATTACACTCTCCGTATATGGAGTAAAATTAATAAAACTTATTAGAATTAACAAAAACAGATCAGTGATTATTAAAATTATTATAAATGCCTCTAATAATTTTTTAATTGAATCATTCAACAACCAAGAAAATCCGAAGTATCTTTTTAATGTATCCATGTTATCATTTAAAATTAAATGCATAAAAATTTAATATTTTCTATATTACGCTATTTTTACAAATTATTAAAAGGGAATGGAATAATATAAAAGTAAAATGCAGTGCTAAGAAAGTTGTGATGTCAAAAGGGGGAAACTTTTTGAAAAAACATGTCTTTTGCACTGCAACACTAATAATTTAGTCTTTTATTATATAAATCTTCTTAATAAAATCATGTTATGTATTACTAAATAACATACATCATACAAAAGTCATGAAATTTATAAAAAATGATCAAAAAAATACTTATTTGCTCTTTTCATTGGCAAAAAGGCATTCTGCAGTTTCAATTAATTTTTTATCATCGTTTTCAGCTGCTGCTTTAATATTTCTGATGATATCTGAGAAGATTTTATCCACCACAACTTGAGTAAGGCCTTCAACTATTTTTTCCTTACCGTTTATATCCCCTAACATCCGGAATGCCTTTTCAGTTTCTTTAATCCTTATTTCTTCAGCATTACGCCTTATATTAGAGATAAGAGATTCTACTTCAAGATGTTTTAAAGATCTATTTAAAAGGAACATTTCTTCTTCAATTATTTTTTCAGCTTCAATAGCTTCACATTCCCTCATTTTTTTATTTTTATCAGCTATTCCCCTCAAATCGTCGATATTAAATAATTTAACCCCTAATTCTTTCACATTCACATCAATATCTCTCGGATTAGCAATATCAACCATAACCAGTTTTTGCAGATTTTGTGATGGAACTGCATTTTTTATCTTTTCATAATTTAAAATTGCATGAGGTGCGCCGGTTGCGCTTATTATAACATCAGCATCGCTCATCGCTTCATCAAGCCTGTCGAAATGTATTGCTGAACCTCCAAGTTCCCTTGCAAGGCATGTTGCCCTGTCATAAGTCCTATTTGCAACAACAATCGCTTTAAGATGTTTTTCCACAAGTGCCTTGGCAACAAGTGTTCCCATTTTTCCCGCACCTATAACAAGAACTTTTTTACATTTCAAGTCTCCATGAACAGATTCAGCAAGTTCAACTGCTGCTGAACCGATAGAAATAGATCCCTTATTAATATTAGTTTTTTTCCTGACTACCTGACCGACATGAACAGCTTTTTTAAAAATAGTGTCTAAAATTTGTCCACAATTACCATTAGAAACACTTTGCTTACGGACATCCTTCAGTTGGCCTAAAATCTGATCTTCACCTATTATCATAGATTCTAAGCCACATGATAATCTAAGAAGATGATTTAAGGCATTATCATCAGTTTCTACCACAAAATTAGCAAAATTAAAGTTTTCATAATTTATATTGTCCAGAATAATGTACAGCTCTGCACGATTGCATGTCTTTAATCCAATATATTCATTTACTACACATTCCCTCTTTATTTCACTAAAGAGTTCCTCCATTTCTTGTGTAGATTTTTCTATTGTGCAAATATCCGCTGTTTTATGGTCGATTCTTATATTTAGAATCATCTTATCACCTGGACAACAAAGTAAACATTAATATTATTTATTTAAATCAATTTGGTCCTTTATATACTTTTTAGCGCCTTCCAAATTTCCTTTCTTCAATAATTCACTTATATTTTCATCATTTAGTATTTCATATAAATAATCTCTGCGCTTTTTCTGGTCATCAATTTTTTCTTTTAAAATTTTTCTGGTGAAATCTTGAAGTTCAAGCTGAAAGATATCTTCATCTTTTATTACTTTCTGTATTCTTTTTCTTAACTCTTTGGCCATAAGGGGGCTCTTTCCACCAGTAAATATGCATAATTGTACGTCCCCTATAAAAAAAGAAGATGGAACAATTAAATTCCCTTCTTCAGGATAATCTGCACGGTTTAAAAGTTTATGGCCGGCTAATTTAGCCACTTTTTCATTTAATTTATGGTCTCCAGTGGCCACAACCACAATATCAGACCATTCAACCCATTTTTCAACTTCATGAACAGGTTTACAGCTAATTTCAAATTCACTGAGTTCTTTGGGTACTTTTCTCCCAATTAAAACTACATTAGCACCTGCTTTAATAAATCGAGATGCTCTTCGACTGCCTACTTCTCCTGCACCAACAATTAAAACATTTTTGTTTTTCATCTGCAGAAAAAGAGGAGTCCAACCCATATTAAAAACTCCAGAGCCACTATTATTGCATCTCAAGGCTTTTCATCTTGAGTATTTTAGCAGCCATTCTTAAATCATTTCCACATTCTTGAAGAACACTTACTGCTTCTTCTTCAGGAATATTAAATGCATCTGCAAGTGCCTTAACTTCCTCTTTTGAAGATTCAGATGCACCTACAAGCTCTTCTGAAAGCTGTTTTTTAAGTTCCATATATTCTTCAGTGCTCATGTCAATTTTTCTCATTACCATATCCCTTAATGGACATGGTTTTGATGGTTTACAGCACCATACTAATGATCCAAAACAGGTTCCTTCTCCTTGGCCTAATCTAGTTTTTTTACCAAATTCTTCTTTTTTTGCTATGTACTCTTGAGAGCTCATTCCTACTTCTTCAAGAGCATATATAATTGGGCAGGGTTTTACTGGCGGACAACAAAATGTTAATGCTCTTTTGTCTCCTCCCCTGCATACGTGTGATGGTGAATCTTCCCATACCATTATAATCCTCCATATATTTCATATTTGAGGTTTTCGAACACATAGCTAAAGAAAATGCGAAGCATTTTCTGTGCATCAAAAACAAAGTTTTTGATAGTGTTCAGAACAAGCAAAACTCTGTTTTGCTGTCACAAAACTTAAAGTTTTGTAGACATCGAAAATTTTTGATTTTCGATTGTTCAGAAACTGAAAGTTTCTAAAACCTCCAAATTCATTTGTAATCATTTATTTAATTCTAGATCATTTGTAAATAGCAAAATCCCCTAATAAAAATATAATATAATTGTTCAATTTATTCAGGAGTTTAAGCATTTATTCCAATGCCATTATTTTCAAACTTATAATAAAGAAATTATTCATCTGTAAGCATTTTCTGCTTTTCAGTTGGTGTCAAATCTTCAACTATTTCATGTGGATCTCCTATTTTAAGGATTTTTCCACCCCTCATAAGTGCTGCCCTGTCGCAGACATCCAGTACGAAGTCCATATCATGTGAAATAATTAAGAAAGTTTGACTTAACTCATCTCTCGCCTTTCTTATTGAATCAGTGACCTGAACCCTTGTAATTGGATCCATAGTACCTGTAGGTTCATCAAGAATGATAATATTGGGTTCTTTAATTAAAACTTGAGCTAAAGCGACTCTATGTCTTTCCCCTCCGCTTAACTCATCAGGATATTTAGTTAATAGACTAGCTGCATATTCTTCATCGAATCCAACTGCTTTAAGAACATATATAGCTTTCATTTTAGCAAATTCTGCAGGAAGCTCTAAACTTATAGCTTCAGTAAGATTTCCTAAAACATTTCTATGTGGATAAAGACTGTATTCCTGGTGTAAAATTCCCAAATATGGTTTAATTCGCCCTCGTCCAAATGGTCCGGATTCGGTCATGTCTACCCAGTCATCTCCAAGCTTAACTAATATATTACCCCCACTTGGTTCAGTTAATCCATATAAAATACGGGATAATGTCGTTTTACCTGCTCCACTTAGTCCAACAATACCAAAAATTTCACCTTCATCTACAACGAGGTCTATTCCATCAACAGCTTTAACTACGCCCCTTTCAATGGAATAATAATGTTTTTTAACATCTTCCATTTTAATCATTGGGCCGCCTGTTTGATAATCTTCTGATTTTTTAGGTAAAGGCACTTGCTCCAAAAATCTCTTTACAACAGATTCCGGATCTCCTTCATCAACTATTTCACCCTTTTCAAGCCAGATTACATAATCAGAAAGCTTTCTCATAACTTCTGGCCAGTGCGAAGTAATGATCATGGTTGTACCTTTTTCTTTAACACCTTCTAGAAGTGCCTGGTGTATAAGTTCTGCGGTTTTTGGATCAAGAGTACCTGTAGGTTCATCTGCAAGGAAAACCATAGGTTCCTTTGCTATTTGTCTTGCAAGAACTACTCTCTGTTTTTCCCCACCACTCAAATCTCTTGCGATGTGAGTAATTCTGTGAGTCATTTGAGTAGTTTCCAGAAGATCTATAGCCATATACATGCTTTCTTCTTCATCATGGTGATCTATAGATTTTAAAACATTATCAATTACAGTATCATCTTCATAGAGAGCAAAAGTCCGCTGCAACATGATAGATATCCTTCTTCTAATGGCAGCGTATATTTTTCTATCAGTATCCCATAAATCAACTCGTTTGGCTTCAAAATCTCCGCCGCATGCACATTTTTGTCCTACTTTTGAAGGAGCATCAACTAAAACACAATCAGGACATATCGCAATATTATAAATAATTTTTCCGCTGTCAGGCTTGTATTCTTTCATTCCACGAAGCATATTTATTAATACAGATTTTCCAGCTCCGCTTCTTCCTAAAATACCCAGTACCCGACCTTCATCTATAGTAATATTTAGATTTTTTAGAACGTCTACACCTTTAAATGTTTTAGTGACATTTTCTAATTCTATAAAAGACATGCGATCACCTTTGTATAAATTTGCAATAATTATAATATATATTATATATGATGGTGAAGTTTATATTAAAAATTTTCATAAGTTAATCTTTTAAGATCAAATGGAATTTTTCCATTCATTGCTGCTCTTGCTATGGATATTCCATCTGCACCTGCAGAAATCATTTTTCTTGCTGATTCTAAATCACGGATTGAATTATTCCCTATTAAGAATATTTCAGTATTTTCTTTAATAGATTTTACCAGTCCATAGTCTGCATAGTTATATCCTGGCTTCATAGCATCTAAATGAAGAAATTGAGCTCCAGCTTCTTCAATTACCTTTGAGACTTCAATATCATCTACATTTTCAATATTAGCCCGAATTTTTACAGATACTTTACTTTCTGCTTTTTTTACAACATTTTTAATGAAATCATACAAAATATCCATATCATAAAGAAGTGCCTGGCCGCACCCAATATCAGTTAATTCAGGTTGCCTGCAGTGTGCGTTTATTTCTACTATATCTATCTGCGGCAATTTAGATATTTCAACAATACTTTTTGGAGATGTTGCTCTTAAATTTACAGAAACAATGCCATCCCATGAATTTTTAATTATATTTGCCTCATTTTCTATAGCAGATATAATATTTTCCTCATTTATGTCAAATTCAGGCCTTCCTCTTTGAATAATTTTTTGACCTGCTTCTATGGTTTTTTTATCTAAATTGTAGCCGCCAATAGTAAGCACATCAAATCCATAGTTTGCTAATTTTTTGCAGAAATTTCCATCGGTAATTCCTGCCATGGGCGCTAAAACTTTAATAAATTTCACTCCCTATTGAAATAAAATATTAAAAATATAATTAAATTGAAAATAATAAAAAATTAAATTATTCTTTCATAACATGAACCAGATCATAGGTTACCCCGCCCCTGATTTCTTCAAGAGCAAGATCAGCAAGATTAGCCGCTTTTTCAGCAGTAGGTGCTTTTCCAACGCCTGCTTTAAGTGCTATGTTGGTTTCATCTTCTATTTCTTCTATTATCTTTAAAATTCCCTCTGGTTTAAGCCCATTACATGGAGACATAAAATTATCTCCACCAATAAAGAATAATAGTGAACCTTTTTCAATTAATTTTTTCATTAAAAAGTGCTGAACTCTATTTACAATAAAAGAAGTATCATAAGCAGGAATAATGTCAGTTAAAGAATCTGTAATTCCATTTATATCAATATGTGCAATTTGAACAAAGCTTTCTTCTTTGTTTACCAGACCATCTATTGCCAGGATTTCTTTTCTTTCCTCATTTTGTGCCCCACCATAGTTCTGTAAAGCTGCTGTAGCATCTCTTTGAGCTTCATAAGGAGTTTCAGCTGCTCCAACACCCATACTAACTGTAATAGGGTATCTATTTCCAATAGATTTTTGAATTCTTAAATGATCCTCTACATCCACATTATTGGTAATTGCAAGCATATTATCAAAACGGGTGAAGAAAACAAGGCCGCCTTTGGCAGCAAATTGCCTTTGAAGATCCGCATAAAGTTCTGCTTGTAAAATTTGAAGGTCTGCTTCGGCTCTTGGGGCTGGTGTAACAGTCCATGGGCCGTAATTATCGATTTGAATTAAAGTCATCTGTATCATACAATTTCACCCAAAATACATCTCGCTAAATTCACTTTATCATTGATGGTCTTCATGTTTGTGTTTGTTGTCATGACCTCTGATATTAGTTTTTCTATTTTTTTCTTGGATTCAATATCCTCAACATCTATAATAAACTTGTCTAAAAATTCCTGATAAAGTGATGCAACTCCAAAACTGGACACTTCTATGTCCAAAGCATTCATAAATTTCGCTGCAGGCCCACTTACAGGTTTTCCAGCAATGATAGGAGATACTCCCACCACATAAGTCTTTTTAAGTGCCTCTTTTACTCCATCAATTGAAATTATAGGCCCGATAGACGTTATAGGATTTGAAGGTCCTATTATAACCATTCTTGACGATTCAATAATATTTATCAAATCTTCGGAAGGTTCAACTTTATTATATATTATGTCTTCCACTTCTGGCATTCCCTTTTTTTCAACCAGAAACTTATGAAAGCTCATTTCTCCTTCATCGGTTATTATCTTGATATGTGATTGATCATCGCTCATTGGTATGATCTTTGATTTAACACCCAAATTCTTTCTTTGGATATCCACAGCTCTTGAAAGAGGATATTTCTCTAATAAAAATGATTTTTGAATTTTTGTGGCACGATCTTTATCGCCAATCCGTAAAACTTCATCATGCCCGATTTTTTTTAATGTTTCATGGGTTATAAATGTATCATCTTTGATACCGTACCATGTATTTTCATTGATCATTCCGGCCAGAGTATACATCACTGTGTCTATGTCCGGTGCTATATAGTTTCCGGATATATATGTATTTTCCACAGTATTTACAATTATATTCAGATCATCTTCTTCAAATATTTTGACAATTCCTTGAATTAACTTTGGTGTTCCAGTCCCGCCAGAAAGTATTGATATCATATAACCCTCTTTTTAATAAATAAAATTTAATCTTTTGAATTATATTAAAACTCACATAATAATTTATAATAAATGAATTTATCTGAAAACATCATATTTTTTAGGCCTTATTAAATCTTTAGCAGTTGCATTATTATTTTCAAGTGCATTTACATAACTTACTCCGCGTATAATAACAACAGGGATTCCTTCATCAGCTTGTCCCATTAAAATAGATGCTGTTGATGCTAATTCGTCGGCGACTGCAATACTTGTAGTTTGAAGTTCTCTACCGTATAAGTCCTTTTCTCCTTTTCTATCCCAAAGTGGACTCATTCCAGATATTCCAACAGCCGTTCCGATAGCACCTTCTCTAAATGCTCTTCCCTGTGTATCTGAAATTATGATAACAACATCTTTC
>JAEYSH010000099.1 GCA_023434825.1 Methanobacteriota archaeon | reverse complement strand
GAACTGGCCAGTTCATGCAGTTAAAGGAACTTCAGGATCAGATATTATTGAAGAATTAAAGCCTGAAGACAGAGATATAATTATTAAAAAAACTGATTATTCAGCATTTTTCAGCGGAAATTTGGATAGTGTTTTAAAAGAACTTGATGTGGATACTTTAATAATTACGGGCACAGTTACCCACATATGTGTGCTCTTTACAGCATATGATGGAGTTTTAAGAGGTTATAATGTAGAAGTACCTAAAAACTGTGTTGCCGGACAAACTGAAGAAGATGATGAGAGTGCTTTTAAAATTATGCGTGAAGTTCTTGGAGTAAATGTGATTTAAAAAATTTAAATAGGGACCTAAATGAATTCATGGCGTAACGAATTAAAAGTGGATCCAGTGCCTGGACTTATATCTAAAGAAAACAAAGCAATAAATTATTTTACAAAGCGTAACCTTTTAGATAGAAACATTGGATCAGTTGAAACATTATGGAAATTAAAAGAAGTAGAAAAAATCCTAAAAAAACAACAATCAGATGGTTCATGGAAATATCCCTGCGGTAACAAGCATATAAGATCGCAGGAAAATTATGATCAAATAGAAACCTACCGAATTTTAAGAGATCTGATAGAAAAATACGGATTTACAAGGGAACACGAAGCAATAAAAAAAGCTGCTGAATTCTTTTTTCAATTTCAGACTGATGAAGGAGATTTTCGAGGAATATACGGCACACAATATACTCCAACTTATACTCCTGCCATTATGGAGCTTTTAATCAAAGCTGGCTATGAAAATGATCCCCACATATTAAAAGGGTTTGATTGGCTTTTATCAGTTAGACAGGATGACGGCGGCTGGGCAATACCGCTTAGAACCGCAGGAAAAAATTTAGATGCTTTAAATGGCCCAGAACTTATTCAACCAGTCAAATCTAAACCTTTTTCTCATTTTGTAACTGGGATGGTGCTAAGGGCATTTGCAGCACATCCAGAATACCGAAAATCAAGTGAAGCTCGAAAAGCGGGCGAACTTTTAATTTCCCGCTTCTTTAAAAGTGATAAGTATTCTGATAGAAGAACTAAAGATTTCTGGGAAAAAGTATCTTATCCTTTCTGGTTTACAGATATTATATCAGCTTTAGATTCAGTTTCATTTATAGGTTTTACTAAAGAAACTCCCGAGATAAATGATGCATTAAAATGGCTTAAAAATCGACAAACTGAAGATGGGCTTTTTGATGTTAAAATTGTAAGAGGTGCAGATAAAGATTTACCTTACTGGATATGCCTCGCCATTTGTAGGTTATTTAAACGATATTATAAATAAAAGTAATAATAATTCTATGGAAATTGATTCAATGGATAAATTAGAAATTAAAAATATTGCAGAGAATCTTGGAGCTGATCTCTTTGGAATAGCAGATGTAGATAGATTTAATGGTGCTCCTGAAGGTCATCATCCATTAGATATATATTCAAAGTGTAAATCTGTTATAGTTTTTGCAAAGCGAGTCCCTGCAGGATCTATGTCTGCTGATAATTATGTTCCATATACTTATGTTAATGATACAGTCACCAAAGAAGTTGATAAAGTTGGAATTAATCTTTGTAGGACTTTAGAAGATTTAGGAGTAGAATGTGTACCTATTCCATCTGATGACCCTTCTGAATACTGGGAACCTGAAAATCAATATGCAAGAGGCATTTTATCTTTAAGACATGCCGGATATTTTGCTGGTTTAGGTGTTCTCGGAAAAAATACACTACTCATAAATGAAAAATACGGAAATATGATTCAAATTGGAGCAATTCTGGTTGATATTCAGCTTGAAAGTGATCCTATAGCCACTTATGAAGGATGTCTGGAAAAATGTAGTATCTGTATTGATTCATGTCCACAAAAAGCTTTGGATACTACTACAGTTAATCAGAAGCTCTGCAGAGAGCTTTCAAGTTTTGAAACTGAAAGAGGTTTTATCTTAAAAAAGTGTTTTTTATGCAGGAAAGTATGTCCTAATGGTTCAGGATTAAAGAGAAATAAGTGATTTAAATGGAAAATAAAGATTTAAAGGAAAAGTTTGATGAAAATGCAGAGCACTATGATAAAATACGTAAATTAATTATTCCAAAATTTGATGACCTCTATAATATAACTACAGAACTTGCTAATTCCGAAAAAAGAACTCCAAAAATACTAGATTTGGGTGCAGGAACCGGATTGTTAAGTAAATACCTTTTTGAAAAATACAACAGCGCAGAATTTACTTTAATCGATCTATCAGAAGAAATGTTAAAAGTTGCAAGGAGTAGATTTAAAGATAATCCTAATTTTAAATATATTGTAGGGGACTATTTAAAGCAGGATTTTGAAGATGAATTTGATATAATCATTTCATCACTTTCTATACATCACCTTGAAGATGAGGATAAAAAGAAACTCTATAACAAAATCTTT
Organism: Methanobacteriota archaeon; assembly: GCA_023434825.1. Taxonomy (GTDB): domain Archaea; phylum Methanobacteriota; class Methanobacteria; order Methanobacteriales; family Methanobacteriaceae; genus Methanobacterium_D. Next base: position 12,792 of record JAEYSH010000099.1, on the reverse strand, counting down.
AATGCATTAAACGATGCTGGAATATTTTTAAATGCAGATCAGGTAATTGGTCCAAATCCGGCTATTGATAAGAGCTATCATGAAAATTGGATTAAAATAATAGAAGAAAATGATTTCAGCGGGCCAGAAAAGGATACTGCAATAGAGCGGATGAAGTTTGACAAGCCAGCTACATTAGAAAATAATTTAAAATGGTTGGCCGATGCTGGATTTAAAGATGTGGACGTCTATTATAAATATTATAATTTCTGTATTTTTTATGGGAAAAAATAGGATTTAAATGCATGAAGAAGGGTTAAAGATGTATATAAATTATATTGAAGTCGATAGAAATGAAATAGACATAATTCAACCACTATGGGAAAAATTAAGAAATTATCATCATGATTTGTCACCGCACTTTGCAGAAAAGTACAATGAGATCACATTTCAAGAGAGAAAAAGAGAATTACTAAAAAAGTCAATGGGTGGCTCTTTAAGAGTAGAAATAGCCAAAGATGAGGATACTGAATGGTTTGTTGGGTATTGTGTAAGTTCTATTTGCGATAAAAATGTAGGTGAAATTGATTCTATATATTTAGAAGATGATTATCGATCCCTGGGTATAGGTAACACTCTAATGGAAAATGCTCTAAACTGGATGGATGAAAATGGAGTTAAAAATAAAAAAATTGTGGTTGCAGTTGGAAATGAAAAACTAATTTCATTTTATGAAAAATTTGATTTCCTTCCAGGACATATCATATTAGAGAACAAAAATAAAGAGTGAAATAATGCAGCTTGAGTACAAAATCAGGATCATGGCAGAACATGAAGGAACCGATTTTTTCGGTATTGCTGATTTATCATCAGTTAAGGATACCATAATTCAACAGGGGAGTTCATTTGTAGCTGATTACCCTAAAGCAATATCTATTGGAATTAGATTACCAGATACAATTGTAGATGCCCTCCCGGATCGTAATAATCCTGCTGTTGCTGTAAATTACCGTCACGCTTATGATATTACAAATTTACGTCTTGATCTTTTAACTTCAAAATTAGCAAGTATAATCCAGCAGGAAGGCTACAAAGCTCTGGCTATTCCTGCATCTGAGCGTTATGATAATGAAAGAATCTGCGCTGTTTTTTCACATAAATTAGCGGCGAATTTAGCAGGACTTGGATGGATAGGAAAAAGCTGCCTTTTTGTAACTCCAGAAGCCGGTCCGAGAGTTCGCTGGTCCACAGTACTTACAGATGCACCGTTTAAATTAACTGGAGAACCAATTGAATCAAAATGTGTTGATTGCAGTGAATGTGTAGATATTTGTCCTGTTAATGCTTTTACTGGTGAATCATTTGATGAAAATGAACCTCGAGAAGCGCGCTATGATGCCCGAAAATGCGAAGAATATCTTTATAATGAAGATGACCATTCAGACTGGAATGTATGTGGATTATGCATATATGCATGTCCGCATGGGAAAAAGAAAAAATAATTATTGAGTCATATACAGCTCACTGCTAATAATCTCACTTAAATGCTTTCTGGGTCTTTGATGAGGTTCTTCATCAGCGTAACCTAATGTAAACATTGCAGGAACCCTGATTCTTTCTGGAATCTGCAAAATATTCCTGACTTTTTCTTCATCATATGCTCCAAGCCAGCAAGTTCCAAGACCCTGTTCAGTTGCTTCAAGGATCATAAATGACACTGCAATTGAAAGATCAACAGTATATGCGTACTGCCCGCAAGGCATAACCCTTTCAGATTCTGTTGAACATGCTACAATTGTAACTGGGGCTTCAGCTACAAATTTTTGTCCATTAGCAGCTTCTACAAGTTTTTCTCTTGTCTCCTTGTTTTTAACAACGATAAACTTCCATTCCTGCCGGTTTGCAGCAGATGGTGCAATTCTAGCAGCTTCAAGTACCATTTCAAGCTTTTCATCATCTATAGGCTCGTCTTTATACTTTCTAATACTTCTTCTTTTACTTATAGCTTCAAAAACATCCATTTTATCACACTTTTATTATGTAATTTAGAAAAAATAAAATTTCTGACTAGTCTCCACTTTCAAGCATACTCAAAATTTCCTGCTTAATGTTCAAATAATCAGGGTCTAATCTATCTCTAATTCGTTTAATATTTACATCGAAGATTTTGGCGATTTTTCCTGGACTTTTACTGAGTAAAACAACCCTATCGCCTAAAAAAACCGCTTCATCAATGTCATGGGTTACAAAAATAATAGTTTTCCTTTTATCTTCCCATATTTTAAGTAAATCTCTTTGAAGCTGGTTTCTGGTCTGAATGTCCAGAGCTCCAAAGGGTTCATCCATTAAAAGTACGTCTGGATCTCCTGCAAGTGATCTAACAATTGCAACCCGCTGTTTCATCCCTCCTGAAAGCTCTTCAGGCTTAGAATCTTTAAATTTCTCAAGATTAACTATTTTGAGGTAGTCTTCAGCGATTTTGTTCCTTTCTTCTTCTGGAACTCCTTTCATCTCCAAAGGAAACGCAACATTTTCAATGACACTTCTCCAGGGGAAAAGTGAATATTCCTGAAAAACCATTCCTCGCTTGTGATCAGGCCCTATTATGACTTCATCGTCCATTACTATTTTGCCATCAGTGGGATTGTCTAAACCAGCTATAATACGAAGAATTGTTGATTTACCGCATCCAGAAGGGCCAATAATACATAAAAATTCTCCTTCATTAACTTCAAGATTAATATCTTCCAAAGATTTAAATTGAGTCCCTTTACTTTCAAAAACCTTTGAAACATCATTTATTGTTATTTTAGACATTTTACACCCTTAAAAGTTAATTTAATTTCCGCTCCATAAAATATATTTACGTTCGGCTCTTTTAAATGTATAATCCATTGAAAATCCAATAATGCCAATTATAAGCATTCCTACAATCACATCACCAGTATTTATGAGGTTCATTGATTGCATTATAAAATAACCTAAACCCGAGTTAACAGCAATCATTTCTGCTGCTACAGTACACATGAGTCCGATTCCAATTCCTATCCTTAAACCAGTAAATATTGAAGGCAAAGAGGCGGGCATTATCACTTTACTTAAAACCTGGCGTTCAGAAGCACCTAATGTATAAGCAGATTCTATGAAAACCTTATTTATCCTTTTAACACCATCTATTGTGTTAATAAGAACCGGGAAAAATGTTCCAATGAATATTATAAAAACCGCAGATTGAAATCCTAATCCAAACCAGAGCATTGCAAATGGTATCCATGCTAAAGGAGGTATAGGGCGTAGAATTTGAATAGTTAAATCAGAAAGATTCTCTGCTTTCTTTGACCAGCCAATTATAATTCCCAATGGAATTGCAACTGCAGCCGCGATAATTAAACCCGTGATAACTCGCGAAAGAGTTGCTATTGTGTCTATAAGCAGTACATTAGTCCCTAATAAACTTAAAAAAGAATTCCACACCTCACCAGGAGAAGGTAAGATATATGCAGGGATTATGTTAAAAGACGTCAACAATGACCACGCGACAAGAATTATAAGTGGAATTATTAGTGCAACTAAATATTTTCTCATTGTATCCCCCTAATACATTTTCAAATATTAAAATCCTTTTTTAGTTATAATTCTAATTATTAGCGATTAATTAGCATTTATGGTAAATATCGAAGGTCAAATATCATATTTTGAGTTAAATTGTTGTCTACATATCCCATTTGCTGTTGAATACTAACTATCTTTAAATCATTATTTATAAAATCTTCATCAGGAACTGCTACAAATTTAATATGGTCCAGAACTTGTTTTTCTGTTGTAACATTCATTTTATAATGACTCGCTAATACCGAAACTGCATCGTTCCTATTGCTGTAAATGTAATCTGTTGCGTTTTTGTGTATTTTGAGTATTGTTTTTAATTTATCGGGATGATTTTGTCTGAAATCATTGCTTGCTATAATGACACAACAAGGATGATTCTTCCACATTTGATCTGAATACATGAAAGTTTTTCCATATCCTCCAGTATTAGCCTGTATTACATAAGGCTCCCATATAAGGTATCCTGCTATTTTTTCAGATTGAAGAGCTTCCGGCATTAAAGACGACTGCATTTGCTGTATATTTATATCTTTAGGGTTTATATTATTTCCTTGAAGCAAATATTGCAATAAAATATCCTGCATTGAACCTTTAGAAGGTATACATAGAGTTTGGTTTTCAAAATCAGTTAAACTATTAATTGATGAATTATTACCAATTACAATACCGCTGCCTTCTTCATTAACCGCAGCTACAACCTTAAGAGGCATTCCTTTATCTATAGCCATTGTTGCAGGGGCAGTTCCAACAAAACCAACGTCAATTTGTCCAGCAGCCATAGCTATTGGGATATCTGCACCAACGCTAAACTGCTGAAGCTCTACATTTATTCCTTCAGCTTCAAACATTCCCTTTGCATTTGCAATAGCCAAAGCTGAACTATGCTGGTCATTAGCCAGATATCCTATACGTACTGTATCTTTAGGTTGATTATTATAGCTATAAACTCCAGCTACAGCCACTATAATCAATATTACTGCTAAAACTCCAAGAATTTTAATATCCATAATTAACCTTTCATTTTAGAACTATTTTAATGTTTGTTTAGTTAATTTAGCGGCGAAAACTCCTGCTCCAAATCCATTATCAATGTTTACAACCGCAATTCCGGGAGCACATGATTGAAGCATAGCATAAAGGGCTGTAAAACCACCTTCACCAACGCCGTAACCAATAGATGTTGGAACACCAATAACAGGCACATCTACAAGTCCAGCAACAACAGAAGGTAATGCTCCTTCCATTCCAGCTACTACTATTAATGCTTTTACATCTTCTGCAAGCATCTTTTTTAATGGAGGGAAAAGTCGATGCATACCTGCTACTCCCGCATCATAAGCTGTTAAAACTTCACATCCCATTTCTTGAGCTGTAACTTTAGCTTCTTCAGCTACAGGGATATCAGAAGTTCCTGCAGTCAATATACCAATTTTGCCATTTTTCTCTATTTCATGATTTTTAATAACTAAAATACATGCTTTTTTGTTATAATCAAATTTAATATCTTTATCTTCAATTAAATCCAGTTCTGGCTTTATAATCTCATACCTTTCTGGGCTTAGCCTTGTAACCATTACATGCCCCATATGAGCGCAATGGAGAATTATTTTAATTAAATCTTCATCATCCTTATTTTCTGCAAATATTACTTCAGGAATGCCTGTCCTTAAATGTCTTGAAGTGTCCAACTTTGCAAAATCCTCAAGTTCATCAATATGAGAAGTTTTAAGCATTTTTTCTGCTTCTTCAAGTGAAATTTCATTATTTACAAGCTTTTGAAGTATTTCTTTCATGGTATCACAATTTTTATCTACTTATAATATAAAGGTTAAAATATAAAAACTAAGTCACTTATTTTAGGAATAATTTAAAGAACAATTAATGCAATTTTATGAGGTATGGAATTGGAAAGAGCCAGAATAATAGTTCATGGAATCGTACAAGGAGTTGGATTCAGGCCAACAGTGTACAGAATTGCAAAGGAAATGAATCTTAAAGGATCTGTTCGAAATCTTGGAAACAGTGTTGAAATAATCCTTGAAGGTCCAGAGGAAGAAATTAAAAAATTTGCTGAAAATCTAAAGAATAATAAGCCTCCAATTTCAAAAATAGAGAATTTGAAAATAAATTTTGAAGAACCCCTTGACACTCCAAAATATGATGATTTTATTATTTTAGAAAGTTCTGCTGATTTTTCAGGCTCATCAGTTATCCCTCCAGATGTTGCAGTTTGTGATAACTGTCTTGAAGAAATATTTAGTAAAGGCGATTCAAGGTATAAATATCCATTTACAGCTTGTACCGATTGTGGACCTCGATTTACGGTTATAAATTCCATTCCTTATGATCGAGAGCGGACTTCAATGGATGAATTTCCCCTTTGCAATGAATGTATGATTGAATACCGTGATCCTTTAGATCGCCGTTATCACGCAGAGGCAACATGCTGTCCAACATGCGGACCTTCTGTTTTTCTCTACAAAGATGGAATTTTAGATGTTGAAAATCCAATAGCAGAAGCCGCTAAACTCATAGACGAAGGTAATATACTGGCAATTAAAGGAATTGGTGGAACACACCTTGTTGCAAAAACAACAGAAGATGATCCTGTAATTACTTTAAGAGAAAGGCTCGGTCGGTTTAACCAACCCTTTGCTTGTATGTCTCCAGATATTGAAACAGTGAAGACCTTTGCAGAAGTTGCAGATTTTGAAGAAGAAACTTTAATTTCAAGAAGAAGACCCATTGTAGTTCTTAATAAAAATGAAAACTATTACTTAGCTCCTTCAGTTTCTCCAGTTCTCCATAACCTTGGAATAATGCTTCCTTATTCTGGATTGCACCATTTACTTTTCCAGGAGACCAATGAACCAGCTTACATAATGACATCCGCAAATATACCTGGAGAGCCAATGCTTATTGATAATGACGAAATTATCGCAAAATTAGAGGGAATCGCTGATTATTATCTACTTCATGATAGAAAAATAGTAAATCGATGCGATGACTCTGTTATACGATTTAGGGCGGGAGATTTAGCATTTATAAGGCGTTCAAGGGGTTATGTGCCCGAACCCTATGATTTTTCTAAAATAGCAGACGATATAAACATTCTTGCACTTGGACCTGAACTTGATGTGACATTTTCACTCCTTAAAGACCAGAAATGCTATGTATCACAGCATATTGGAAATACAACCAAATATGAGACTTACAAATACCTTCAAGATGCCATTGATTACATGATGAGCATAACAAAGACTGAAAGTGTCAATGTAGTAGCTTGTGACCTACATCCAATGTTCTTTACAACTAAACTTGCCGGAGAATTAGGTGAAAGGTTTGAATGTGATGTTTATGGAGTACAGCACCATCATGCACATGCAGGAGCGCTTTTTGTTGATCATGGAATTGAAGAACTCATATGCATCGCTGCAGACGGCGTTGGATATGGAGATGATGGATCTGCATGGGGCGGCGAAATATTACATGCAAAAGGCGAAAATTACAAAAGATTGGGAAGTTTAATGTCTCAAAACATGGCTGGTGGAGATTTAACCACAAAATATCCTATTAGAATGGTTATGGCCATGCTTAATGATTATTATAACCCTGATGATCTAAAAGAATTAATGGAAAATCAATATGTTGATTATTTCAAATACGGTGCTAAAGAAATAGATTTAGTTTTAAAACAGCTACAAAAAGGGTTTAATATCCAGCAAACTACCAGTACAGGGCGCGTGCTTGATGCAATTTCAGCAGCTCTTGGAATCTGCGGTGAAAGGACTTATGAAGGCGAATGTGCCATGAAACTTGAATCATCAGCTTATTATGGCGAAGATATTATTGATATTCCTGTTGAAATTACAAATGATGGTGGAATGGATATTCTGGACACTTCTCAAATGTTAATCTCAGTTTTAGATGCCAAAAAATCCGGTACACGTGTTCCAGATATTGCATGTTCTGCTCAAAGGGCTGTGGCAGAAGGTCTGGCAAAATTAGGTATTAAAGCCGCTGATAAAACAGGAGTAAATGTTATAGGCGGAACTGGCGGCGTATTTTACAATGAAGCCATCAGTAAAACCATAAAAGATGTTGTAACCGAAAATGGATATGAGTTTATCCAGCATAAAAATACATGTGCTGGAGATGGTTCTGTGTCATTAGGACAGGCTGCAATTGCTGCACTGCATTTTAAATCCAAATTATCTTAAGGATTTTGAGTTGTACCATCCAATAACTTAATTACATTTCTTCTTCTTTTTGCTTCCATTAAAAGTAATTCCGCATATCTTTTGGCCTTATCATACCTTTCAATTAGGTCTTCAAGATCTTCAATGATATCATCATGCCCTAAACTAAATCTGGTTTCTAATTCCTGTAATTTCTCTAAATCGTCGTCTATTATCTCCATTTTTATGGTATCTTTATCTATAACTATCTGAATTTCCATTTTACTTGATATTCCATAATATTTACGAGGTCTGCCCCTTTCTATTTTTTGAAATGATGAATTAAGCATTCCAAGCTCTTCCATTGCTCTTAAATGTTCAATAATTGCCTTTTGACCTATTTCAAGCTCTTTAGAAATTTCACTTACAAATCGGGGCTCCTGGGTTAAAAGAGTTAATATATCTCTCCTTGTTTTACACCCCATAACGTCAAGTATTGCTTCTAGATCCATAATATCCCCTTTTAATTTTATTAATGAGTATTTTGTTAATTTTAAGTCTATGATTTGCTTTTAGAATTATTTTGTAGTTTAATTATTGTTATAAAGATATAAATTTCAATTCCATGTTATCCATTTATAAACAATAACGGATATACTATACTTTAGTTACTTTTGGTATGTAAATCTACATTTGTGCGAAAGGTTTATATAACCTTTTGTTACTATAACCTATTAAAGATTACTATTATTTTTATCACACAAAGGTGAATTAATGAGCGGTAAAGATGAACTTAAAAAGTTAAAAAAAGATCTGGAAGAGAAGGAAGAGTCGATTGAAGATCTAGAAAAACAAATTGAAGAAAAAGATCAGAAGATTGATGATTACTATTCTCAAATGCAGCGCCTTCAAGCTGATTTTGAAAACTACAAGAAAAGAACTGAAAAAAACATGAGCGAACACATAAAGTACGCTAATGAAGGTCTTATACTTAAAATAGTTGAAATTTATGAAGACCTTGAAAGAGCACTTCAATCAGCTGAAGATGGTGAAAACCTTAAATCAGGCGTTGAATTAATCTATAAAAATCTTAAAGAACTTCTTAAAAAAGAAGGACTATCTGAAATCCCTGCAGAAGGAGAAAAATTCGATCCTTACAAGCATGAAGCAGTTATGACTGAAAATAATGAAGATTACGAAAGCGGTGTAGTTACAGAAGCCCTTGCAAAGGGATACACTCTAAATGATAAGATAATCAAATGCGCAATGGTTAAAGTCTGTAAAAAGTAAAAATAAACTCTAATTATATTCAAATTCATATTTAGTAAATAATTTATGTAAAATATACAAAAACAAGGTGAAATCATGGCTAATGGTAAAAAAGAAAAAATCATAGGTATAGATCTTGGAACAAGTAACTCAGCAGCAGCAGTATTAGTTGGTGGAAAACCTACCATCATACCAAGTGCTGAAGGAGCTACACAGTACGGAAAAGCATTTCCAAGTTATGTTGCATTTACTCAGGACGGACAAAGGTTAGTTGGAGAACCTGCAAGAAGACAGGCCGTAACAAACCCTGAAAACACAATAAGTGCAATAAAGAGGAGCATGGGTACTGATTACAAGGTGTCAGTATTAGGAAAACAGTACAGCCCTCAAGAAATTTCAGCATTTATTCTCCAAAAAATTAAAAAAGACGCTGAAGCATTCCTCGGTGAAGAAGTGCACAAAGCTGTAATTACAGTTCCAGCATACTTCAACGATAACCAGAGAACAGCTACAAAAGACGCAGGTACAATTGCAGGACTTGAAGTTGTAAGACTCGTAAACGAACCTACAGCAGCAAGTTTAGCATATGGTATTGATAAAGAACAAGAAGAAGAATTAGAAATTATGGTTTTCGATTTCGGTGGTGGAACACTTGACGTAACCATTATGGAATTCGGTGGAGGAGTATTTGAAGTAAGATCCACAAGCGGTGACACCAAACTCGGTGGAACTGATATGGATAACGCCATCATGAACTACCTTGCTGATGAATTCAAAAGAGATACCGGCGTAGACCTCATGACCGATGACCAGGCTGTTCAGAGATTAAGAGAAGCAGCAGAAAAAGCAAAAATAGAGCTTTCAACCACCCTTACAACTGATATTAACCTTCCATTTATAACTGCAACTGCAGAAGGTCCAAAACACTTAACAACAACACTTACCAGGGCAAAACTGGAAGAATTAGTTATCCCTATCATAAAAAGAAGTGGCGGTCCAATGGAACAGGCAATATCCGATGCTAAAATGTCCAAATCTGACATAGATAAGATTATATTAGTCGGTGGGCCTACAAGGATGCCTGCAGTCCAAAAATTCGTAGAAGACTTCATTGGTAAGCCAATTGAAAGAGGAATTGACCCAATGGAGTGTGTGGCCATGGGTGCATCAATTCAAGCAGGAGTTTTAGCTGGAGAAATTAAAGACCTCGTATTACTCGACGTTACACCATTATCTTTAGGAATAGAAACCCTTGGTAACGTAGCTACCAAATTAATAGAAAGAAACACCACAATCCCAACCAAAAAAAGTCAAGTGTTCTCAACAGCGGCAGATAACCAGACTTCTGTAGATATTCACGTTTTACAGGGTGAAAGGCCAATGGCTCACGATAACACCACTCTTGGAAGATTCCAGTTAGTAGGAATACCACCAGCACCAAGAGGAATGCCTCAAATTGAAGTTACATTTGATATAGACGCAAACGGTATCATGAACGTTTCAGCCAAGGATATGGGAACTGGAAAAGAACAGGCTATTACAATTACCGCTTCAACCAAAATGTCTCAAGATGATATAGACAAAAAAGTTAAAGAAGCTGAAATGCATGCTGAAGAAGATAAGAAGAAGCAGGAAGAAATTCAGGTTAGAAATGACGCTGATTCCATGATCTACACTTCAGAAAAAACTCTTGAAGAACTTGGTGATAAGGTAGATGCTTCACAGAAAGAGAAAATCGAAGCTTTAGTTAAAGAACTTCGTGAATTAACTGGCGGTGACGATATTCCTGCAATTAAAGCTAAAACTGAAGAACTAACTAAAGTTGTTCAGGAAGTTGGTGCTAAAATCTACCAGGAAGCTCAGGCAGCACAGCAAGCCCAGCAGCAGGCGCAGCAAGATGCACAGGGTGCCCAGGGAAACCAACAAGGCGGAGAAGACGACACCATAGATGCAGATTATGAAGTTAAAAAATAAACTTCAATTTGCAAATATAAATATTAAAACATGCATAATAAATTAAAACAAAATTATAGAGGAAATTCCTCTATATTTACTTTTTATATTTAGACTTATTTTCCACTAGAAGCTCAACAAGCATTCTAACAGAGTGAAGAAGATACTACTAATTAGGAAGTAAAAACACTTCAATTTACAAATATAAATAGGAAAATCTATAAAATAATTAAAACAGTTAATAGTGGAAACTTATAATTAGATGAGGGTAAGATTGCATGGCAGAAAAGCGTGATTATTACGAGGTCCTTGGAGTAGAAAAAGGAGCAGACAAAAAAGAAATCAAAAAAGCATACCGTAAGTTAGCAATGAAGTATCACCCAGATGTGAGTGATGAAGCAGAGTCTGCAGATAAATTCAAAGAAATAAGTGAAGCTTACGCTGTTCTATCAGATGAGGAAAAAAGAAACACTTATGACCAGTTTGGACACGCTGGAATGGGTGGATACTCTAACGAAGATATATTCAGAAATGCAAACTTTGACGATATATTCCGAGGATTTGGATTTGACTTCGGAGATATATTTGATATGTTTGGATTTGGCGGAGGTCGGAGAAGAAGTCGTGCAGAACAGGGAGCCGATGTATACTACGACTTAAAAATTACCCTTGAAAATGCTGCTTTTGGATTAGAAAAAGATATTGATGTTTCCCATAAAAAAGTTTGTCATACCTGTGAAGGGACAGGAGCAGAACCTGGAACTGAAACACATCAATGTAGTCAATGTGGAGGAACCGGACAAGTTCAGCAGATAAACAGAACTCCTCTTGGTCAATTCATGAGTATAGGCACATGTCCTCAATGTAGAGGTAAAGGAGTCATTATTGATACTCCATGTCATGAATGTCGTGGAAAAGGACTTGTAAGAGAAACAAGTACCATTCATATTAAAGTTCCACCAGGAGTAGAAGATGGATCACGCCTTAGAGTAACTGGTGAAGGAGATGTTGGTAAAAGAGGAGGACCACCAGGAGATCTCTACGTTCAAATATCAGTTAAACCTCACAAGCTCTTTGAACGGCACGGTTCTGATTTACTTTATGAACAACCTATTAGCTTTGTTCAAGCCTCTCTTGGAGATGAAGTAGATATTCCAACACTTGGAGACGAAGTAGTAAGTCTTAAAATACCTGCAGGTACACAATCAGGCACTTCATTCCGTGTTAAAGGCAAAGGAATGCCCCATTTACGTTGGAATGGTAATGGAAACCTTTACATACAGGCTAAAGTCGTGGTTCCTAAAAAATTAAATTCCCAACAAAAAGAACTTTTAAGGGAATTTGCTGATATTAGTGGTAAAGAAATTTACGTTGAAGATAAAGGATTCTTTGATAAAGTTAAAGACGCTATCAAACATTGAATAAACCCTTAATCTACTTAAATTTTCTTATTTATTTTATTACTTAAATTATTTTTAATATGATTTCCATAAATAAGTTTGATTATTATGGAAACCAATACAAAAAGCAAAATTAAATGGATATTCTTAATTTTTACGATTTTAATTCTAATTTTAATACCTTATCTCATTTTTGGACAATCAATAAAAAACTGGACAGATTATTTCTTAAATTCATCTCCATCTTCAATTTTAGTAGGAATCATGATTGGAGGGCTTTTATCCGTTGATATAATTGCTCCTGTTCCTTCAAGCATAGTTAGCACCGCAGGAGGTTATTTTTTAGGATTTATTTTAGGGACCTTGGTTTCACTGGCTGGAATGACCGTTAGTTGCATTATTGG
>JAEYSH010000097.1 GCA_023434825.1 Methanobacteriota archaeon | reverse complement strand
CTGTATAATCTACCTACAACAAGTTTTGGCCCTGCTATGTGAGCATGAGGGTCTATACCTGCAGGCATTACAAGTTTGTCAGTCACATCAAGTACTTTAGCATCTGAAGATACGCTGTCCACGATTTTTCCATCTTTGAACATTACGTCTTTCTTTTCTCCCGCTACCTTGTTGGCAGGGTCGTAAACAATACCGTTTTTAAGTATGTATTCCATGAAAATCACCTTATTTGCTGGCTAAAGCTCCTTGCTCAGCTTTGATTGATTTAACTCTTTCTAATAATTCTTTTACGATCCATTCATCGTCTCTGCAAGTTTCAGGTTTGTCTACAGCTTTTTTCATGTAGATTGGAACACCGTCCATCCTATAACTGGTACCCGCAGCTTCTACACCAATAAATGATCCAGGAAGAACTACATCAGCTATTTCTGTTGAAGGTCCCCAGTGTATGTCTATCTGGATAACTGGAATTTCTGCGAGGTGTTTTACTGCACCACCAGGGTAGTGAGCACCAGGATCTGCAGCTATAACCATAAATACATCACATTCTTTTCTGGTTAATAGATCGATAGTGTTTGTTTCTCCGTTCATGTACCTCTGGTATCCTCTTGCAAAGTCAACACCGTAAGGGAATCCAGTTTCATAAGCCATGAAAATGTTGAATCCGTTAACGTTGAAGTGACCTCTCATAGGCATTAGTACCCATTTGGAGTATTTGTTAAGGTCAGCGACCATTTGAATCGCTATGTCAATGTTTCTCTGTTTGGATAATGTGTGGGTTAAACCTAAACCGAAGTAGAGTGTACCGAATTGAGCGTTTTTCATAGCTTCAGCTAATTCGTAAATATCTTCTTTAGGTATACCTGAGATTACATCGCTTTTAAGTTCTTTACCTTTGAGTACAGCTCTTATAGCGTTGTAGAACTCATAATCCCCGTTTTGTTCAAATCCTACCCATATATCTGACATTTTAGCTGTATCAGAGTATTTAGGGTCCATTGTTACAACGGTTCTGTCGTATCTTCCCCTTGGCCTGAAGTATCCTCTTGGGAAAGTACTGTATCTAGCCATGTGTCTTGGGTGAGAGTTCATAGCGTTACTTCCTGTGTAAACAACCATGTCAGCACGGTTTTTACCTTCTCCTAAGGTAAATACAGGATATCCTACGTTTTGAACTGCTTGAAGTGAAGGACCGTGGCAGATAGTTGCCTGGTTGTCTAAAACTGCTCCAACTAACTCACCGAGTTCGAGACCGTGGTGCATGGTTTCAATTGAAGTTTCACTCCAACCGTAGAATATAGGCCTTACAGCACCAGCTATGAGTTCTGCAGCTTTATCAAGTGCTTCATCCCAGGTAACTTCTTCAAGTTCACCTTCATCATTTCTTATCATTGGTACCATTAATCTCTGATCCATATCTTCCATAATTTTACTGGCACCAAGTCTGCAAGCATGTCTTACTCCTACAACATGCCCGTCTTTAACTAAATAATCTAAATCGTCACAGTTACATCCACAAAATGCGCATGTACAGTTTTCTACGATTTCATCGTAGTCTGTTACAGGTGGTTCGTAATTTGCCATTTAAAAGGCCTCCTATAATTTTTTGTAGACAGGCATTTCCCCTAAAGTTTCGAGTTCTTCAATGCCTTCTTCATCTTTAACGTATTTTTTGTAGGTTGCCCTCATAAGGTCAGCCATTAATAATACTGGTTTATCTGATTTTTCTACAGTACAGTAGATTCCTTTGTAAGTTGGGTCACAGCAACAGTAAGTTTCATGACTGGTTATAACATTAGCCCATGGGCCTTTTGGTATAAATACAGTTCCTTCGTGAGGAGCATCTCTTGAGTGAGCAGCGTATACAATTACTTCTCCCCAATCAGTTGTTACTTTGACTGATTCCCAGTTAGCAACACCTAATTTAGCCATATCTTTTGGATCCATGTAGCATACTCCTGCTACTTTCCTGTATTCATCTTTAAGTGTGGATCCTCTTTTTTTACATGCACCCTGGTAAATATCAGAACCGGTGTTAAGCATCATATCTAATTTAGTTCGCTCTTTAGCAGTTGGTTCTTCGAATTTTACTACTTTTGGAACAGCTGGTTTATCTACATAAGTCACTTTAACACCTCATTCTAGCCAGATTGCGTCTGTAGGACAGAATAATTGGCATGTCCCGCATTTTTGGCATCTTTCTTCGCTGAATAATTTGATTACTCCGTTTTCTACCATCATGATTACATCTTCTGTTTTAGATCCATGTCCACCTGAAACTTCAGGGCTAATTGATACATTTACTGGACATGCTACTACACAGACTCCGCATCCGAGGCAATTATCTTGGTTTACTTTAAGTTCCATTATATCACCTGATTAACTTTTTAATGATTCAAGTCTTTTCTGCCATGATTTAGACTTTGTAGGTGTGTAATTAATGTTTGTTCTCTTAACGTCAATTGCTTCTGTTGGGCATACGTTTTCACATGCACCACAATAAATACAGAATTCTTCGTTCTTTTCGACTTTATTAACAATTTCTCCAGGCTTAGATGGTCCTGGGAATGATAAAGCTTCACAAGGACATATGTCTACACATGCTCCACAGGTTGTACATTTATCCAGGTTTATGTCTATTTCCCCTTCAAATGGTTTAACAACTTCAACTGCTTCTTTAGGACAGACTTCTTCGCACCATCCACATCTTACACAGCTATCTTCATCGATTACAGCTTTACCTTTAATTTCTGAATCTTCAGGGTTGATTTCGTATTCTCCGTATGAACATCCTCTGCATGCTGCAGTTATTGCGTCTTCCGGACAAGCACGTTTACATACTAAACAGTAAACACATTTATCTTCATCCACTGAGATTTCGAATTCTTCAGGGCCTAACTGGTCTATAGTTATAGCGTCTGCAGGGCACATTTCTTCACATACACCACAATCTATACATTTTTCTTTATCAATGTCGATTTCACCAGTTACAAGTTTTGCTCTATCAGGGAGTACTCTTGCAACGGTTACTGCTTCTTGTGGGCATACTCTTTCACATGCTCTACAGTATACACAGTCTTCATCACTGATTTCTGCAGAAGATATGAGACGTGGGTATGTTTCAATTTCTTTAATTGGTTTACCGTCTATTTCAAAGTCTAATGCGTCTACAGGGCATCCGACACTGCACATACCACATAATACACACTTATCTTCATCGATTTCGATCTTAGCTTCGTCACTGCCGGTTCTCACAATTGCACCAATTGGGCCGAGTTCTATTGCTTCAACAGGGCATATTTTTTCACAAATACCACAACCGATACAAGATTCATCTTTGAATGATAGCTTTCTCTGTTCTTCAGCTGATCTTTCAATGTCAAAATCTTTGGCTTTGGCTTCTTTTGTATTTGCAGCCATTTTTTTATTCCTCCATAACACTTATTGAATTAGTAGGACATTTTTCCACGCACATAAGACACCCACAACATAATTCAGGGTCTATTTGTGCTTTTAGATTATCCAACACTATGGCATCTATCAAACATGTATCTACACAAATCCCGCACCCAATACACGAATCTTTTACTTCAACCCTGTATTTAGTGTTTAAACACGTTTTAACAATGGTTTTTGTTGCTCCTTTGTCTTCGATGATAGCATCGGTTAAGACCAGGAAATCACGAGGATTGAATTCTTTTATAAGTTCTGCTATCTCTATAGAACTTAAAGACAGATTTCTACCATTTAAATAATGTGAAAGTGTAGACCTGTCAATATCCAGCATAGTTGATATCTCTTTTTGACTGTATCCGTCTCTAACGAGTTCCACTGCAGCTAAATATTTCAATCCTGAAGCTATGTGTTTTGGCATTTGGACACCTTGTGTATTAATTACACATCTAGTTTCTATAAATATATATATTTCTACAAGAATAATATAGAAAGACTTATATATGCTTGTGTGATTACAACACACCCCTACATATTCAAACTTAACATATTTATACATACTTTTTTAAAAAAATTGCATACTAAAAATTAAATTACAACCTCAGAATATACAATATTTGCACATTTTTTAAGCAAAACTGCATTTAATATAAGTTATAAAGACTATTTATAAAATATAATTTTATCTGGTGAATAATATGTACTCTTCCAATCTCATTTCAGTAAAAAATGCATTAAAACTCATTGCTAGCACAAAAATAACTTCAAAAAAGGAAAATATTGACTTAAATAAGGCTAATAGAAGAATATTAGCTCAAGATATTGAAGTAAAAGTAGATGTACCTCCCTTTAATAGATCAGCGATGGACGGTTATGCAATAATAGCAGAGGATACAATAAACGCTTCACAATCGAATCCTGTTTATCTTGAGGTTATAGATGAAATTGGTGCGGGAAGCGTATCTAAATTGACTTTAAATGATGGAAAAACCATCAGGATAGCTACAGGCGCTCCTATGCCCAAAGGAGCCAATGCAATAATCATGCATGAAGATACAGAGTTAAAGGACAATGAAATCAAAATAACAAAACCAGTTGCTTTTAACAGAGATGTAGCACTCAAAGGAGAAGATTTAAAGAAAGGAGAAGTCATTTTAAAAGAAGGGCAGATTTTAGGACCTCATCACCTTTCAGTTATAGCTTCATCCGGATACAGTGAAATTAAAGTATTCAAAAAGCCAGAAATAGCAGTTATTATCACTGGAAATGAACTTGTTGAACCAACAACAGAACTTAAACCTGGTAAAATAATAAATTCAAATAAATTTGCTTTAAAAGGTCTTGTTGAAGATTCACTGGGAATTCCACATATTATGCATTGTGAGGATGATTTTGACAAAATGGTGGAAAAACTCCAAAGCTGCATTAATAAATATGATGTAGTGATCACAACTGGAGGTACTGCAATAAGTAAAGGAGATGTTGTTTTAGATGTTGTTGAAAAACTTGGTGATGTCTTACTTCATGGGGTCGGAATTAAACCCGGTAAACCTTTTGGATTTGGAGTAATTGATGAAAAGCCAGTTTTCATGTTATCTGGGTATCCAGTTGCTGCTGCAGTCCAATATGATATTTTTGCAAGGAATTATATCTTAAAAATGCAGAATATCCAGAAAAAGTTCAATTTGACTAAATGTACAGCGGGAGATAATATAAAATCAGCAAGAGCAAAATGTAATGTTATAAGAGCAAAGCTCGAAGATGGCCTTGTTTATCCAATAAAAACAAAAGCAGGGATAAATAAGTCAATTACAATGTCAAATTGCTATATTATTGTTGGAGATGATGTTGAAGAAATAAAAAAAGGTGAAGAGTGTAATGTTATTGAATACAGCTCTTTGAATGTATGTGAATAATTCAATCTAAAATTTATTCTTTTTCAACTCTAACTGCACAGACCTTAAATTCTGGTGTATGCGAAATTGGATCCATTGCTGGACTTGTAAGGACATTTGTAGGAGTTTCGCCGAAGTGGAAAGTCATGAAAACAACTCCTTTTGGTGAAACATCTGTAACTTTAACTTTTGTTTTTATTTCACCACGTCTTGAAATTACTTTTACCATTTCACCATCTTCAAATCCAAGCTCTGCTGCATCTTCTGGACTCATTTCTACTGGATCCATTCCATATAATTCAACAAGTCCTTCAGTAGCCCCAGTCATAGTTGCAGTGTGATAATGGTAAAGACTACGTCCAGTTGTAAGAATTAAAGGATATTCTTCATCTGGAAGCTCTGCAGACGGCCGGTAATGTAATGGCATGAATTTTGCTTTTCCATTTGGAGTTGAGAATTTTTCTATATGCAATCTTGGAGTACCTAAATCTTCTTCATGAACACATGGCCATTGTAAACCTTCTTCTTCAATTCGGTCGTAGTTAATTCCGCCAAACATTGGCGCGACTATAGCTATTTCATCCATAACTTCTGATGCATTTTTGAAATCGAATCCTTCTGCCCCCATTTTACGGGCAATCATAGAAGTTATCTCCCAATCGGGCTTGGATTCGCCAGGAGCTTCTACTGCTTTACGCACTCTTTGAACTCTTCTTTCGGTATTGGTAAAAGTTCCATCTTTTTCAGCGTAAGATGCTGCAGGTAGAACCACATCAGCTAATTGAGCAGTTTCTGTTAAGAATATATCCTGAACAATTAAAAAATCAAGATTTTTAAGTGATTTAACGATACTTGAAGAGTCTGGTTCGCTTAAAGCGATGTTTTCTCCAATTATATAAAGAGCTTTAATTTTTCCTTTACTTGAAGCCCCAACAACACACGGCATTTTCATTCCCATTGATTTATCCAGTTCACAGTTCCACAATTCCTCAAATTTAGCGTGAACTTGAGGATCATCTACATTCTGGTATCCAGGATAAACATTAGGCAAAGTACCCATGTCACACGCTCCCTGAACATTATTCTGACCCCTAATTGGATTTACACCTGTTGAAGGTTTACCAATGTTTCCAGTTAGAATTGCAAGGTTACTGAGCGCGAAAACATTTTCAGTTCCATGAGAATGTTCAGTTATACCTAAAGAATACAGTATAGAAGCAGGATCTGTTGTTGCATACAATCGTGCTGCTTCTTGAATCTTTTCTTTTTCAACTCCAGTTATTTTCTCCACTGAATCAAGATCAAATTCTTTAAGCGATTCCTTAAAGCTTTCAAAGTTTTCGCATCTTTCATCTATGAATTGCTGATTTTGAAGCCCTTCATCAACTATTACTTTCATCATACCCATTAAAAGAGCAATATCAGTGCCAGGTTTGTGATTTAAATGTATATGGGCATGTTTAGTAAGTTCTATTTCTCTTGGATCGGCAATAATTAATTTAGCGCCTTTTTTAGCTGCTTCAACTATTCGCATTCCAATAACTGGATATGACTCTGTTGGATTGGTTCCTATAATAAATAAGCATTTAGAATCTTTTATTTCATCTATAGAGTTACTCATTGCCCCGCTTCCAAGTGTTTGGGATAGTCCCGCGACTGATGGAGCATGACAGGAACGTGCACAATTATCCACGTTATTTGTACCCATTAAAACACGGGTGAACTTTTGAGCAGCGTAATTATCTTCATTGGTACATCTGCAAGATGAAATTGTGGCAAATTCATTTCCATTATATTTTTGAAGGTTTTTTGCAATGAACTCAAGTGCTTCATCCCAGCTAACCTCTTCAAACTTGCCATTTCTTTTTATAAGTGGTAATTTTAATCTATCTGGATGGTTAACGAAATTATAACCAAATCTACCTTTAACACATAGATTTCCTTTGTTTATATTGTTATTTCTGTCTGCTCTTACTCCTGTAATTTCATTCCCCCTAACGCCAAGATGGATATTACAACCGACAGAACAATATGGACATGTGGTTTTAACTTCTCTTGAAGGTTCCTGGCCTTTTTTAAGTACAAGTGCACCTACAGGACATCTTACAACACATTCACCACAGGATACACATGTTGAATCTCTTATAGGCCTATCTCCAAACGTTGTAATCTTTGTGTCGTGCCCTCTAAATCCAAAATCAACTGCATTTAACCCTAAAATTTCATTACATGTTCTAACGCAAATTCCACATAGAACACATTTTTTAAGATCTCGATCAAAAAATGGATTGGATTCATCCTTTTCTATTTGAGTTATAGACCACCTATAATTGTCTAAATTTTCTTGTTTAATCCCTAAGTAAGCTGCTATTTCCTGTAATTTGCACTGATTATCTTTAGCACATGTTAAGCAATTCATTTCATGATTTGTAATTAAAAGTTCGGCAGAAAGTTTTCTAACTAACTTAACCCTTTCACTTTCTGTTTTTATGTTCATTCCTTCATCAACAACGGCTTCACATGATGTAAAAATTCTTCCATCTTCCCCTTCAACCATACAAAGCCTGCAAGACCCGTAAGGTTTGAGATCTTCATTATAACAAAGATTAGGTATGTAAATACCATTTTTTAAAGCTGCATCAAGTATAGTAGTTCCTTTTTCCGCTTCAATGGTCAAACCATCTATTTTAAAAGTGATTTTGTCCTTCATATTAATCCTTAAAATTGTTGTATTTGATATGAAATAATATTATAAAATTAGATTTATTAGATAAAAATGAATATTGCCTTCGAACATATATTATTTATGGCACAACCAATGATCTCAATATAATTATCATTTATGGAAATTACAATTTTATATTATGATCTCTAATTTAAAGCATTAAAAATTGTTAATTACGCGATTTATTAATTATACATTAAAAGAGGGTTTTATTATGAAAATTATAGCTATTTCTGGAACAAAAAACACTGGAAAAACAACTTTAGTAACAAATATTGTTAAAGAACTTACCAATAGAGGATTTAAAGTTGGAACAGTTAAACATACGCACCATAAATTTGATACTGAAGGTAGAGATACCTGGAAACATTCACAGGCGGGTGCAGAAATTACAGTTGGTTCAGGAAATGAAACATTTTTTACCCTTCAAGAAAGCATGGATCTGGATACAATTTTAAGCATCCTTAAGTTCATTAAAAATCCCGATTTTGTAGTTTTAGAGAGTTTTAAGCACTGCGAATATGCTAAAATATGTACCTCAGACATTGAAGATGAATTTACCATTGCCAAGGTAAATGTTTTTGAAATGGATGAAAATGATTTAAAATTACTTGTTGATTTAATTGAGCAGCGCAGTTACGGATTTTTACAGAACATGGATTACAAAAAATTAGGGTTTAAAAACAGCATTGATCTTGCAAAAGCCATTATAAATGGTAATTTGAATTATGAAGAGGAAATTATTGAGCCTAATGATGTTTTACTTAGAATTGATGGCAAAATAATACCATTAAATCTTTTTGTTCAGGATTTCATCAAAAGCACTGTTGAGGGCATGATTACTTCCCTTAAAACTGATGAATTTGGAGCTTTAGATTCCAATAAAATTGAAATTATCATCAATAAATAATTCAATTTTTTACAAAAATTAATTAGCTAGAAAAATTAAGTTATAACAATGCAAAAAGACAGAATAAATGTTAAAATCCTTTTTGTTCTTTCTTTAGGATTATTAACCGGTGCATTAAATTTTGGAATTGCAAGCTCTGCCCTTCCACTTTTTAAATCTATTTTTAGTGTGGATGAGCGGCTAATAACCTGGATATTAAGTATTTTTGTCCTTTCTTACATGATCGGAGCATTATTTATCTCTAAAATGTCCGATAGATATGGAAGAAAACGTATATATATTCTAAATATGCTTATTTTGTTAATTGGAACCATTATAGTTATATTTTCAAACTCATATGCTATGATTATTATTGGTAGAATTATTCAAGGTTTCAGCGCTGGCGGAATATTCCCCATGTCCAGCGCCATAATTGGAGAATCATTTCCAGTCCAAAAAAGAGGAACTGCACTTGGAGTTATAAGTGCCTTTTTCGGATTTGCTTTTATTTTAGGGCCATTTATAGGAGGATTAATACTTCAATTTGGCTGGCAGTGGCTTTTTATTATTGATTTACCTGTAATTTTGCTTATTATCGTCTTAGGTATTCAATTTTTACCTAAAACAAAAAGAACTGGTTTAAAATCATTTGATATTCCAGGAATTGTTCTTTTAGGATCATCACTTGCATTATTAGCCCTTGGAATTAATCAGTTAGATGTAAATCATTTATTAAACAGCATAGAATCATATTATATTTGGCCATTGTTTGTATCATCAGCAATATTACTAGTAATTTGGTTTATTAACGAAAATAAGACTAAATATCCACTTATTACAACAAAAATTTTTAAAAGCAAGCAAATTAACCTGACCATTGCAATTGCAATATTATCAGGATTTATTGAGATAGGTGCAGTATTTATTTCCTCATTAGCTGTGGTATCTCTTAGTTTTAGTAATTATATTGCCAGTCTAATGCTTATAACTGTCCTATTAGCCATAACAATAGGTTCCCCATTAATAGGTTTGCTTCTTGATAAATTAGGCTCAAGAACCGTGCTATTAATCAGTGGAGCATGTTCATCCTCAGGTTTACTGATTTTAAGCTTTTTTTCCGGTAACTTTTATCTCTTTGTCTTAGCCAGCACACTTGTTGGATTTGGTTTTGCAAGCGTTATTGGTGCTCCCCTTAGATATATAATGCTTAATGAAATCCATGAATCCGATAGAGCAACTGGACAGGCTTTAATTAATGTAAGTAAAAGTTCAGGCCGTTTAATATGCAGTGCACTATTTGGGGCCATTATCGCTTCAAAAGGTTATTCCATTGAAGGTTATAACTTAGCATTCTTATTCATTGGTATTGTAGCTGTCATAGTCATAATTCTGTCATTAGGGCTAAAAGAAAAATATGAAGAGCACGAATCTTTAAAAAATAACTATTAAATTAATTAAAAATAAAATAGTGGAAATTTAGCTTTCCTCAACTTCAACATTTTTATCTGAGTTTATTTTAGGTACACGTTCTATTGCATCAGCTTTTCTTAAACAAAGTTCTACACATGTACCGCATCGAATACATTTTTCATCGTCGATTACGTGTGTTTCTTGTTTTTCTCCTTCAATCGCACTTACAGGACATGATTTATAGCATAATCTACATCCATTGCATTTATCTGCAATTATACTAAATGAGAAAAAGTTTTTACATGCAAGTGCAGGGCAGGAATCCTCTTTAATATGTGCATCATACTCATTTTCAAAGAATTTTATTGTTGTGAGTACAGGATTTGGAGTATTTTGACCTAATCCACAAAGTGAACCTGCTTTAATTCCTTCTGCCAGTTTTAGAAGTTGATGAACATCTTCTTCTCTTCCTTTACCCTCAGTTATATCAGTTAAGATATCAAGCATTTGTTTTGCTCCTAATCTGCAAGGAACACATTTACCACATGATTCTTTCTGGGAAAATTCCAAGAAATACCTTGAAACTTCAACCATACAGGTACTGTCGTCCATTACAACAAGACCGCCAGATCCCATTATAGCGCCCGCCATCACCAGTGAATCGTAATCAATTGGTGTGTCTATGAATTGTTCAGGAATGCATCCGCCAGAAGGACCTCCAATTTGAACTGCTTTAAAGTTTCTACCCTTTGGAATTCCTCCCCCAATATCAAAGATAACTTCTCGTAGAGTTGTACCTAAAGGGACTTCAATTAAACCAGGCCTTTGAATTTCACCCACTAAAGAGAAGGTTTTTGTACCTTTACTTTCTTTTGTTCCCATTTGAGCATATTTCTCCGGAGTTTTTTGCATTATTAGAGCAACATTGGCAAATGTTTCTACATTATTAATAGCTGTTGGTTTACCCCATAATCCGGCAGTTGTTGGAAATGGAGGTCTTGTTCGTGGAGTTCCTCTTTTTCCTTCAATAGATGCTATTAAAGCAGTTTCTTCACCACATACAAATGCTCCAGCACCTTCTTTAATTTCAATATCAAAATTAAACCCAGATTCAAGAATATTTTCTCCTAAAAATCCATATTCTTTAATCTGTTTAATAGCATGTTTTAAACGATCCAGAGCAAGCGGATATTCTGCCCTACAATAAATATACGCTTTTTTAGCACCAGTTACGTATCCTCCAATCAATATTCCCTCTAAAACGGAATGTGGATCACTTTCTAAAAGAGATCTATTCATGAATGCACCAGGATCACCTTCATCAGCGTTACAGATTAAATATTTAGTGTCAGCTTCAGAATCTATACAGAACTGCCATTTCATCCATGTAGGGAATCCAGCTCCCCCTCTACCTCTTAATCCTGACTTTTTAAGCTCTTCTATTATTTCTGCTGGTTCCATTTGAAGAGCATTTATAAATCCACCGTATCCCTCATTTGCAATATAATGATCAATGTTTTTAGGGTCAATAAATCCACAGTTACGAAGAATTTTCCTAACCTGATTTTTAAATACTTCAGTTTCAAAAAGAGGTTCTATTCCATTGATTTCATTTTCTCCAACGGTTCCCAATGCTCTTTGAGGTAAAGGATCATCATTAACTAAATATGATTCAACAATATTTTTTGCTGCATTCTTTGTTACATTGCCATAAAAAATTCCTGGTTCGCCCTTTTTAAAGATGGTAATTATTGGTTCAGCATAACAAAGCCCTATACACCCTACGTCAATGATCTTCCCTTTTAAATTATTTTCTTGCAGTTTTTCTTCAATTGCAGGCCTTAAAGCTGTTGCCCCTGCAGAGTTACCGCAAGTTCCTGATCCTATCAGTATTACAGGATCTTCACTTTCGTAAAGTTCTCCATATTCCTTTTTTGCCTTCTGGACTATATCTTCAAAATTCATTGAAATTCACTTTTTAGTTTGATTTTTGTTTCTTCTTTTTAGGGAAAATCCTTCTTATGTTTTTTAAGGATATTTTAGATTCTACTTCTTCATTAACCATTGCACAAGGAGCTAAAGCACAACATCCAAGACATCCCACTGATTCAAGAGAATATTCCATATCCTCTGTTGTTTCTCCTTCTTTAATTTCCAGATGTCTTTCTATTCCTTCAATAATTTGTGGAGCGCCCTGTACATGGCATGCAGTTCCGGTACATACCATTATATGTTTTTTACCCACAGGATCGAATCTAAATTGGGCGTAAAATGTAGCAACTCCATATATTTCACTTTCAGGCATTCCTATAAATTTAGAAAGTTCCAGTATTACCTCTTCTGGTAAATATCCATAATTAGATTGAATAGCCTGTAATATGGGGATTAATTCTGATTTTTCCCCTTTATAATTTGATAAAATTTCCTTTAAGGTTTTGTCCATTGAATTCCTCCGATAATAAGGCAAATAGTTGATATGAGATTCTAAATTAGATTTTATATTAATAAAATTAGTGATAAATATGGATTATAAGTTATATTTTTTATATTTTTCTAAAGGATTAAAATTTTTTTATCTTACTTATTTTATAAATTTGATTTTATATTCATCTATTTCCTAAAAATAAGCCTGAAAAACTTTTTTAAAATAAAATATATTTTTAAAATTCATTCCATCATAGTAATATAAAAAAATATTTATTTATTACTAAATATAACTTAATGATATCCAATAATGATTGAGGTAGGATCATGAGTAAAGATGAAGATATAAGAAAGCAGATTATTAAAAGTTTAAAAGGGACAGAATTTCCTGTAAAATCTCAAAAGGAACTTGAAAATTCAATCCCTAATATTAATGAGAATTATAGATCTGGAGGTTACCAGTTAGGTAAAGAGGATGCCATACACATGCTGGAAGATGAAGATTTTCCATTTAATAATGCTGAGGAAGTAGCACATGTAATTATAAAAAGAGCTAACAGACCATGGCGAATGATTTAATATATTTAATTTGAATTATATTTCAATGACTCTCCAATTAATAAATTCGATTTAAAAATAAATTTAGCTATTATTTAAAATTTATACCCTTTATGACTGTTTTGTAGTTTTTTAAAATAATAATAAATATATTCAATTAAAAACATAAAATAAACAAAACACATGGAGAGATTTAATATGGCAGATGAACTTCCAGGACATTATGTAAGTATAAGGGATAGATATAAAGAATTTGGGAAAGCTATGAATGAATTAGGTAGAGCAACAGATGAAGCAGGTCCTATAGATGACAAAACTTCACATTTAATTCAGCTTGCAGCATCAGCAGCTATAAGATCAGAGGGAGCAGTCCACAGTCATGCCAGAAGGGCCCTCGATGCAGGAGCTACACCAGATGAAGTATATCACGCTGTAATACTGGTAACAAGTACCATTGGATTTCCAAATGTAGCAGCATCCATTTCATGGGTTGATGACATAGTAGAAGGTTCCGAAAAGTCAACTACACCAAAATCAAAATAATTAATTCATTTTTTAATATTTTCTATTGTTTAAACTCTATTTTTATCCATTTTAAAATTTAATAAAAGATTTATTTAATAATCATCTAATAATAATTGTTTTAAATCTAATATTTTGAGGTCAAATAATGTCTGAAATGTTTAGAGAAATATCTGCACTTCGAGTAGCAGAAGAAGTTTCCGAAATTGATGAGAAAATTGTAAATGATGAACAGATTAAAGTTATTATTAATAATACCGTTACGAGAAGTTTTTCTATAAGCCCAAATAGTTTAAAAGAGTTTACAGTTGGATATCTCCTTGGAGAAGGACTGGTTGTTAGTGTAGATAATATAACTAACATAGAAATTGAAGGCAATACTATAAAGGTAGATGTTGACCTTATTGATTTTGATATTAGAAAAGAGCTTGTTGTTGGCTCTGATTGCTTCGGTGGATGGAGAACTAAAATCGAATATATAAATGAAGTTGATTCAGATTATACAATTTCCAAAGAAGATATATTTGAAGGTTTTAAGAAGTTAAAAGAAAATGCCAAAACATGGCAGGCTACAGGGGGAACTCACATTGCTGGCCTTGTTAACAAAGATAATGATGAATTTATCGCCATAGAAGATGTAAGCAGGCATGTTGCGGTAGATAAAGTAATTGGTGCCAGTGCACTAAAAAAAATAGATTTTTCACGTAGTTTTATTGTTTACAGTGGTAGAATGCCCGCAGACATGCTAATAAAAATTGCAAGAGTGGGGATTCCAATTTTAACCTCTAATGCAGCCCCTACTTCATCAGGTTATGAAGTAGCACAAAAAGCAGGAATTACACTCGTTGGATTTGCAAGAGGAGAAAGATTTAATATTTATACATATCCCGATAGAATCCTATTTTAATCATTTACTTTTTTAATTAATGGATTTTAAAGACCTGAATGTCCAACAGGATATATATAAAGCGTGTTTTCGTTAGATGGGATATTTAAGATTTGATGAACCTGATCATCTTTAAATGAACCTAAAGCAACTGTTGCGAGATTCAGGGACTCAGATTCCAGATATATATTTTGTCCAGCATGCCCTGCTTCCATATCCACAAAACGGGTGCTTAACTTCTCATCTTTGTATTTATCTATCATTTTCTGGTAATTTCCAGTAATTATTATATCTACAGGGGCTTCTTTTACCCAGGGTTGTCCATTTGCAGCTTGAGATAATTCTGGACGCACATCATTTCCTAAAATTTGCTCAAGAGTGTTATTAAATGGATTATAGTGATAAACGCCTTCATTTAACCCTTTCACGCTATTTTTACCTACTAAAATGTATACTTCCAATGGAAAAGTATGCCCTCCAGAGGGCACCGTTCTAAATTTAGTTTTATTATCCGTAATCCCCTGTGCAGCCCACATGAGTTGTGAAACATCCTGTAAAGTTAAAGATTCATTAGTATATCTTCTAACTGATCTTCGATCATTTATTGCCTGCTCTACAGACATAGTACCTGTTATTTTAGGTTCAGGAAGCTTAACAGTGGCTGTAACTGCCATATTTTGGGTCCCAATAGATTTAGGCCAGATTAAATAAGCAATTACCACCGCAAGCAGTATAATCAAAATTATTAAAGTTATTTTTCCCTTTGTAGACAAATCCAATTCACTCCAATACCGTATGCCGAGCTTTCAAATCATCTTCAGTCAACCTTTTCTAAAAGGTTGATCAAAAAATTTCATCTTGCATTTAACAATTTTCTATAAATTCACTCCAAAACAGTATGCCTTGCCTTCAAATCATCCTCAGTTTTACCCATTTTATTCATAAGTTCAGCAATGACCCCTTCAAGGAATATAAGAGTTGAAACTTCGAATATAGTTCCCAAAGGAGCTAAAGGTTGATGTTTTCCGTTTATTTGCCTTTTTATGTAATCTTTTTCTGAATCAATTTTTGTTCTGCCTTTAACATGAATTATTAAATCAGAAAGATTTCCAAGGGTAGAATCTTCATATGAAGTAACAGCGATAATTTTTGCATTTCTTTTTTTGCTTATCTTAGCAGTGCTAATAATAAAACTGGTTTCTCCTGATCCTGAAATCGCAAGCAAACAATCATCAGAGTTTATAGACGGAGTAATTGTTTCCCCAACTACATAAACACTTATTCCAAGGTGCATAAGTCTCATTGCAAAAGCCCTTGCAACCAGTCCTGATCTTCCAAGACCAATTATAAAAACATTGTTTGCAGAAACCAGCATATCAAGCATATCATTGATACGTTTACTGTCTATTTCTGCTGCTACGTCCTTTACATTGTTTACTATTTCGTCAATGGCTTCCTCTATAATCATTTTCTCACCGGTTGCATAATTGTTTTTCAATATATTCCTTTAGTTTATCCACATATAAATACTGATTTTAGCATATTAATCTATAACAAATAAGAATTACTGTATCAAAAAATAAGTTTCCCATAACATTTTTACTCTTTGAGAGGATTTAATGAAATATAAACCCAAAATAAGCCTTACAATAGATGATAATACCTATAGTTTTCGTCTTTTTGAAGCCCTGAAAATGGTTTCTAAGACTTTTTCCCAGCGAGAAGCAGCCCGAAAAATTGGGGTTTCTCACGCAGTACTTAACCGCCGCATAAAAGATGCTGAGGAAAGATTGGGTTTTAAACTTATTTTAAGTACCCCTGCAGGCTCTTTATTGACCCCTAATGCAAAAGATCTCCTAAAAATTTATGAAAAATATGAAAAGAGGTTTAAAAAGCGTGAAAAAATCATTATTTGCGGAGGATATGCATCTTCAAGACTTTTAGGGAATTTAGCAGTAGAATACGGACTTGATGCTGCCGTATACACAACAGGAGATAAAGAGGCCCTTTATCTTGCAGATATGGACATGGTAGATATTTTAACACTTGATGACCCTGTCCATGCCCTAATTGGAAATTTAGATTTTACTCCCATAGCATATGACCATTTAGTACTTATATCCGGCGAGAAGAAGCCTATAAACAGTATAAAAGACCTTAAAGATAAAAATTTTATTGAAATTGAAGATTCACCCCAAAGATTGGCATGGAATACCCTCGATGATGAAGGAATCCATTATAAGTTAAAAACAGGATTTAAATCACCTCATGAAGCCATTAAATTCATAAAAAATAATCATGAATTCTATACATTCGTAAGTCGCAGCTTAGAAGAAGGAATAGATATCATAAAAGAAGATACACGGCATATTATAAGTTTCATACCATGTAATACTGATAATCGAATAAATGACTTTTTAAATTTTATTTTAACATTCAAAGGACAAAAAATAGTTGAAAAATATGGTTTTGAAAGAATAAGGTAATATATTTAAATACAAAATAAAATTATAAAAAATAGATTTTTCAAGAAGGGGTTTCCATGGGTGTCATAAAAAAGAAAATCACAAAATACGATAAGTACGTTGTTTGGATAGAAAAAGACGAAATACAAGCAAATAATCTTGAAGATATAGCTGATGTAATTATAATCAGTGAAAAAGAGTATGATAGAGAAATACAGAAATCAAAGGAACTCAATGCAAAACTAGAATCTTCAAATCTGGAAATTCAATTAAAGGATCTTAAAATACAGGAAAAAAATCTAGAGATCCAGAAAGCACTTTCACAAAAACAGGAAGCTGAAGAAGCATATAAATCTGAATTAAGCACCTTTGAAGATAAATATGAAATTGAATCCTCCAAATTAAGGCATCAACTTGAGGTTAAAGAATCTGAAATCAGTGCCCTCAAAATTAGTTTTGAAAAAGAAAATAAAAACCTTCAAAACAGACTTCAAGATGATGAAAACCTCAAAAAACAGATAGAAATATACAAAATTGGGAATGTCGGCCTTAAAAACGATTTAAAAAATAAAGAAGACGAAATTGCAAGATTAAAAAGCAACTACGAAAATATTTTAGAGATTAAATCAAAACAGGAAAAATTAATTGAAGAAAAGAAAGTAGAGCTTAAAAGACTTAAAAACATCCAGATAGAATATAATAAACTTATAAACAATTACAGACATCTTCAAGAAGTTGCAAATAAAAAAGATGAGAATATAATAGAGTTAGAGGCCAAAAAAAGAAAGTTAGAACATTATCTTTTAATGTCTGCTGAAGCCATAAATAATTTAAAAAATCTGGGATTATTTAATAGACTGCTTAATAGAATTCCAGAAGATATTGATGAGTTAGAAGAAGATATCAAGAAATTGCAACCACCAAAAGAAATTGAAATTGAACCTGTTAGGGTCAATAAAACCAGTGATATTTTAGGAGAAAGAGAGATAGAGGAAGAATTCGAAAATTAATATTTTTCTAATAAAAGCTTAACTTCTTCTTCAAGTTCAAGATGCTCCAATGCATCTAATTCTGCTTTTTTTACGGCAATATATGCCTTTGAAAAATTATAACCCATTGCATCCAGTATAATATTGTCCTTTTCAAGTTCCATTATTGAATTTCCTAATTTTGAAGGTAATGGTATTATATTCCGCTCTTTCAGTTCTTCATCAGTTAATATTCCCGGATTTTCTTGCACAGGTTCTTCAAGTTCTATTTTTTCTTTTATGCCATGTAAACCTGCAGCAATAATTGCACCAAAAGCTATGTATGGATTAGAAGATGCATCAAGTACTTTAAATTCAAAATGTTTCATTATATTATCTGTTTCAGAAATTCCCCTGATCGCAGCTTCCCTATTATCCATTCCCCAGCATTTAAAAGCACCGCTCCAATAATTAGGTTTAATTCTTCTGTAAGAATTAGGTATGGGTGCTGTAATAGCCATTAAAGCAGGCAAATGATTTAAAATCCCCGCAATGAAATGACGACCTACTTCAGAGATACCATATTCATTTTTAGAATCGCCCAGTATATTTTCATTATTATTCCACAAACTTAAATGGAGATGACATCCACTTCCTGCTTTTTCTTCAAATATTTTAGGAAGAAAAGAAGCAATAAGATCATTTTTACTTGCAATTGCTTTTACAGTTTCTCTATAAGCTATCTGATTATCACATGCCTTAAGAGCATCTGCATATTTGATAGTAATTTCATTTTGCCCCGGCCCTGCTTCGGGGTAGTACTGCTGGACTTCCATACCTTGATTTACGAGGGTATCTACAATTTCATTGATAATTTCAATATTTTTATCCATTGAATAGGTTGATGCAAATGGAGAATTATCCGCTGGTTCAATAACACCATCAAATTCATTTAAAAGGTAAAATTCATTTTCAAATGCCCCTTTTATTTCAATACCCATTTTTAATGCTTTTTGAATCATTCTTTTTAGAAAATCTCTTGGGCAATACTCCCATGGACTTCCATTTGCCATCATATTTCCCATAACACGCCCATGACCCTTAGAATACGGAACAGGCGTGAAACTTGAAATATCTGCTTTTAAATGGATTTCTCCAACTGGACCCAATCCAGATTCAGGAATAACACCATCAAAAGTTACAGGTACTCCCTGCTGTGCATTGGAAATACCCACAGAATAGTTTGAATCTTCAATGGTGTTAATATGAACTGCTTTAGCTCTGATTACATTTGCATTATCACACCAGACTATTCTTAGAAATTTAATATCTTCAGGAATTGAAAAATTGTCAGTATTTGTAATAGATTCGGATGAAAAGCTATTTTCATCTCCTATTTCTGTTTTAAGAGAATTATTTTGTTTCTCTATTAGATTTTCACTCATAATTATGCCCCTAAATCACATGAATCTATTATTAATACGATTACTATAAGTAATTATTCTAAAATGATTGAAAATTTGAAAAATAAAAAGTTCTAAATAAGATATTTCATTAAAATTTAAAAATGAGGCTCATAACTTAGAAAAATTTTAATACTTGTAAAATAAAATCAAAGAAGTCATGGATTAATCTAATTATATGATTATCTCTTATAATGTTAAATTCCATAAAGGTGATATTTCTTGCAAAAAAATGACTTACTCGCAATCGGACACACCGCTTTAGATTCTATCGTTGTGGTTAAAGAATTTCCATCCCCTAACTCTTCAACTCTCATAAAACAAATTAAAAATTTCGACGGTGGAGCTGCAGCAAACGTTGCAATGGTTGGTGCAACTTTAGGGCTAAAAACAGGACTTGTATCTGCTGTAGGGTCTAAATTCAAAGATTCTGAATATCATGATAAACTTGAAAACATGGGAATAGACACCGAAGATATGATTGTTATTGAAGATGAAAAATCTCCAATGGCATGGGTTTTTACCGATTCAAATAACGACCAGATAAGTTATTTCTACTGGGGAGCAGCAGCTTTTTTTAAATATTCACCAGCGCCAGAAAGAGCCGTTAAAAAAGCAAGTGCAGTGCACCTAGCTACTGGTGATCCAAATTTTAACCGACGATCAGGAGAACTTGCTAATGACCTCGGAAAGATGATATCCTTTGATCCCGGTCAAGATCTCCATATGTATTCTCCAGAAGAGTTAAAAGGAGTTATCAGTGTTTCTAATATTCTTTTTGGTAATCATTACGAAATTGATAGAATATTAGAAATTTTAAATGTAAATATATGGGAATTAAAAGAATTAGGGCCAGAAATTGTGGTTAAAACCTATGGTGCAGAAGGCAGCGTAGTATACGCTGATGAAAAGATTAAAGTCGATGCTGTGGTACGTGACCCAATTGATCCAACAGGAGCTGGTGATTCTTACCGTTCAGCATTTTTAAAAGCTTATTTAAGTGAATATAATCTGGACTACTGTGCGAAATTCGCATCTTCAGTGGCATCGTTTATTGTTGAAGCCGAGGGCTGTCAAACCAACATCCCATCCTATGAAATGGCCCTTGATAGAATGAAAGAAAAATGGGATTTATAATATTCCTATAACTTTCAATTTATTTTTAAATTTAAAATAAAGAATAAATATTTTGAATATTCCTTTTTTAGCTTAAAATCTTCTATATTACGTTTTTAATTACTCCAACAATAGTTTTTAAAAGCATTGGCCCGTCCATCCATACCTGACTAAAAATATATCTTGGACGGAGATAAAATTTACGAAAAGCTCTACCTTGAATCTTTCTAAGTTCATCTAAGGAACATTCCATAGTATCTAAAATAGGGGAAATTAGAGTATATTTAGACCAATCTTTAACTTTTATCAGATTTTTTTCCATCATTTGCTGGTAAAATCGAGTCCCGGGATAAGGAGTGGCCAGGCTGAAAATAGCATACGATGGTTTCAATTCCTGTACAAATTTTATTGTTCTTCCCATGCTTTCTTTAGTATCACCAGGCATTCCTAAAACCACAGAAGCAATAGTACGCATTTTTTCTTTTTTAGAAAGTTCAAATGCATGTTTTATTTTTGAGATAGTTGTCTGCTTGTTCACTTCATCAAGCATTTGCTGATCAGCAGATTCAACACCCATGAAAATAGCAATGCATCCTGCTTCACGCATTTGCTTCAATAAATTTTCAGATAACGTATCTACTCGAGCTGTACATCCCCAGAAAACATTCAAATTCCTTTTTTTAATCTCGGAGCATATCTCTTCTACTCTTTTAGCCCGAAGGGTGAAAGTATCATCCATGAAAGCAATTGTTTCCACGTCATATTTTTCAACTAAATACTCCATTTCATCCACTATTTTTTCTGGAGATCTAAGACGTAATTTAGAGCCATGTAATGCAGCTGAAGCGCAAAAAGAACACTGCATTGGGCATCCGCGACTGGTTATCATTGTAGCCATGTTTGTTTTCATATTTAATAGCTTATAATGATCCATAGGGAGTAAATGTAATGCAGGTAAAGGAAGACTATCTAAATCAGTTATTAAAGGACGTGGAGGAGTAACAACATTTTCAAAAGCTATTCCTTTAACTTCATCCAGATTTCCTTTGTTTTTTATGGTTTTTGCAACCTCCAACATAGTATATTCGCCCTCTCCCATGATTACAATATCCACAAAATCTGTTTCTAAAAGTTCTTGATGATTAAATGTAGGATGGTATCCTCCCATTACTACCAAAGCATTTGGACAGATTTTTTTTGTAATTTGGGCTGTTTTCATAGCCTGATCAATGGTGGGAGTTAAAGCTGTTATCGCCACTATATCTGGAGAATGACTACGCAGTTCCTCTTCTAAAGATTTCCAAGTCATATCAAGGGCAGATGCATCTATGATATTTACATCAATATCATTTTCCTCTAAAATTGCAGCCATATACGCTATTCCAAGTGGAGGTGCTACTACTCCTATGAATTTGTATTTTGAGTTTGTTTGTGGGGGGTTTATGAATGTTACCTTCATCTAATCGCCTCATTAATTAAATTTTTTTACATTTTATATTAAAAATAAAAGTGAAAATGGCTTTATTTGTTATATAAATACCAAATACGCATTATAAACAGTGCAATTATCTTAATCCTATGTAAATAAGATTAAATATGAAAATTATAATTAAAATAGATGAAAGATCAATGAAATATACTTTTTTAGTTTAAATGATACATATAAATGTTTTGTTAATTTTATTGAAATTTTGTTAAATGTTGGTTCATGATAATTCTAATTTGGAATTATTCAAAAAATTTATATTCTAATTTTGAATATATATTCATAACTTACTCGATTTTAAAAGAGGATATTATGAAAATAGCAGTAGCATCAGCAAGTTATGAAATAAATTCATTGATAAGCAATATATTTGGAAGTTCTTCTTCTTTCATTGTATCATATACAGAAAAAGGAACAAATTAAAGAAATATCAGTAATAGAAAATTATGCTAAAAATAAATCAGGATCAGGGAGCGCAGCGGCACAATTATTAGTTTATAATGGCATAGATGTTTTAATTTCTGGAAAAATGGACCCTGTAGCATTTCAAATATTAAAAAATGCATGTATCAAAGTTTATAAAATTACTCCTGGAAACGTAGGAAAAAATTTGAATCACTTTAATGAAGGTAAATTAGAAGAAGTAACTTCATTATCCAGTGGTTTTCCACCTTGATTAAAAAATGAAAATACTTATATTTTAGTTTTGAATATATATTCTTTCATGGCAAGGCCCAGAATATTTAGAAAGATATCAGGAAAACCAGAAATACGTTGTTTTAAACCTGAAACAGATGACTTAGATTCTCTTGAACCTATTGAAGTTACTATAGATGAATTTGAAGCAATTAGGCTTCGAGATTATCATAATGTCCAGCAGAAAAAGTCAGCAGAAATAATGGGCATATCACAGCCCACATTTCACCGTATACTTACTTCTGCAAGAAAAAAAATATCTAAGGCCCTAATTGAAGGAAATATGATAATAATTATAGGGGGAGAGCACATAAGTGACAAGAAAAAATACAAATGCGATGTTTGCGGATTTGAATGGAGTAATCCTAAAAAGGAATACAATAAATGTCCCGAATGTAGCTCTGAAAATATAGAAGTTACTGCAAATGATGAACTTTCAAGAGAAACAGATGAGGAATTACTTGAGAGAAGATCTTTTGGAGGGGAAGGTTTGGGTTTTGGACCTCCAAAAGCATGTAAATGTCCAAACTGTGGTTATGAATCTCCAAAAACACGTGCAGTTCCATGTAAGAACACTATATGCCCTAAATGTCAAACCCCACTTTGCGGGGCCAATTAACGATGACAGGTGATTTAATGTCTTTTATCCAAATAAAGAATGTTACAAAAAGTTTCAATGATATAGATGTCTTAAAAGACGTCAGCATGACAGTGAATGAAGGATCAGTTTTAGGTATCCTTGGAAGAAGCGGTTCTGGAAAATCAGTTTTAATAAATATGCTTCGCGGAATGAAGGAATATGAACCTGATGAAGGTCAGATAATTTATAATATTGCCCTATGCCCTAAATGCCTGAGAGTAGAGCCTCAATCAATGACTGATGAAACATGCACATGTGGAAGTCAGTTTGAGGCTAAAGAAGTGGACTTCTGGAACTGTGATAGGAAAATTTTTGCAGCCATAAGGCGGAGAATTTCCATAATGTTGCAGAGAACTTTTGCCCTCTATGAAGATGATACAGTAATTGATAACGTTTTAAAAGCTATTGAAGGCCACGAAGAAGAGGAAAGTATGTATATGGCCATAGATCTTATTGAAATGGCCCAGATGACCCACCGGATAACTCACATTGCAAGAGATTTAAGTGGTGGAGAAAAGCAAAGAGTTGTACTTGCAAGGCAAATGGGTAAAGAACCTATGGTTTTTCTTGCAGATGAACCTACAGGTACTTTAGATCCTCAAACTGCTGAATTATTACATCAAGCATTACTTGATGGTGTCAAAAATAAAGGCACTACCATGGTTATCACTTCACACTGGCCTGAAGTCATGAAAAAACTTTCTGATCATGTAATATGGCTTGAAAA
Organism: Methanobacteriota archaeon; assembly: GCA_023434825.1. GTDB lineage: Archaea > Methanobacteriota > Methanobacteria > Methanobacteriales > Methanobacteriaceae > Methanobacterium_D. The sequence continues at coordinate 26,995 of JAEYSH010000097.1, read as the reverse complement.
AGGAGAAATAATCCATGAAGGAGATCCTGAGACTGTTGTCCAGAAATTCATGGATAGTGTCCCATTACCCGAAAAAAGAGAATCCACCGTAACTGATAATCCCCTAATCAAATTAGAAGAGGTTAAAAAACACTACTATTCCATCGAAAGAGGAGTAGTTAAAGCGGTAGATGGAGTTAGCCTTACTGTAAATGAAGGTGAAATCTTTGGAATAGTTGGTTTAAGCGGTGCAGGTAAAACCACACTTTCACGTGCGCTCTACGGACTAACAGATATAAGCAGCGGTAAAATAGATATGAAGCTTGGTGATGAATGGATTGACATGACCACGCCAGGACCACTATTTAGAGGAAGAATTAAACCTTATTTAGGTATTTTACACCAGGAATACAGCCTTTATCCGCATAGAAACGTCTTAGGAAATCTTACTGAAGCTATAAGCTTAGAACTGCCTGCAGAATTTGCCAAAATGAAAGCATTATATGTTCTTAAAGCTGTTGGTTTTGATGAAGAATATGCAGAGGGCCTTTTAACCAAAAATCCTGACGAATTAAGTGGTGGAGAGCGTCATAGAGTTGCTTTAGCCCAGGTTTTAATTAAAGAGCCCAATGTTGTAATCCTTGATGAGCCAACAGGTACAATGGATCCAATAACAAGAGTTCAGGTGACCGATTCCATACAAAAAGCACGTGAAGAGCTTAATCAAACTTTCCTGATAATTTCTCATGATATGGACTTCGTGCTTGATGTATGTGACAGAGCATCACTCATGAGAGGGGGCAAACTCCTTAAAACAGGTTTACCTCAAGATATCGTTGATGATTTAACTCCAAAAGAGAAAAAGAAAATGTTTAAAAAAGAATAATATTCTTTTATTTTTATTTTAGAGGAGTAAATAATGATAGAAACATATAAAATAATTATAGCAGTAATTTTCATAGGATTTATAGCCTATGCACTCATTAATGATCCATTAAAAAAGAATAATTAGATCTTTTCTTATTATTTTTAAATCAAAGAGAAATTTCCATTCCACTATAAATTCTCTCAATTTTATCTTTTAAGGCAGATTTCAGCATATTAAATGCTTTATCTCCCGTACAATGTCCTGTAAATACTTTCTCAACATTTTCATTCAATAAATATTGAGCAATATCATAAATTTCTTCATCAGTGGCTTTTAAAGAGTCAGAACTGCCTGCTTGAAGATGAAGCCCTCCGCTGATTGTTTTTATCATCAAATCAGGGAATATTTCTTTAGATGTACTGATGATATTTTTAATGCCATTATGGGCACAACCAGAAAGAATGGTTAATTTTACTCCTTTAATAATTATGAAAAGTTCATGGCCGAAATTGTCCTTTAAAATACCATTTTCATCCTCTCGTAAAAGATAACTATTACTTGAAGGCACTGGAAACTTTTTATGTATATTTGGAACTATAAAAACATCTGGAATAATCTCTAATATATTATCTACGAATTTTAATCTATCAAAATAAATTTCAGCTATTTTATTATCAGAACCTATGAATTTTATATTAGACGACCTATTTGAATAAAAAGGATTTAATGCCTCTTTTTTAAGATATACTGGTGCATTACCATTTAATTCAAAAAATTTTAAAAGTCCACCAGTATGATCATTGTGTCCATGAGATAAAACTACTGCATCTATTTTAGATAAATCCTCATTTAATAAAGCAGCATTTTGAATTGCACATCCATTAGGTCCCCCAGTGTCAAAAAGAATTCTTTTATTACCTTTTTTAATGAGAAATGAGAGGCCATGTTCAATGCATAAGTTAGAATTTTCAAGTTTAGTATTTTCCAAAAGGACTTTTATTCTCATTTTTTTTCACTTATTAATCTTATACAATTTAAAATAATAAAATTTATTATAATTCACTCTAAATTAGTTATTAGATGTGATATTATGGAAAAAATAAAGGAATTTAAGGGAATGAATGGAAACCTTATGGCATTTAAAGAAGAAGTGGGCGATGCAAAAAAGGTAACATTTGCAGGCGTTCCAGGAGTATGTACTCCCCTTGCAGAGCTTTTTGGATACGTTATTCGTGACAAAGAATCAATTTTTATCACAATGACTGATATTGAAAGTGCCAGGAAAATTGAAATGACCCCTCAAGGAATGCAATTATCTGAACTTGCTGATCCTGCTGCAGATGTTGTTGTAATTCTTGGTGGGTTAAGTATGCCCAAAGCCAACGTTAAAACTGAGGATATAAATAAAATGGTTGAAAAAATTCTAAAAAAAGATGGGAAACTAATTGGAATTTCTTTTATGGGAATGTTTAAAGAAGCTGGCTGGCTTGATAAAGTAAATTTTGATTGTATAATAGATGCGACACTAATTGGATCCATTCAAAAGTAATTTTTTTCGTATAATTTTTATTCTATTTTTAATAATATTTTTAAACAGAAAACTAAAGCATAAAAGTTATTTACTACAAGATTGAAAACTCTTATATTGTTCAATGTAGAGACTTATTTTACAGAACATAACAATAGCTATAATTGTTTAAGAAAAATCCACCTTTTTATGCTTATTTTGCCATATACAATAAACATGACAATAGAAGATATAAAAGAAGATCATCATGTCATAGACTTTCTAACTACACGAAGATTAAGAGAATCAACAACTAAAGAATATTTGTTAAGAATAAATGCATACTGCAATTATTTAAACAAAACTCCAACCGAAATCATAGAAGAAGCTGAAGACCAAGAAGATAGTAATATCAGAATGAAAAAAAGGAATATAAAACGATATTTAACTGATTTTCTCATGTTCCTTAAAGACAACAATAAATCAGAAAATTATATTAGTGCAGTGATGTCCACTATAATCTCATTTTATCGTGAATTTGACATAGAAACACCTAGAATTAAAATAAAAACAAATACCAACTCTAAATTAATTACAACTAGTGATATTGTAACTAGAGAACACATATTGAAGCTATTAGAACACTGTAATCTTAAATATAAATCTATTATTTTGTTAATGAGCAGTTCAGGTATGGGTCAATCTGAAATTTTAAATTTAACTTATCGAGATTTCATTAACTCTATTTCTGATTATTATAAACCTGCAACTAATGAAGTATTTGATGTATATCATATAAGTCAAAAATTGGAAGAGAATAAAGATGATTTAATTGGTACATGGCAGATACAACGATATAAAACTAGTTACGGTTATATAACATTTTCCTCGCCCGAAAGTATTCAAATGATACTACATTATCTAACAGATAGAATCCTACAAAATCGGCCCGTAAAATCAGTTGATGATTGGCTTTTTGAATCAAAGGGAAAACAAATATCAACAAGTACACTAGTTTCTTACTTTAAAGGGCTAAATGATCGTTGCGAATTTGGATATGTAGGTAAACATAGGTTTTTTACTAGTCATAAGCTTAGGAAGTATTTTGCTTCTACTCTGCATAAAAATAAGATACCTGAATTAACAACTCATTGGCTTCTTGGTCATAGGGTGGACCCTGTAACTGAAGCTTATTTTAAAGCTGATATTGAGTCTTTGAAAGAGCAATATAAAACAGTAGTTGAAGATTTAAGTATTGAAAATGTTATTTTAAGAGAAGTAACTACTGATGGTTATGATAGACTTTTAAAGAAGATTGAAGATCTAGAAAAGCGTCAGGTGTTATATGAGAAACTTAATTTAGATCCTGAATATCATGATAAAGTTAGTACTATGAAAAAAAGTAGCTAATTTTATTTTTCTTCTTTTTAATAGGCTTAACTACCATAACTAATTCATTATCTTTTATCTCCAGGAACCAATGTAATTTATCTCCTTCTGTCAAATTCTTTCATAACTTGAAGGAACTGTAGTTCTAAAAGACTTTCCTGAAGTATTGGCTTTTGTTATTTTTGTTTCATGTCCTTGTCATGTAATACTACTCTCACTATTTAATCAAATTAAGATCATTTTCAATTCTATCGAAGTCGTGGATTAGCTCTTTTAACTCCTCCAAGGTCAAAAGTTTTTCAATTGTTGAATGATATTCAAGTATAATAAAATAAATTGAATAATTATTATTTAGCTGTTTAAAATATTTCAAAATATTATTCATATCAGTTTTATTGTATATAGTGCCTTCTTTAAGCTTATAACGTTTTATTTTACTATTAACTTCATTAGCATTTTGATTATAATATGTTATAGCGTTCCACAAGTCTATATCCTTAATTACTCCCAATTCTCTTCATTCCTTCACTGCATATTGATCAGCTTTAAGTAAACAATTATATAGTGCGTCTTCAATATTTTTAGTTAATAATCCAACAGTTTCAGGCTTTAAATCATCGATTCCCTTATTTTTAAGTAAATTAGTTAATAGCTCGGTTAATTCCATATTAAATGAATCTTTACTTTTCAATTTACCAATTCTCTTTATTTTGAATATTTGCATAAAACTTTATCGTTCATTTTATAGTCTTTTTGGTTTAACAGTAACAATCCATCCAATATTTGAAAACTCAAAATAATAAAATAAGGGTAACTTAAGTTATCACTATAGAAAAAATATACTGTTGTAAAAATAATTTTAAATTAAAAGTTTAAAATCAGTAAATCTTAAAATCAGAGTTTTAGATGTATATAAGTAATATTTCTATCACAAATTAATAATAATCTTACATATATCATCTTTTGATTTTATTGATTTATTGATTTTTTTACTTCAAATCTTCAAATTTTTCAAATCCTTCTACATCCTTTTCATCATCTCTACTCATGAGAATTATTCCATATTCCTCTTGTAACATTCTTTCATCAATTGGTGGTAAATCCAAAGAAAATGAACCATTAAGTTTATCTATAAACAATTCTTTACTTTTTTTATTATCTACCGCTAACGCCTTAAAATAATACTCATAAGGCTTAACATCTTTCTCTTCAACTAAAAGTAAGTTTTCAATCATTTCGTTCTTAGTTCCTTTATCTATAAGAATATTAAAAGATTCTAGAACAGGCTTTAAAATATCCCTATAAACATTACTTCTACCTTTTTGAGCTGAATCATATGTATCTGGAAATAAAGCCGCAACATCATCACGAGTAAACTTTGTCATAGGAGGATATTTATTATATACCTCAATCAATCGTTTTATGACAGTTTTAGGAAGTTGTCCTTTTCCTTCATCTAAGAATCTCGCAATAAGTTCTATATCTTCTTTTTGAACTATAACAAATTCATCCTGTATTTTTCTATAATTCAGATTAATTATAGCCATCATTTCACTTAAAGAAATTAAACGATTTAAATCTCTGAATTTATAATCCATATCTTGAAGATTCCAGGGAATAACAGCTTCAATATCCAAAGATAGAAGATATTCGAAAATAGCATGGATTTTTGGAATCCAATTTTCTTTCGTTTCTTTAATTATTTTATCTGTTTTACTGGTTTTTCCCATGTGTTGAATTATGTATTTTATTTCATCTTCTTTTTCAAGGTTTGTTGTCGCTATAATAGCTCTATCCTGATCTTGCATATCTGCATCTTCACGAACTGATGTCCACCATGCTGCAGGTTTACCACTTAGTTTTTTATGAGTAGTTTTCCAATTTTGAACACCGTGTTCATCTTTTTGCTTTTCTGAAATTTTTCTGGAATATTCCCCATCAGTTTGTAGTGTTCTCAAAACTTTTCTTGCTGCTAATGTTTTCTCAAACCCCCGTTTATCTCCAAGATCTCCTAGATATACAATTTTTTTATCCAAATAATCTATGGGTTTAGTATCATCAAATAAAGAAGCTTCAGTTGCATCATTGATTCTTTCGATATGTCTTTTTGGGATAAAATCTAATATATACTCCATTAGCACCGTTTTCCCTTGACCTGGATCTCCTTTTATTATTCCCATATTTGGTTTACCTTTAGCAGTTAAAACTGCCGAACTCCATAAAATGGTTGCTATTTCTCCATTTCCAGGCATTAATATTTCAAATATTTCTATCAACTGTAGGGCTAAGGATTTATCTAGTTTATTAAATTCTTTTTCACCTAAATCAATTAATATCTGAATACTTTCTTCAGAATCATTATTTATTGCTTTTTCATAATCAACAGCATCTAAAAGATTTTCAGAGTCTATTTCTGGAGGTAGATTCATATAATTTCTCCCCCATAGACCTTTTCAATAAATTGATAAGTACCAGCATAATCACGATATTCTATACTATCTTTAATTTCAAGTGCATCCATATATTTTTGCTTTTTAGTTATAATGGCAGCCATTACTACTTGAATATCTAAATATGCCATATTTCTTGTTTTTAACAGTTTTATTAGGTTCTTAGTGTATTCAGGAATATCTTTGGTGTTTAATTGTGAATATCTTTTATGAAATTTATTGATAATTTTACCTATTTCGTAGGTGTTATATTTCCTTTCCATATGTTTGGCCTCCTATCTTTTTAATAAAGCAGTTTTTTTTTGAAGGCCAAGGCTACCCTTAACTATAAATAACAAAAATAATAATTGTTTATATAGTAGGGGAGCCATTATGGCTCTTCTTCGAAACGCTAAACTGCTTTTTTGTTTAAGTTATCTCATATTATTCCATCGATTTTCAGAATTTCCTCTATTGTATTGACATAAGAGGGTCTTTCTGAGCTGTCTTTATCCTTATATTCGTCATATATCTTTTTTATCATCTTTATAAACTCACTCAACAATAATGCCTCCACCATATGGTTTATAATTTCAAAAAAATGGTCCAATGCAAATCTAATCATTTCTGCACCAAATCTAAAAATAAAAGTAGATTGATAGCAGCTGCATGACCATCTAATTTTGGGTTCTTGTTGGCTTGGAATTCTTTCTTCTTAAGGTTTTGTTTGGAATATTCAGGGCAGTACTTCTGCTTGTTAATATCTCTGAATGTAGAATTACATCTAGGATATTCGCAAAATCTTTTATTTTTCCTTAATTTCCGATTGGATTCCCTATATACAATTAGCATTTATAGATTTGTTATTTTTACTATTTATCTCACTTCCCGGCTCTGTTGAATCAAGGTCTAATTTTAATACAAGATTTCGGCCAATTAGTGAGAGAAATTTATAATTAAAATAAATTCCTTCGACCTTGATTCATATCTTGTATTAATATTTCACTAAGAATTCTATCTACCTTAGTGAAATAACAATTTTATCGAGTTTATTCTCGATCACTCCAAATATTTTCAATACCATCCTAATAGCTACTCTCAGCTCTGAAACCTACCAAACATCCAATTTGAGCTTTCCAGCTAAATTGGATAATAAATGATTGTTTAATGGCAGATATATACTTTTTTAAGGGGCTTCTTTTCTCTAGAAAAATTTCATAAAAATGATTAGAATATCTAAAAAAATAATAAAAAATATGAATAATGTTTACATCAGTGTAAAACTGTTTACTATCTATGATACGTAATAATTATAAATAAAAAACATATTAAATGACTTATTTTATCAATTAAAGTATCCATATCAGTCTTTAATGTTTTCTTATTATTATAAAAAGTCTAAAAAAATAGTGTTATCATGGGGACGCGTTAAATTAATTTTATTTTTGCTTGATTTTGTAAATCATTTTAATTTTATAAAAACCTTTGAAAGAAAATTTATGAAAAAATAGAAGTATCTAATTAAATGTTTCTTTTACCAAATTTATTTCGCCATATTTACCTATAACGTACCAAAATAAGGACTATGCTGTTTTATATTCAATAAATAACACTATTAAAGTTTATTCTTAGCACAGCAACTAATTAATAAAAATGTATTAGAACATCATGCCCTTTTGATACTCTAAATAGATAATCAGCGAAATTTCATGAGATCCCGAAAGTTTTTCTAATATAGGGGTTATGTTATAAGTCAAACGGAGAGATTTTTGACTTTTCTGGATGACTTTTTATTTTTTGAAGCTTCTGTGTTTTTTATAGTGTTAAATTTTTTTTTAAAGGTATTATGAATTTTTTTTATATGATTGTTTTTGTAATTTTTGATTTCTTTAAGTCTAAAAATATTTTTTTAAGAAAAATTGATTATTTTTTAACAAAGTTTAAAATATGTTAAGTTAAATTAGTGAATAGAAACTTATTTAATTATATCATCATAAAAGGAGAGAATTATGACTACTCAAAGTGAATCGGCTCTCGAAGAAAGTCTTATAGAGAAATTAGTTGAAAGTGGTTATGAGCGAGTTAAAATCAATGATGAAAATAAATTAAAAGGAAATTTTAAATCTCAACTCGAAAAGTTCAATAAAGTTGAGCTTGAAGATGATGAATTTAATAAAATATTAATTCATTTAGAAGGCAGGACCATCTTTGATAAGGCCAAAAAGCTCAGAGATATGTATGAGTTAAAAAGAGATGATGGTACTGTTTATATTCAATTTTTAAATAAAAAAGATTGGTGTAAAAATCTTTTTCAGGTGACTAATCAAGTTTCCATGGAAGGGAAATATAAAAATCGTTATGATGTTACTATTTTAATTAATGGCCTTCCTTTAGTGCAGATTGAGCTTAAAAAAAGGGGAGTTGAATTAAAAAAGGCTTTTAATCAGATAAATAGATACCAAAATCACTCGTTTAGTGGACTTTTCCAATATGTGCAAATATTTATAATAAGTAATGGAGTAAACACACGTTACTACGCCAACAACCGAAATTTAAGCTTCAAGTATTCATTTTACTGGAAGGATAAAGACAATAAAAATATTTCTAATTTAGATGAATTTGCAGATATATTTTTAGAGAAATGTCATCTTTCTAAGATGATAACAAAATATATAGTCTTGAATGAAACTGATAAGGCACTGATGGTTTTAAGAGCTTATCAATACTATGCAGTGGAAGCTATACTAGATAAAGCTTTGAATTCAAGACAAAATGGTTATATTTGGCATACAACAGGGAGTGGCAAGACTCTAACTTCTTTTAAAGTAAGCCAGTTACTTTCTGAAAATGAAAATATTGATAAAATTATTTTTGTAGTGGATAGAAAAGATCTGGATTACCAGACAACTAAAGAATTTAACAGTTTTAGTAATGATTCTGTCGATGAGACCGAACACACTGGGGCTTTAATAAAACAACTTAAAGGCCCCCATAAATTAATTATTACAACTATTCAAAAGTTGACAAGGGCAATTGATAGACATGAGAAGCGTTTAGAGAATGTTAAAGATAAAAATATTATTTTAATGTTTGATGAGTGTCATAGAAGCCAGTTTGGAGATATGCACAAAAAAATAACCCAATTTTTCGCTAATTTACAGTTTTTTGGATTTACTGGAACTCCGATTTTTGCAATAAACGCTAATAAGAGCAGAACTACCAGGGATATATTTGGAGATAAGCTGCACACTTATGTTATTAAAGATGCAATTCGGGATCAGAATGTTCTAGGGTTCTGTGTGGAGTACTTGAATACAGTTAAAAGTAATGTTAAAATTGATATTGAAGTGGAAGATATTGATAGAAAAGAAGTGATGGATGCTGAGGGTCGAATTGAAAAAATAATTGATTTTATAATTGCAAATCATAATAGAAAAACATATAACAAAGAATTCAACGCTATTTTAGCTGTAAGCTCAGTAGAAGTTTTAAAGAAGTATTATGATATTTTTAAAAGTAAAGATCATGACCTTAAAATTGCAACTATCTTTTCCTATGACGATAATGAAGAGATTCAAGGCGATAAACATTCAAGGGATAAATTGGACGAATATATTGATGATTACAATGGATTATTTGGAACTAATTTCTCCACAGACTCCTTTAACCAATACTATGTTGATGTGGCTAAAAGATCTAAAGACAAACAGATTGACATTCTATTAGTTGTTAACATGTTTTTAACTGGATTTGATAATAAATTCCTCAACACACTTTATGTGGATAAGAATTTAAAATATCACAACCTTGTGCAAGCATTTTCCAGAACTAACCGTCTTTTAAATGAGAAAAAGAAGCATGGAAATATTATATGCTTTAGAAACCTTAAAAAATTCACTGACGATGCTATTCAGCTTTATTCTGATGAAGATGCAGCTGAAGTTGTTTTAATGAAACCTTATTTTGCATATGTCGATGACTTCAATGACATTTTGATGAAACTGTTTGAATTGACTCCTGATGTTTATGATGTGGATGATCTTCCATCTGAAGTGGAAATAATGGAATTTGTAAAGATTTTCAGGGCTTTACTTAGAATAATCACCAGGCTATATATTTTCACAGAATTCACTTTCGATGACCTTGATATTGATGAACAGACATTTGAAGATTTCAAGAGCAAATATCTAGACATTTACATCGATAACAAGAACTCAACTGAAAAGGTTTCTATATTGGACGATGTGGATTTTGAAATAGAACTCATAAGACGAGACGACATCAACGTAACTTACATTCTAACTCTCCTAAAAGAATTGGACTATCACAGTCCTTCATTTGAAAAAGATAAAAAATTCATTTTAGATACAATGGAAAAATCACATGAGCTTAGAAGTAAAATGGAACTTATTGAAAGGTTTATAAATGGTAATATTCCCGAAATTAGTAACAATGAAACTATTGAATCAGAATTTGAAGATTTCATCGAAAAAGAGAAAAAAATAGCTATTGGGGATTTAATTGAAGATGAAAAATTAAAAGATGAAATCACCAAATGTATTATAGCAGAATATGAATTTTCAGGGAAAATGAGGAACGATTTAATCAAGAAATCATTTACAGAGAAGATGGGATTAATAGAAAGACGATCTAAATTAGAGTTAATTAAAGATAAGATCATTAATTTAGTGGATAAATTCAGCTGGTAATAGGGAGTGAAATTTTTGTCAGAATATCAAAACAAGCTAGAGAGTAAATTATGGGATATTGCAGACGATTTACGGGGCAACATGGATGCAAATGAATTCAAAAATTACATTTTAGGTTTTATTTTTTATAAATATCTGTCTGAAAAGATAGAGCTTTATTTAAACAAAGAATTAAAAGCGGATGGGCTAACATTCAACGAAGCATATGAAAATGAGAGATTTAAAAAAAATGTTGAAGATGAAGCCATTGAAAACTTAGGATACTTTTTAGAGCCAAGATGCTTATTCCAGAATCTAGTTAATGATGCAAAAAATAATGGATTTATTCTGGACAACCTTGGTAAAGCTTTAAAAAGGATTGGAGATTCTGCTTCCGGTCATGAAAGTGAAGATGACTTTGTAAACCTCTTTGAAGACGTGGATTTAAATTCATCGAAGCTTGGAAAAACAGTTAATGATAAAAACCAGATGATTTCAAAGATACTGCTTCATCTATCTGAAATTGACTTTAAACTTGAAGATAAAGAAAAGGATATTCTTGGAGATGCCTACGAATATTTAATAGGGCAATTTGCTTCAAGTGCCGGTAAAAAAGCTGGAGAGTTTTATACTCCCCAACAAGTTTCAAAAATACTTGCAAAAATTGTTACAATGGGTAAAAAACGTTTGAAATCAGTTTATGATCCAACTTGTGGATCTGGATCTCTTCTTTTAAGGGTTTCTAAAGAAGCAGAAATTTCTGATTTTTACGGTCAAGAATTAAACCAAACAACTTACAACTTAGCTCGGATGAACATGATACTTCACGATGTTAAGTTTGAAGACTTTGATATTAAACAGGGTGATTCACTTGAACGCCCGCAGCATCTGGATATGAGATTTGAAGCGGTTGTTGCAAATCCTCCATTTTCAGCCAAGTGGTCAGCAGCCAGCCATTTCCTTGATGATGAACGTTTCAGCGCTTATGGGAAATTAGCACCGAAATCTAAAGCTGATTTTGCATTTCTTCAACACATGATTTATCAATTAGATGAAAATGGAATTATGGCTGTTGTTTTACCTCATGGAGTACTGTTTAGAGGTGCAGCAGAAGGAACAATTAGAAAATATTTAGTTCATGAGAAGAATTATCTGGATGCAGTGATTGGTTTACCTGCAAATATTTTCTATGGGACGTCTATTCCTACTGTAGTGCTTGTTTTTAAAAAGTGCAGGGAAGAAGATTCAGATATTTTGTTTATAGATGCTTCTAAGTACTTTGAAAAAGTTAAAACCCAGAATTATTTAAGAGATGAAGATGTTGAAAGAATAATAAGTGCATACAAAAATAGGGAAGAAATAGAGAAATTTTCTCACTTGGCAAAACTTGAAGAAATTGAAGAAAACAATTTTAACCTGAATATCCCTAGATATGTGGATATTTTTGAAGAAGAAGAACCAGTTGATTTAAAAGCTGTTTTAGATGAATTTGAAAACATTGAAGAAGAAATTAAAGTAGTTGATGATGATATTAAAAAGTACTGCGATGAATTGGGCATTGAAGCTCCGGTTATGAGGTGATTGGATGAACGTGCCTAAATTGAGGTTTTCAGAGTTTGAAAGAGAATGGAAAACCATTAAAATCCAGAACATCTATGAGATAAAAAATGGGTTAAACAAAGGAAAAGAATTTTTTGGACATGGTATCCTAATTTTAAATTATATGGATGTTAATAAAAATGTTTTCAATGATAATAAGACCATAAAGGGCTTAGTTGACTTAAATGAAGATGAAATTGAACGTTATAGTGTTAATCATAATGATCTTTTCTTTACTAGAACCTCTGAAACTTCTGATGAAATAGGTCTTACAAGTTCCTATATTGGGAAAAAAATTAGATGTGTTTTCAGTGGGTTTCTTTTAAGGGCTAGACCTCTAAAAAATAATGTTAATTCCTTATTTTACGCATATTACTTCAGAAGCCCTGAAAATAGACAAAAAATTATCAAGCATAGCTCCATTACTACAAGAGCCCTTATATCTGGAAGTAATTTATCTCAAATAAATGTTCATTTACCCGATTTAGGAGAACAAGAAAAAATAGCCTCATTCCTATCAAAAATAGACAAAAAAATAGAAAAATTAGAGAAAAAGGAACAATTATGGCAAACATATAAGAATGGAATGATGCAACAACTTTTCAGCCAGAAATTAAGATTTAAAGATGAAAATGGGAGTGAATATCCCGATTGGAAAGAAAAAAAACTCAATAATATTTCAAAATTGACTTCAAGCAAAAGAGTTTATTTAGCAGATTATACAAAAAATGGAATTCCATTTTATAGGGGCAAAGAAATAAGTAATTTAAGGAAAGGAGAAACAATTGAAGATTTGCTTTATATCTCCAAATCTAAATATAATGAATTTAAAGAAAAATTTGATGTTCCCAAGAAGAACGATATTTTAATTACCGCAGTCGGAACTCTTGGAAATGTTTATAGAGTTGTTGATGATGAGCCATTCTACTTCAAAGATGGAAATCTTATTTGGTTGAAAAAAATAAAAGAAAACCCATATTTCCTTGAATATGCTTTAGAATATAACAAAAAAGCAATATTAAGTTCTTCAATTGGCTCAACCCAAAAAGCTCTTACTATTGTTGAATTAAATAAAGTTAAAATTAAAATTCCATCACTACAAGAACAAACAAAAATAGCATACTTCATCTCAAGTATTGACAAAAAAATAAAGAATATAAAAAAGGAACTCAAAATCAACATAAAATTCAAAAAAGGGCTTTTACAACAACTTTTTCCTTCAGATAAGAAATCAATAGATATAGAAATTAAAAATTTCTCCGAACATAATCAAACTGAACATAAAGCTTTACTTTAATAATAAAAAATTATTGAAATGCTTTTTATACATCCATAATAAATAAAGAAAAAGAATTATACACTACTAATTAATTTTAGATAGAATTTATTAATTCAACAAATTTGTTGAAGTTCTTTTTAGCTATCTCTAAATCTTTGGCGCCCACAATAGTTACTTTACCATTAGAAAACAAATTATAGTTAATATCATCTTTATATCTAAGTGCGGGGAACACCTCTGGTTCATAAGTTGCTTTAGATGGATCTAATGATATTATTAGACTTTCAAGAGGTTTATTTAGTTCTATATATCCTTGTAATACAATATTTCCAATTTTAATATCTTTTATACTGTTAAATATTCCTGATGCATTCATCATTTTTAAAATTCTCTTAGCAACACTATCAATATCATCAAATGATTTTAATCCATATATCAATATTTTTCCAGTTCCAAAAAATGATACATAATAATTTTCAGGATAAGTTCTAATATAAACTATTTTTAAATTTTCATAAGTTTTTGCATCTTCTAATTTCTCTAATAATAAATTAAGGTCTAAAGATTCTGTTAACTCTACTATTGCTAGAATACTCACAATTTTCATGAAATCACAGATATGTTAATTACAGTTATTTATCCAATGCAAATAATAAATTGTTTTTATTCTTAAAATAAAGAATATAAATTTTAATAGTCAAATCAATTAATTACAAAAATAAGAACCGTTTCAGTATATTTTTTACAAAATAGAAAAATGATAATTAAATATCTTCTAATCCTTTAAAATATTTCTTAATTCTATTGCGATCTTCGTTTGCCTTATTTCCTTTATAATAAATTTCTATGAAAACTACTCTTGAAAGACAGCTTGAACAAGCATAAATTATCCTAAGGCCACTATTTTCTCCCCTCTTAAGGGATTTACATCTAATTTTCCTAACCTTATAAATAGGGATTTTAATTTCATCGCCTAAACCATTAATCCTTTCGGTTTTTGGTAATTTATCGGGAAGAGAAACATTTAATGCTTTTTTAAAGGTCTCAAATTCATTTTCAAAAGAGCGATATTTTTTAATAATATCCTTTTTTTCATTGACAAATTCAGTCGTTGCATTGAATGTTACCATACTGTGCCCTTGCAGAACATTTTTCATCTCTGTAAAAAACCAATTCGTAATCTATTTCTTCGTTATCATCTGTTGCTCTCCATGAAATATCTTCATGAGAATAATCACTTATTTCTGTTGCATTCATATGGCTACATTTTTCAATTACTTTATCAATTATTTCTTTTTCACTATTTTTTAAAAGAGTTAATTGGGGAGATTGTAATGATCTATATTTTTTCTGAGGATATCCCATATAAGTTCCTTGATAATGATTAATTTTATCTTCATTTTCCAATTCTTTAGCCATTGATTTAAAATGAACTGGTGCAGGACCTTTCGGTAATTTATAATAAGATTCTCCTGTCATTTTTTCTTCACATATTTCATAATAATTGAAATCTGAAAAGAAAAGTAATTTATATAATACTGTTATACCAACATTAGGGCGATCTCCACACTTATCTATGATATAATGTAAGACTTCTTTAAATTTCTCCTTTTTAAAAAAATCTTGTTTTAAATCTTCATTCACCAAAGTAACAAACCCATTGTTATTGCCCATTAAAAAATCTCCTTATTTCTAAATTGTCCATATCTACCGAAAGTATTAAATTTTCATGGCAAACATTTCATTTTTTCCCCAAAATAGTTCGGTGGCAATCTAAAAAATAGTATTCATAGTGCTTAATTCACTTATATGCATTATACTGTGTATAATACATATAAGGAAGTATATAAATATTTTTATTTTTTATAATACATTCATTATTATGTTTATTACTTTATTAATGTTTATCCTTTATTAAATTAAATCATGAATTGGTGATTTAATTGATTGAATTAGTAAAAGTTGATAGTAACCTTGTAACTCCACAAAAAAATTAATCATTTTTAAGTTTAAAGATATGAATGTTACTAAACAACAATATGAACATCTTAATGGTATTTTAAAAACTTATGAACCAGATATATATATTGATTGTCAATTATACACTCTATAAATCCATTTTGACGAATTCAGGGATTTTATTAGTAGGAATGATAATTAATTTGTATGATCCTGTCATTAAAACCAAAGAGGAATTGGATGAGATTGGAAGAAAACTCACGATTGAAATAGGAATAGAATTCCCATTATTTTATGAAAATTTAAAAAAGTAATCCTTAACAAGAGGTAATTTTTAATTCAATCTTATATTTGTTTTTTATACTCTAATTCAGTTGTAAATGTATGTGGTGCTTAAGTTCTTTTAATTAATATTAATTACGTTAGTAATTATAGCAAATTGAGATATAATCTCCTTAAATTACATAATATTAGTTTGAATTACCTAAAAAAGATGAAATATCAAATATTATTTATCGGAAAATAAATATTATTTCCACTTTATTTATTACTTAAAATGAAACAGATTTAAATATAATTTTCTTTTTCCAAAAACCTTTTTAATTATGTAACTATATCTAATTACACTTAATTAGTGAACGATATTTTTTATTGATATTGTGTTGAAAATTAAGGAAAATTGGAGATTTTTATAACAATAGCTATAATTTTATTTCATTAATTCTTTATTTTTGTAAATCTTATAAAAAGTGGCCCTTGATTAAGCTCATTCAAATTTTTCCTTTAATATTTATTTACATTTTTCACTTTCCTAAAAGCTTTTAATAATTTAAAAATGTTTTTTTCCCACTATATATTCATTGCGTTTATGTTTTATGGTGTCTGAGGGATAGTGCATTTGAAAAGTGATAGTTAAGGGTTTTTTTTTAGTAAAGTATTAATATTGGCAAAAACTAACCTTTTTTGAAGTAACTAATCAATGTCTAATGTTAATGGAATGTTTTTCACCTCAAATTATCTTTTTTTTTGGAGTGCATCCATACATTGATTTTAATTAATACTCAAAAATCTAAATTAATCAACTGTAAAAGGGGGTGAAAACATACCAAAAAAGATTATAACTAAAAATAATCATTTAATTCTTATAACCATTATAAGTTTGGCTTTATTTGCTTGTTTAAGTACAGTTTCTGCTGCTGATAATGATACTATTTATGTTAATGCAACTGGTGGAGACGATAATAATAATGGTACTTCCTGGCAATACGCTAAACTCAGCATAAAAAACGCAACAGGCACAGTAAACACCAATGGTGTTATAAATCTTGCAGACGGCCAATACACAGGCACATGCAACACAAACATCACAATTAACAAGAACATGACTATTACTGGCCAAAGCCAAACTGGCACAATCATAAATGGAACAGGAACCAACGGGATATTCTATATAAACCCTAGTGTGAATGTAACTATTCATAATTTAACACTAACCAACGGAACAGGGTTTGACACTGATTTGAGTGATACTGATGGTGGTGCCATCTATAATAAAGGTACTTTAAGTGTTACCGATTGTACTTTCACCAGGAACACAGCAACTTATGGTGGTGCTATATGTAATGAAGGTAATTGTAATGTGAGTGGCAGTACTTTCACCGGGAACAATGCAACTTCTGGTGATGGGGGTGCTATTAGCAATCTACAAGGATATAATTTGACTGTTAGTGATTGTACTTTCACGGGGAACAATGCAACTTCTACGGGTGGTGCTATCCATAATTGGATAAGTACGTGTACTTTTAATTTCAACCGATTCTACAACAACACAGCAACTACTGGTAATGCAATTTATAATTTAGCTGGTTCTGTGAATGCTGAGAATAACTGGTGGGGAACCAATAATCCGAATTGGAATAATTTAATATATGGATTCGATGCTAATCCTGTTTGGTGGATTTACATGAATTTAACAGCAAACACTACCAACATCTTATACGGTGATTTGGTTAATTTAACTGCTAACTTTAATTACCATTCCAATGGAACCGATATAACTCCATTAACTGGCGGTCATATTCCAGATAGTGAAGTGATCTTTGCATCTAATGATGGAAATTTAAATCCATTATCTAAAACCACTATGAATGGTTTAGCCAGCTCCATATTCACACCAAATCTAGGTCCTGTTAAAGTTAACGCAACTTTAGATAATCAAATTTGTTCGCTTATAATTAATGTGGGTAAAGGTATTTCAAGTGTTTCAGTTGATTCTGTGCATAATTTTGCAGGGCAAACAGTAAACTTAACTGCCACTATTGTGGATCAAAACGGTAAACCTATACAATACGGACTGGTTACATTCAAAGTAGGTGCATATACCTCACTTCCAGTAACTATTTCCAATGGTAAATCTATTTATACCTGGCAGATTCCAGCTAATTGGAATGTAGGAAATTACACAATACTAGCTAATTATACTGAAAACAGTGATTATATTGCTTCAAGTGGAATAGGAAACCTTACAGTAACTAAAACACCAACAAACCTAACAACAAGTAATATAACTGGAAACAAATGCAAAACAATAACATTAAACGCTGCATTAACAGATTACTACGGAACACCACTAAACAACAAAATAATCGAATTCTATATAAATAATATTAAAGTAGGACAAAACAGTACAAATAGCAAAGGAATAGCCACATTTAACTACAATATAACTCAAATAGGCGGAATATACAATATTACAGTGAAATTCCTTGGTGATTCCCGATATTTAGCTTCTATAAGTAATGGAACTCTTAAAGTGAATCATTCTAGTGTTTATGTGAATGTTACAGCAAGTAAAACCAATCCAACTGTGGGTGAGACTATTATTTTAACCTTTAAGTTAGGTAACAATGGTCCTGACCCGGCTGATGATGTGGTTTTTACTTATATGATTCCTGAAGGTATGGAATTTGTAAGCATAGACACAGAACCCGGATACCAACAAGCAACATATAATCCAACAACACGAACAATAACCTGGCCACTAGGAACAGTACCCCTACTAGACCCATGGATAAAACTCAACGTTAGGATTTTAAACTCAGGAGCATTCAACATCAATCCAACAGTAACAACATCAACATACGACCCAACACTCGGAAACAATATACAACAAATAACAATCAACGCAGTACAAACAACAAGCGCAACAAGCACAATTAGAACAATAGGAATGCAAGAAACAGGATTACCAATAGCAGGATTAATATTAGCTATTTTAGCAGTGTTGGGCGGTTTAATAACTCCAAAAAGGAAATAAATCCCTTCCTTTTTTCTCTTTTTTTTTGAAATATTTTTTCAATACTTGAAACGATAATTCGCCATATCGCACTATAACACTACAAAATATATGCTCTAAAATCTATGAAAATAACTTACATTAAAATAAATATACTCAAAATATGTCCGGAACTGAATATAATATATTATAATAAATAATCTAAACTTAAAATAGTATAATAAACGTTATTTTTCGATTTAAAAGAATATTATCCATTAAAATTAAATTTTTGATTGGTATACCTCACATTTAGCAAAAATAAATAAAAAAATAAAAAAATTATATTACCTTTTATTTTTCTTAAATTTTGCCATTCTTTGTTTTAAGATTTAAAAAGCTTTTTAATTAGCATCTAAACAATTTATAAGTAATTTTTTTAATTTAGATTTGTTTGAAGGCCATAATATGTATAAAGAGCTAATTAATTTTAAAAAGAAGGACGGTTTAGGTATTTCAAGTTTATTTTGCATTTCTTCATTTGCTGGAATTCCTGCTAATTTAAGTCTATTTAATATAGGGTCACTATAACCTGTTGATTCTGCAAAACCTCTGCCAATTGAGTTTCCTGCAGGATCTATTAGATATACCGCACCTTCTGAATAATGTAATCCATTTGCAAAAAATCCAGATTGACCTCCATTTACAATGGGAATCATGACAAAACTCCTAATATCTTCAGGAACATCTTCCCCAAAACTGAATTCCCATTTTTGAGGATACCATGTATTCGTTACAGGATACAAGTTGGGATCCTGTGATTTTTCACTTTTTATCCATTCAGATATCTTTAATGTCCCTTTAATATTTTTAGGGTTACTTTCCTCATCTATATATTTCCCTGAAACTTCAGCTTCCATTGCTTCTGGAGGATTTGGCCCATCTTGATTAAGAAACTGTACCATTTCATGTGAATGTATAGATGCCATTGTTATTTCCCGATCACCCTTAAATTGAGCCATAAACCAGTCCCATCCCCCTGCAGCCTTTTCATTCATATTATTAGCAGCTCTTAAAACCTTCACGCGAGGATTACCCGCTGGAAGCATTCCATTACACCATTGATGATCATACCAGAATTTACCATTCTTTAAAGAAACTTCCTCTTTATTGATTCTAAGAACACTTCTGTCTGGATCTACCCTGAGGTTAGGTACAGAATAATATAAAGTTCCAACTCCCCCACAACATGGATCACATCCTTCTTTACCCTGAAGTAAATATCCTTTAGTTTGTGTAAGTGTAATATCAACTTCAATTTCAGATGGTGAAGCTGGATCTAAGTCGAATCCCCTTCCCCTTATCCTCATAGGAAATGTACTATCTTCACTTAAAGACGCGATTTTATTCATTCCAAGTGTATAATTGAATGGTTTATCTGAAAAATCGATCAACCCTGTTGTGCCTGCAACGCCTATGGGCTTAGAACGGTGATGTTTTCCTCCAGCTTCACTTATAGCCAGATGCAGTTCAATAAACTGATTTTCAATGTCAGAAAGTCCAAAATACTTTGCTATATCTGGAGGAAGTAGTGCATATTGCCAAAACATGAATTGAACACCATATTCTTTCCCATTATTCCCAATACAACTTCCAACAATAAAATGCCATCCTAATTGATAATCCCATTGAGGGGCTTCATCTTCTGGAATTTTAAAATCGGCCTTTGCCGGTATCGGTTTATAACCTTTAGAGCTATCCATTCCTAGAAAAAAAGTCATTGCATACATTTGATGTGGTGAAAGTGACTTAGAATACTCACTTAAAGTTTCATAAACATTTTTGTAACTCGGAGTGAATGAATCAGGATTTTTTAACTTTTCACTTAACAAGTATCTCATTCTCTCCCCAAAGCATTTATTACTATTTTTTTTACTTCCCAATTTCTTAACTATTTCCTCAAGAAGTTCCTCAACATTAAATTCCTCCATCCACATAACTTGAGCTATATTCTCCTTAGTTTCATCATCCAGTTTATCAATTAACTCATAAACATCCATACCCCATCACCTTTATCTAGTTTTTCCAAAATTAAATAAATCACTGTTTTTCAAATCTAATAGACGCTATATTATTCCTTTTTAAATATTACTACTTATCTTAAAATATTATTCTTATAACTATAAGATTTCCAATTAATCAAAAATTCCATCTCCAATTAATAATTAAATGTTCTCTTAAAATCCTATTTGTTGATTGAAAATAAAAATCTTACTTCTACCAAAAATAATTAATTCAATTTCGTTATCCGCAACTATAAAGAACTAATGAAGTTAATATTTAAAAACTAGTTAAAAACAAATTAAAATCATGAAAACAAACATATTAAAGCCTATCTTTAAATTCTTAATTTTTTAAGGATAGATTTTAATTATTAAAAACTATAATAGTATCATTTTTGTAATTATCATTATAAATATCACGCTCAAAACACCATTATAAAGCAAAATCAAGTATATTAAGGGGCTAAAACTAATTTTTAACATATATTAATTGACTAAACTTAAGAATTTTTGTAGTTAAAATCGATTAATTTGGCCATTATTCACATGAAATCATATTTAAACAAAAAAGAAAAAAAAATAAAAATTTAATTATTTCTTTTTAGGTATTATTAAACCGCTTAATACCATTAATAATGCTAAAACCATTAATGGTAAAGGTAAACCTGTTTCTTGCATTCCAATAGTGTTAGTTTTAACTGTACTGGTTGCCGCATTTACACGTGAACTAGTTAAATTTTCTGATGAATTAACTGAATCATTAGAAATAACCGGGTCTAGGATGAAATTTGCATATTTTAAGTAATATGAAGATCCTGCAACTGCAACGTAGCTTAAATGAATGTTTCCAGCATTATCAATTACCAATGATGAATAATAACCAGTAATTGCTACATCAAGAACTTGTTTACCCCATATACCCCTATTTTTACTTGAAACAGCTAATGAACGTCCGGGATAACCATAATAGCTTATATAGGGATTTCCTGCATTATCAAATGCCAATGAAGTGAATACTCCAACACCTCCACTAATATCAACTAATTCAGTTGTCCAAACACCTCCAGTTTTACTGGCATACCTCACATGTCCAGAATTAGCGCGTTTATAACTTATATGTGGATTTCCCGCATAATCAAGAGCTAAAGATGTATCCCAACCTGCGTCATTTTCATTATCCACTGTTTCCAAAGTCCAACCACTTCCAGTGTTACTTGCATACTTCAAGGCATGATTTGTATCATCATAGTAGGCAATATGTGGATTTCCGGCACCATCCAAAGAAAGAGAAGAAAATCTACCTACATTAGGGTTAGTTGGTTGATTACCATCCACTGTTTCAATTATCCATGCAGTTCCATTCCAGCGAGCATACTTCAAATTACCATTTCCCACATCATAGTAACTTATATGCGGATTACCTGAAATATCTAAAGCCAAAGACGTATATTGACCTACAGCTGCAGAATTATCAACAGTTGTTAAAATCCATGCAATTCCATTCCAACGAGCATATTTTAAAGCAGTATTAGTGCTATCATAGTAACTAATGTGTGGATTTCCAGAATTATCTAAAGCAAGAGAAGTATATTCCCCCACATTTCCAGTAGAATCAACTATTTCTGTAGTCCAGTTAGTTCCATTTTTGCTTGCATACATTAAATTACCATTTGTATCATCATAGTAGCTTATATGTGGATTATCAAAGTTATCTAGAGCCAAAGAAGTATATTCACCTATACTATTACTTGAATTATCAACAGTTTCATTGTGCCATGTACCATTTGCTGCTGCAGCTGATCCACAAAGCATAATGGTGAAAATAAGTGTTAGTGCTAATATTATTGTCTGTATCTTAATCTTTTTCACCTCCTTTAGAATTATACTTGCATGCGATTGCATGCATGCATAAAGATATATTTAATCACTATATAAAAGTTACCAAGTAATTCCATTAAAATAGAATTTAAAAGGTAGAACCTAATTAAATTTAAAAATAAATATTGTTTTTAAATAATCAACAAATTTAACAGTTTTAAGATGATAATTTTAATAAGCTTAAGAAAAATAAAATTGTTATATGAATGATCAAACTGAACAAAAGATTCTAGATGCAGCTTTAAAAATATTCGCTGAAAAAGGATATAAAGGAGCGACTACCAGAGATATTGCTGCAAAAGCAGGAGTTAATGACTCCACTTTGTTTCGTAAATTTGAAAATAAAAAGAATCTTTATGACATAATATTAACTAAAAATACTGAAAAAATAGAAAAAGAATTTCTTTCAATATTTACAGATAAAGAATTTGAAAATTCTAGAGATCTTTTAGAAAGTTATGTTAAAAATCTCGCAAAAGTATCTTTAGATAACTTTGATTTCCTCTTTATATCAATAACTCAAAAATCTCCTCTATTTGAATCAAATATGGGTGAAATGACCACTTTTTTAGAAAAACAAATTGAAGAAAATATCAAAAATGAAAAAATAAACGCCCGAACATTGGGACTTACCATATTTTCATTCATACTCTTGATCAATATTGAAAGGTATTTTAAACGCGACATCATCGACTATGATGTTGCCATAGAAGAATTTATAGATAATCTTCTTTTATGTATCCAATGATGATGCTAATCTTAAATTTATGATACGTATTACTTCACTTTCACGAATTTCATCTTAAGTAAATCTTTATATTAATATAAAAAAATTAAAATCGCAAAAAAAAGCACATTATGCCAGTTTTAGCTGAATATAACTGTTTTATGAGTAGAAAATTTTACTGCAATATAAAATATAATATTATTTTATATAGTAAGAAAAATTATCATGCTTAAAACCTTTAATAATGCTAAAACCATTAATGGTAAAGGTAAGCCCGTTTCTTGCATTCCAATAGTTTTAGTTTTAACTGTACTGGGTGCCCATTTATATTTGTATTAATTGTATTTCCCTGCTGATTAACTTGATTAGAAATAATTGTGTATAAAATTATTCGAACTTTATTTCTTTAAGCCCTTGAATAATATTCTCTATAATCTAATATTTTTTAATCACTGCAGCAATAATTGCAGTCCTTAGATGTAACTTTTTCTAAAATGAGCTAGAAAACTATTCTAACTTAAAATTAGTAATTTAATGTTTTTCTCTATTTAGAATGATATATAATAACTTTGATTAGCTTTTTATTGGGTAAAATAATCCTAAATTAAGATTTTTTATTCGCAGAAGGAATAGAGAAAGCTTATTTAGTATAAGATAATTTAATAAACTTTAATATCTTTTTAAATAAAAAAAAAGGATTTAATAAGCTCTTTTTTTGGATTTTAAAGCAAAAAATTTATATAAATCCCTAACGAATAATTAATATGTCCTAAAAATATTTAAAAGTAATACTAGTATATTCTAAAAATACTTTCAGTTTATATAGTATTATATTTTTAGTTTTTTTGGACAATGGAGGCGATAAAATTAAATTAGGAACGCTGTTAACCATGTTTATTGTTTTAAATTTAGCAATGACATGTGTTAATGGTATATACGCCACTTCAGAACACCAAAATTTAACTAATTTAGGTGAATATGAGCAAAACTTAGGAAACGCAACAAATCCCACTAACATAACCAATTCAACAAATTTAACAAATTTAGAGAATAACACAGAGAATATTCGGGATACAGAAGAACCAGTTGAAGAAATAGGACCTAAAAGTCAATGGATCCAAAATAATACTGCAAACGTAACTATTTCAGACAATTTAACTGAAAATATTCAGGAAGAACCTCAAGCTGCTGCGGGAGAAATAAAAACAGTCAATGTAAATAACATTACTGTAAATCAAGTAAAGGAAGCAGCTTCAAGAGTTAAATCTTTCATTGAAACCAGCAGATTACCAGCTTACGTCCAGATAAATAATCTACAGGTTAAAATTTCCGATTTCTTACTGCTTATGACTGAAAGTGTACTGCAGATTAATCAGGGAATAACAAAACCGTTGACTTTAAAAGATATAAGCGCTCCTAAAAATTCTACTGGATCTTTTAAAAGTGGAACATTAACTAAATCCGCTTATATTGATGTTACAAATCGAATAAGTCAATTTATAAATTCTAATGGTGTTGCACCTAATTATGCTACAACCAATTTAGGTAAAATTTCCTATGAATCCTTAGTTTACATGTATTCAAAGATAATCAGTTTCTATAATACCAATAATAGATTACCGAATAGTGTTTCTATGGATTCAAATGTGAAGATTTTACCTCCTATTGTAACTCCACCAGAAGATACGCCGGAGATAGGACCTAATTTCACTGATGTTCGTGGAATTTGGTTAAAAGCTGAAGATATCGGGATTGTGAATTTAGATGAGCTGAAAAATGCTAATATTACAGATGTTTTCATAAAAGCAAATTTGATTTCAACTCCAACGTACGAGAGCGTACTTAACAGTGTTTTAAATAAATTTCAAAATTCTGGAATAAGAATTCATGCATGGATTACATGTTTTAAAGATGCTAATGGTAATTGGGTTGACCCAGCAAATACCACACAGCGAACATTCTTACTAAACATGGTTAAAGATATTGTAAAAAATTACAATATTGATGGAATCCATCTTGATTACGTCAGATACTCAGGAGTTGGTGATAATGCAGCTTACAAGCATTCCAATGGGACAGAAACAATAACCTCATTTGTTCGCGATGTTTATAATGCAGTAAAATCGATTAAATCAAAAGTAGCAGTTTCAGCAGCAGTAATGCCCGAATGTAGTCAAAATGGAAATTATTATGGTCAAGATTATGCTAAATTAGCACCGTATCTTGATTTCATTGTTCCAATGATATATAAGGGAAATTACAATAAGAATTCATCATGGATTGGTACTGTAACAAAATATATTACAGAACAATCGAATGGAACTCCAGTAATTGCGGGACTTCAAACATATGTTTCAGATTCAGATACAAATAAAATATCATCAAGTGAACTTAATCAAGATGTTAAATCGGCATTAAGTAATGGAGCATCTGGATTTGTTTTGTTTAGATATGGGTTGATTGACCAGGATTTCCTTAGCCCTCCAAGTTTTACTTTAAGTGAAATTAGAGATGCAGGAAGCAGAGTTAAATCATATATTGAAACTAATAAAAAACTCCCGAATTATGTAACAATTGGTACAAAACAAGTTTCAATGCCAGAATTCTTGAGATTGATGGTAAACGGCGTACTACAATTAAATAATGGAGTAACAACACCTATAAAACTTGAACACATATTAGATCCACAAGAATCCACAGGATCCTTTAAAACAGGAACCATAAAATTATCAGAATATATAAACATTGCACAAACAATTAAATCATTCATAGATTCCAGTGGAATAGCTCCAAACTATTCTACAACAACACTAGGAAACATTCAATTTGAACAGATAATTTACATGTATTCAAAGATATTAAACTTCCAAGGAGAAAATAACAGATTACCAAATACTGTTTCTATGGATTCAAGTTTGAAGATTTCTTCACCTGTAATTGAACAACCATCCATTCCATCGTTTACAATTGAACAAATTAAAAAGGCAGCAGTAAATGTAAAATCATACATTGAAACGAACAAAATACTGCCTAATTACGTATTAGTAGGTTCTGTTCAGGTAAAAATGTCAGATTTCCTAAATCTACTAGTGGAAAGTTTATTGCAATTAAATATGAATGTAAACACACCAATACCATTGAAAAACATAGCTACACCTGACGAATTTGCTAGTAACTTTGCAAATGGAGAGATAGCCAATACAGAGTACATAGATATAGCTCAGAGAATCAAATCATTCATCAGTTCTGATGGTGCTGCACCTAGTTACGCTACAACATCACTGTGTAAAGTATCCTATGAAGAATTGATTTATATGTATTCAAAGATACTCAGTTTCTATAATACAAACAATAGA
>JAEYSH010000074.1 GCA_023434825.1 Methanobacteriota archaeon | reverse complement strand
GATAAACAATAAGCCTTTCAGTTCCACCGATACCAAATGCCATAAACGGATTTGCTTCCTGTAGAATAATTAAAAGCAGAATATCTAGAAATGCAACTGCACCCAGTGCTATAAGAACATACTTAATCATTGAATCTCGTAAAATTGTGAAAGAAGTCAACAATGCTAAACTTCCAAAGATAAAGGAAGTCATTGCAAAAATGACATGTGCATTTCCAGTGTATCCTGGGAATATACCTACACCCATGGCTCCGATCCCAAGAAGACCTAAAAATGCTGGGAAAATTTTGCCTTTAGATTGTTTGTAGATTAGATAAGTAGCTATAATAACAAGTAAACCTGCTATAAATACAGTTACGTTGAAAATAGTTGCTGAGGGTTCATGTATAGGCAAATCTGCAAGGGAACTGAGATCATATTTTGCTGTGTTATAACCGGGGTACAATGTTTCAGCAATACTTACAAGCAACATAAACTGAATACCGCTAATAACCAGTAATAAACCTGCTATTTTTTGATAAAGAGTATTAGATGTCATTATCACACTCCTTAAATAGGTTAAAGCTATTTATGCAAAAGTTGTTAAAATAACTACTGTTTATAACATTTGTTTCCATTTTAATCCCCTTTTCAAATTAATTCATTTTCATGTAAATGATATGGGTTGTATCAACGCTCTATTTATAGTTCACTGGATTAAATTTTAAAAAATGGTGTAAATGTTTAAAAATTTGGTGAGGATGTTTAAAATTAATTGCATGAAATATAGCTTTGGTTAAAATATAAAAAAATAGTTAAACAATCATTATTTTGTAGATTAATATTATTTAAAAATAAAAAAACATTTAAACTTTTTAAAGTTTTAAAGAGATTATCTTAAAATTTCCATAAACCGAGAACCTTTATCGTTAAGGGAATATCTGTCCCCTTCACTGTTAACTAAATCTGCACTTTCAAGCTCGTGTAAATACTGGTTTATGGTTAATTTTGAATATTTACCTTTTCTACCCCTGGTCCCTGATTCTCTACTTAAGTGATTTGCAACATCATTAGAGTTAGATTGCTCATGTTCGTTTAGATATTCCATTATCTGTTTTTTAACATGGGTAAACGCGTGTGAAGTACTTACAGGCAATAATATCAGTTTATTATTGTCTAAAACATAAAATGGAATTGTTTTTTCAAGTTGAGCTAGATAATAAGTTACGTAAATGTCGAGTTCATTTTCACCTGCAATAAAGCAGGGTTCTGGGGCAAGGTCAAAAACACATTTGATATCCTGTAAAACTTCGAAGAAATCTCCTTCTAAGAATTTAATTATGTAGCCTTCTCTTTCAACATTTAAGAGGCCATGAATATCGCCTCTGGTTAAAATTATTACATTTTCAGCTTCAATTCCTTTTTTTTTAAGAATGAAATGAATATCCTCAGGATCTTTAATTGTTGTTATAACATCTGGCATAGAAAACACCTCGCATCTAATACTATGTTCATTTGATAGTAATAAAATTATAGTTTTTAATACTATTTTGAACCGAATAAATGAGTCTGAAGATACCTTTACAAATTAAAATAGACTTAACGATTTAAAGGAAATATATACGTGTTTTAAATGTATAGTTAATTTAACAGGCTAAGAATTGCCTAAATTTTAAACCAGTTAAATAAACATAAATCCTCTGATAAGGAAGAAAAAGCCAAGGAATAAATATACTATGGTTGTAAGATAGTCCCCGTAGTTAACCATCCAGTTACGGGCAGGAGATAACATGCTGCCTGCTCTTGTAGAAAATATTAAATAAATAATAAATGGCACTTCAACCAATAAAAGCGCAATTAAACCTAATATAATCACTGTTTCTGCTGTAAGTCCAAATCCGGGATTGGAAAGCCCTATAATGATCCCTGACTGGAGTATGAGGATAACGGTTGTGAAACTGGTCAGAAAAGTTATAAATCCAAAGTAAAAAAATTTGATAAAAGTTGAAAAATTTCTATTTTCTCGAAGTGAATCTACAAAGCCAAGAAGACCCTCTTCTCGAGGCTCTTCCCTGACAAAAATAGTTTTCAACGCTATAATAACTAGGATACCACCTAGAATAACTTCAGTTATGGCGCCGATATTGATTATCCCCAAAGCTACAGCAGAAAGCCCGCTACCTATATACATGCCTACAAATGCCGCGATAAGGAAAAATATAATTGAGCCAAATAGATAGGAGAATGAAGCTAAACGTGGGCTTCTTGTGTGAGAAACTGCGGCTATTAAGGTAGCTAGGATTATGGGGCTGACTGCTGCCCCCAGGGCGTAAGGTAGAATGCTGGCGATTAAGGAGTATAGTTCAGGCATTAAGTATATTATGTTGTTTGGTAGTAATAAATTTGTAGGTTTTATTACCCAATAGAACTGAAATATGGTCAGATTAAGATAATCTTAAAAATTAGATTTGTGAAATTTTAATCAGAAATAAAATTAGCTGTTGGTTATTCCAACTTGTTAGTTATATGGGACACAG